>MFQK01000001.1:0-2426 GCA_001783035.1 Candidatus Magasanikbacteria bacterium RIFCSPLOWO2_02_FULL_44_11
TCTCTCTGCTTGCTCACAAAAATGTCTTATCCAAAACAGAAGAACGGCAAATCTCAAACATGGAGCCGTTTGCCCACTAAAACAACTCGTTGCCCACTAAAACAACTCGTTGCCCACTAAAACAACTCGCATCTTTGAAAAATAGCCCCTCGGGGCTGTTTTGTATTAGAATAAACCTAACAAACGTAACTCTACATTACCACGCTACATTACCACGCTTGAAAGTCTCGCCTGTTTATGTTAGTATTGCGACCATAAACTTATGCCATTTTTCAAACTGCTTCACAAAGATAGCGAAACCAAGGCCCGGGTGGGCGAAATTACCACCGATCACGGCGTCATCAAAACGCCGACTTTTATGCCGGTCGGCACGCAAGCCGCCGTCAAAACACTCGACAGCGCCGATATCGAGGAAATTAAGGCGCAAATAATTTTGGGTAACAATTATCATTTGCATTTGCGACCCGGCGAGAACCTGATTGCCGACATCGGTGGCCTCCACAAATTCATGAACTGGAAAAAACCCATCCTCACCGACAGTGGCGGCTTCCAAGTTTTCAGTCTCGGCCTCCAAAAAGAAAAAAAGAAAACATTTGCGGCCGCAAAAACTGCGGCGGCGGCTAAACTAAATGTCCAAACAAAATATGATAGCGCCGAATTAAAAAACGATCCCCTCACCGGTGGATCACTCGTCAAAATTACCGAAGAAGGCGTGGCGTTCCAAAGTCATCTCGATGGCTCCGCGCATATTTTTACCCCAGAATCGGCGATCGAGTGTGAACACAAACTTGGCGCGGATATTATTATGGCCTTTGACGAGTGCACACCGGATGATGCCGACCTTGCTTACGCGCGCGAAGCTATGGAGCGCACGCACCGCTGGGCCGAGCGATCGCTCCAAGCGCATCGTAAAAACACCCGCTATCACGGCTACAACCAATTTTTATTCGGCATTATCCAAGGCGCGAACCGTGAAGACTTGCGCCGGGAATCGGCGCGATACATCGATAGCCTGGGCTTCGACGGCATCGCTATCGGCGGCGAATCCATCGGCTATAATATGGAAGCAACCGCGAACATTCTTGATTGGGTCTACCCGCTCATCGACGAAAACAAACCGCACTACGCCATGGGCGTCGGCCTTAATCCAACCGATTTACTTATCGCGGTTGAATATGGTGCAGATATGTTCGACTGCGTGGCTCCGACTCGACTCGCTCGACATGGCATGCTGTTTACTTTTGATAAAACAAACAATCACCGCCTCAATATTAAAAATGCTAAATTTGCCAAAGATTTTTCTCCGGCAGATAATTGGTGCGACTGCTCGACGTGTAAAAATTATTCCCGCGCCTATCTGCATCACTTGTTTGATGCCGACGAAATGACCGCGCTCCGCCTCGCCTCCATTCATAACCTCCGCTTCATGTTGAAACTTATGGAAGAAACGCGCGGATCCATTCTCGACAACCGCTTTAATGAACTTAAAGCAACTTGGATTTAAGCGAGCAAAGTCCTCAAGTGAAGAAAATCACCATAAAGCGGGACGAGACAAGAGGATGAACGAAAAAAGTGGTCGTCCGAGGCGACCACTTTTTCTATCTCTGATTTATTTTTCAATAATCTCCAGTGGCCAGCTTATTCGACTCAACAGCTTTTTGGTTTTGCGGTCATAGGCCGTCATGCGGTAGGTATACTTTCCAAGTATTAAATTGGAAGCCATTTGCGTCTTAAAGGCCACGCTATCAGCTTCGCCTGGTTTAAGCGTCCACACACCGGTCCTCTTCTCGACTGTTTTACCTGTGGCACTCACCATCTCGCGCACCATGGTGATTTGCTGTTTCTGATCGGTAGTATTTACATAGCTGTAACTTCCGGCTAAGCGGTACGGCAAAGCAACAGGCGTCGTTGGCACCTTAACTTTCAACGTGAAGTCACTACCTGCTTCCGCTTCCCCAAAAACGAGATGTTTTTTCTTGGGCTTGGCAATGCTAAAGGAGAAGCTATTTTGATCGAGCAGCTTAGGCCCAAAGATCTGCACGCGCATGGTATATGTTCCCGGCGTCAATCGAGTCAAAGGATGGTTGACTTTAGCGGTAAACTCCCCATTCGGTTTAAGTTTTTTGGTGGCCGATGTCGTGAAGACCACCTTACCCTTACTGTTCAGAACCTGTCTGACGATTTTAACCATGGTCGCTTTTTTACCGGTGAATGTGTAGATATAATTGAAGGCGGCTTTTTGTTGCGCGGTATAGTCTGTTTTACTAACAGCCAGCTTTATATCGGACGCCGGGTTGGTAAATACCGTGCCAACTACCGGTGCTGTAACCACCGGCGTTGTTTCAACTACCGGTGTTGTCGGCGTTATGGTAGTAACGACCGGTGTAACGACAGGTGTAGCCAGGGAAAAACCGCCACCACAACCG
>MFQK01000001.1:2439-12044 GCA_001783035.1 Candidatus Magasanikbacteria bacterium RIFCSPLOWO2_02_FULL_44_11
CGTAAAGTGATTCACCAATCCCGTAATGGTGTTATTGGCAGCATCAACCGTAAAGCCGCCTTCCACCGGCACATAGTCACCTGTTTCCGGCGAAAGATACATAAGTTTTAAGTCGCTCTCGGATGCTCCGCTCGGGATACTGCTCACTAAATCGCCATAACTGATTTGAATCTCTGCATTACCATTCAAATTCTTGATCGCGGAATCTCCCGTGGCACTAATCTTAAAGGCTGTGTTAGCCAACGGACTAAAGGTTTGCGTTTCAGGGGCAGTGTAGTTCTTTTCAAGATTCAAAGTAATATTACTCGAGCCTGTTTCAAGAACACCGGATCCCGCGGTTAATTTTATACCGCTACCGGCTGAATCATTAACCGACCCACCGGCATTGGCGGCAATAATGCCCGAGGTTGATGTGGGGATACGCGTGTTATCCGCGGTTAAGGTGATGTTATTACCTGTTGAATTCGAACCGGAAATACTCACCGTACCACCCTTGATAGTTTTGGCATGCTTGGGACCAACCGCTGAAACTGTCCAGGCGCCTGTCGTGACCGGCAAGGAATACGTGCCGTCGGAAGCGTTAACCGCACCGGAAACAACGAGCCCCGCCGTATTTTCTGCCCAGACATACCCATTGGTCATTGGCTGTCCGGATGAATCGCGAAGCGTCCCCTCAATAGACTTATTCGCCGCCTGAAGCGCGGTTTGGTCGGCGTTTTCGCCACCGAAGTCATAGGCCCCTGTCGTCATGGTAAAGCTGGCCGTCTGCGACGCTTGTCCGGGCACATACCCGGCCAGATTTGAACCAACAGAATAACTTCCCGACTTGACGTTGATACTGTACTGCCCGTTAGAATCTGTGGAAGCGGTTTGGACCACGCCGGTTGATGTGTTAGAAAACATCACCAAGGCGCCAACCAATACATCACCGCTGTTATTCTTAATAGTACCGGTTACCGTGACAAAATCCGTGGAGGTAATGCCAAGCGCGACGGTCGTTGTTGATTCGGCGGCGGCCGAACCCGTAAATTTACCAACGCCTGGCACATCGATAAAATAATTATACGTCGCGCCGCTTTCGGTATTTATTGACAGGCTTGAATCCAACCCACTTTTTTGCTTACGAATAACTTTCGTACCGTCGCTCGCGTTCTTAAGTTCAACCATCGCGTTCATGACTGAACTGCCACCGGTAAAAAGGAAGTCGGCGCGCGCCAGCGTGGCGACCGTTATATTCTGGGCTGTGTCTCCGGTTACCGCTTTGGTAGCGCTTAATTCACCATAATCCGAGTGCCACGTGCCAATACGATACGTCTTGCTGCCGGCCACCTTCATGCTATAGGCGCCACTGCTATTGGTCATAGTGCCGCGTTGCGAACCGCCCGCTACCGGACGAGAGTTGGTCGTATCCCATTCCTGCACAAAGAGCGGGGCGTTAGCCAAGTTCGAGCCGCCGACACTGACGGTACCACTTAATGTATAGCAGGTGCTGGCCGATGGGCTAAGATTTTGACTGGATTTACTTTCGGTCGTAATGGTGACTGCCAAAGAGAGCGTACCGCATATATCAGACTTATCTGGAGGTAACTCACTGCGTAAATTCCAAACACCGGTGCCAACGAAGAGGGAATAACTTCCATCACCGGAACTTCGACCCGAAATCGTTTGACCGTTTGAAGCATTCATCCCAAAGACTGAAGCATAACCAACACCGTTTCCACTTGTGTCAAGAATCTTTCCGGAAATGGTGTAATCCGCTTTTTTGAGCGTTATAACGAACGGGTTCGCGTCGGTAATCTGTTTTCCTTGGAAATAAACATCAGGATCTGTTCCAGCGTCTGCTCCATCGGTTCGCACTTCGATTTGTTGTTCAGTAGGAGGTAAACCGTCTTTATTAGCGCCGATCATATAAGATCCATAGTCTGAAACTGCCAGACTAAACGTACCGGAAGCGTTGGTAGTGCCAAACACGGGTGCGCCAAAACCTTGGCGATGCAGGAATACATTGACAGACTGCAGGCCGGTCGTGCCATCCGTGACTTTACCGGTGATGGTTTTATCTGCGGCGGCAAAGGTAAAGGTTATGGTGGTGCTATTGGTTGCCAGTACGGCGCCGGGCGTCTGGAAACTATTGGCAAGCGCAATAGTCGCGCTATCGGTACCAAGACCGGCCACATTTACCATAATGGGCGCGGGTGGCACGCCAGGCAACTGCTTGGGAATGCCGCCGGAACTGCCTTTGGGCATTGATGGCCCCACACCGATTGACCACATACCGTTGGCAGGAAGTTTGATAGTGTAACCATCGGCCGCGGGAACTCCCACGGCTGAAAGTGTTTTAACGACAAATCGTCCCGGACCGCCGGCAAAAAGATCAATATCAACACCGCCAAAATTCGCGATACCGGCTAATTTAATGGTGGCGGTTACTGACCCGTTGCCGCTGCTCGCGTTGGTTAGAACAATGTTCTTGGATTGCGTTGCGCCACCGGACACGCAGATTGGCTCCGGACTCATCTGGCCAAAGTAATCAATGTTGCTTAAAGTTACAGACGGGTCCGTCCCAAAGAAATAACAACCATCCGATAGATTGGTGTACGCGACAGATGAGCCCTCCGAGCCATCCACCGCCGAAATTTGGCCGACGGCAAGCGTCAAAGTTTTATTCATGGCACCGGAAGGGCCACCGGCGTAGAGCTGCACGGTACCCGCTACGTTTGTTGGCGTTACGGCACTGTCGGCATAGACGCGGATGTTGATGTTATTGGTTCCGGCTGATTTGATAAAGTACGGCATTGTCGTACGATTCGCTAAAACAGAACCACTGCGCGATACTTTTATATCGAGCGTGTAGCCACCTGTTGTCGGATCTTTTGGAATGGAAGGATTCGTAATTTTTCGTAAGTCGATCGTGTAACTATCCCCCGCCCCCGTGGTGCCGGAAACTCCCAAGGTCACCGTCACGGTATTGGCGCTGGCACTCACTGCCACGCCGGTGCCGGTGATAGTACCACCGCCCTGCATATTCATGTCTTTATTCATGGGTGACAAAGTGTCGAGAGCAGCGTTCGTTACATCAGTGCCATTGGGAAAGGTAAATTGGACAGTATCCCCATTTTGTATCACCACGCCCGGTGAAAATTGAACCTGGAAAACATTGACGTCTTGGCTGGCTGTCTGGTTAAACGGAAAGGCGCGATCGGCCTGCCCAAGGGCAAACTGCTCGGCGGTAAAGCTGCCAAACCCTTGCGGCTGGAATTCGCCTCCCCCGATACTGCCGGTAAAGTCGCTGGTCGGCGGCGCAAACATGCCACCGCCGCTGAATGAACCAAATGTTTTTGAGCTATCTTCAACCGGTCCGACTATACTCTGTGTCACCAAAACATTACCAGATAAATCTGTTACGCCGGCTATCGCCAGAGTAAAGGAAATGCCGCTGATTTTATCGAGATTAACGCCTTGGATCATAACCGCATTACGTCCGGCATCGTAGGTCACGACCGTACTTCCGATAACTTTATCAGCTCCACCTTGTGTAAGTGTGATGTTTTGATGGTTGACGGTACTGCTCACCCAGTTGGTATCGACTTGCGCGTCACTATTCATGGGTTCACTGAAGATAATTGAACAAGTGTAATCGTCACAGCGGGCTTCGGAAATGGTTGGCGCGACAGAATCAGCGGCTCCGGTTGTATATGTATACGTTCCGGTGGCGATCCTGTTGCCGGCCAAATCTTTTACACCGTTTCCAAGTACCAGCGTATAGACCGTATTCGGGGCCAAAACACTCGTTGGAATAACCATTAAATTATTTTTCCCGGAGTCATAGTCGGTTTTTATACCAACCGATGTACCGGCACGACTAAACGTTATGTTAGTATTATTAATAGTAATAAAATCGAGCTGCTCGCTAAAGCCAAAATCAAACTTTTTACTCACGGCTAAATTAACCGAATTATTTGCTACCATGGGGTAAATGGTCGGTGCTGTTTCGTCGTTTGAACCACTTACTTTGAAGAATGAACTAAAAGCGATCTGACTGGCTTGATCGGGTGGACGCATAGTAATACCGCTTGGGTTCGCCACCGCGCCTTTGATGCGTAATTCATATTCATGATCACTGATTAACGCGCTGGCCGGTGTTATAGCAACAAAACGTTTCTCATTAGAGTCGAGTGATACACCGCTTAAACTCACTGTCGAATTACCGGTCGTTCGATCAACCAAATTGACATTCGCGGTATTGATCGTCGCGCTGTCCATGGCCTGGTCAAATTCAACAATAATTTTTATATTTGGGGCCGCGGTAACGCCGGGAGCAGGCACCATTGAGCGAACGTACGGTGGCATAAATTGTCCGCTTGTACCCAAGGTAAATTCACCCGCGCCAAAGATGCCGCCACCGGTCGTAAACGAAATTTTATGTCCGCCACCGGGACGATTGCTATTTATAGATTGACCGCCTTGATTGGTCACTTTTTCGGTGATGACAAACGTGTAAAAAATGTTCGTGGCTAAATTAGTGGCCGGAACAAATAAAATAACGTTGGTATCCTGCGAAGGAAGTGAAGAACATCCAGCCGAACTACTCGTTTCGCAATAGACTACCGACCCAGCCACCTTGGTGGTGCCATCATCTGTTGTCAGATAACTGTTACTGCCCGCGTCGGCGGCGTTGTTGTCATTGATAGTCGAAGCCGACATTGGCTGCGACAAACCAACGCGGATCTTTTCTGCTTGCGGAACATTATTTGAACCTTCAGGGGGGCCGGAAAATATTACGATCGGACTACCGCCGCCACCTATTGATCCTCCGCCGCCGCTAAAGAAACCACACGTCCCTGCATTGAGATTAAAATCAATTCCGGTTTTATTGACGGTCGAAATGGTTTCGAAACGAGCATTGCGACAATAACCTGGTTTGAAAGCGGTAAAATCAAACGCGTCATTATCCGGTAATCCCTGCAAAATATAATTACCCGAGGCGTCGGTCGTTGTGGCGTTCAACGCAAAACCGGCCGGGAAAACCTTGGCCCCGCTCACGCCGACACCGCCATTTGCTATCGTGCCGGCTACGGAACGTGAACCTTGGGCAACGGTATTAACCGTAAAAGGGCTGCTTTGACAGCTAGAGGTAGAGTTCGCGGAAGGATTCGAACAGAAAAAGCGCGCATTGCCGACACGATCACGCGCAATAATATAATATTGAAAAGCCCCGCCGGCATTGGGAACGGCAGCGGCAGGAATGGTAAACTTAAACAATGAACCGGCTATCTGCACGCCGCTCGTTGCGGTGGCGCTCACCGCTACGTTTGAACCGTAATAAAGATCTAGATATTCACCGCCGTCATCGGTCGTGTTTGCGAACTGGACATCAAGTGTTTGATCGTCAAAGACCATCGCGTTGATCACGGCATTGGTGGCAGCGACAGCTCCATGCGCTGGCATATGATCAATTTGCGGAGCGGTTAGATCGACAGGAATGTCGAAGGCGTTCTCGTAGGAAATCGCCGTTGATGAAACAAGAGTCGGTACCGTTGATGAAACATATACCCAGGCAACATAGGAAGTGTCGGTTACAAAGGTCTGATTATTACTGTCTTTCAAAATAAATTGAGGCAAGGTGAAATCAGCAAAACTGTGCTGATTAAAAAAACCGACCGGCATACAAACACCTCCGGGACTACCCGTGCAAGCGCTTCCCAGCGTTGTCGTAGTAAGGTTAATTGTCGATGAAACGATATATATATGCGTAAACTGATAGCCGGCCGGCTCGGTGCCCGGCGTCCAGGTGACACGAAAGTCACGACCATCGAGCCCAAAACCGGTGGTGTCGTTGTCTACGACCGCGACGTTGGTTACCGCCCGAGCAAATAATTGCGGAAACAACACCGTGATTAATCCAACAATCGCCGCGCCGATCGCCAGCACATAAATTAATTTTCGACGGTTTGTTTCCATGATGTTGCTTACCATAATAAAAAAATAAACCACCTGTCTATAGATGGTGGTATATACTATTAGTAAATTTATAAAAAACTTTTAATAAATTGTGAGATAGATTAACAAACATATTTTGATTATAGCACATCTACGATTGTCGTCGGAACTAATGGTGTGGATAACTTTAGCTTTTGTTGTTTATGAATTTTGTTGTTTAAGCATTGGCGAAAGACGGCTGATCTGTTAGTATAAAGATACTTAATTTTATCTATGTCAAAACCCGTCATCATTTCAGGTATTCAACCGACCGGCAATTTACATATTGGTAATTATCTTGGAGCGGTAAAAAAATGGGTGGAGCTGCAAAATTCCGGCAAATATGATTTGTATATTTTTGTCGCTGATCTGCACGCCCTCACCGGCAACCAAACTGCCGATAACCGTCGCCACCAAATTCTGGTCGCCGCCGCCGAGCTCATCGCCGCCGGAATTGATCCTAAAAAAACTACCCTCTTCATCCAATCGCATATTCCCGAGCACGCCGAGCTGGCTTGGATTTTTAACACCGTCACGCCGGTCGCGGAGCTTTATCGCATGACGCAATTCAAAGATAAGTCGGTGAACCAAGATAAAAATATCAACACGGGTCTACTCACTTATCCGGTTCTTCAAGCGGCCGATGTTCTTTTATATAAAGCGACACAAGTGCCGGTTGGCTTGGATCAAGTGCAGCACCTTGAACTGACACGCGACATTGCTCGCTGGTTTAACAATCGTTATGGCGAATTTTTCCCGGAAGTAAAACCACTCCTCACCAACGTTCCGAAAGTCATGAGCCTGCTCGAGCCGACTAAAAAGATGAGTAAAAGTTTAGGACAAGGACAAGTTATTGAAATGGCTGACGATCCGGACACCATCCTCAAAAAACTCAAAAAGGCAATCACGGCGACCGAAGGCGGCGCCAAAGCGCCCGGAGCGCAAAACTTATTGTTACTTTTAGAGCACTTTGGCGGTAGTAACTATCAGGACTTTGCCAAAGCCGAAAAGGCTGGTACCATACAATACGGCGATTTGAAGCAGGCTTTAGCCGAGGCCATTGCCGATACGTTTGCCGCTTTCCGCGTCCGCCGTCAAAAACTGCTCGACAATGAAACAGACGAATTGGCGGCGATCTTGAAAACAGGCGGCGCCAAAGCGCGTCGCGCGGCAGAAAAAACAATCGCCGAAGTTCGTACGCTTGTTGGCCTACGTTAAACTACAGGCAGTCTGCCCGTACCGTAATCGTGCAATCCAAAAAATTGTCTAAATATTAACTATAAAAACTATGGACGCCCCCACCCCCAAAACGCAGCTAATCAAAAATATTTATTTGTACCTCGTTTCATTCGTGTCGTTGTTCATGATCGTCTTTTCCGTTGCCGGCATGGTGAACCTCGCGCTTCGGACCTATATTTTTACCAAAGCTGACAAAAATTATTACGGCTATCCTGAACCAGCCTGTCCGGAACCAACTCCTCCAGCCAAGATGACTGATTCGCAAGTCAAACCTACCTGTACCAGTAAAGAAGAACGCGAAAAAATGGATGCTGAAAACCGCTCCGCCCAGCGCCAGCGCGACATGGTCCAATATGTGTCCATGCTGATCGTTAGTATGCCGCTCTTTGCCTACCACTGGATGATTATTCGACGTAAAGAATAACTATGTCTCGAGAAACCAGACCGAGGCCCGTGTTGGGTTGGCTGAAAGCGAAGACCCAGGCGAGCAGTACAAACACAAACGATCGGTAAAGCCAAAATTAAAACGAAAGCGCTAAACAAACGTCCCTGAAAAGGGACGTTTTTGGTAAGAAAAGGCAGTCTCTACCGTCAGTAACTTTGAGTCCAAAGCAGCAGCATCCATTATGAAGGTAGCCATCGCGTGCCACTTTTTTAGCGTACCCATGGACAAGTTGACCCAAGTCTGCCTACGATATATCGATGGGTGCCGTAAGATCTTTAACCATTATTCGTCGTATATGATACAATCGTCCATAACTATGGGGCGGGAGGCTTTCCTCGAAGCGTACGACAAACACGCCGACGCGATTTTTAAACATTGTTATTTTCGGCTTTTCAACCGCGAACGTGCCAAGGAAATCATGCAGGACACGTTTTTACGCGCCTGGGAACAAATGGCTAAAGGAGTCGAAATAAAAAATATTAAGGCCTTTCTGTACCGCATTGCCACCAACCTCATCATCGATGATACACGTAAGAAAAAAACGAGCTCGCTCGATTTGATGCAGGGACAAGGTTTTAACCCCGCCGTATCGGACACCGACGCGATTTTCAACCGACTGGACGGGGAACGGGTAAAAAAAATGATTGAGCGCATGGATGAAAAATACGCGACGGTTATTTTAATGCGTTATGTCGACGACCTGACGGTCAAAGAAATTTCCGAAATTCTGAGTGTGACGCAAAACGTCGTGTCGGTCAGGATTCACCGCGGACTCAAAGAAATTAAAAAAATTATATATGAAGAAAGCAAATGAAGACTCCCCGGAAGATCTCCGGGCAGTCGCCCGCGAGATTAATCTGTCGCGCGAGGAAAAACAGGCTATCTGGCAAGTGTTGGAAACACAAATATCACCGCCACAATCGGTACCGGTTGTCTTTCCAGACAAACCGTCACCGGCTTCGCCGACGATAGCTTCATAAAAAGCATCAGAACATCGGTTCCAAGCCCTTGTTCTTGACAAAAAGTCCGCTTTTCGCTATAATCAGCTCACTTTATACATCGGTGGGATCCGGCTACACCCCGGAGTTCGTACCACTAACATATTAAGATATGTCCAAAAGAATGTCCGCCTTAGCGGGAAAAGTAGACAAAAATAAAGTCTACACCATTGACGAAGCTGTTAAGCTTGTCAAAGAAACCAGCGGAGTAAAATTCGACGCCTCGGTCGAGGTGCACGCCAATGTTGGCATCGATCCAAAGAAAGGCGAACAGCAAATTCGCTCAACCGTGGTATTGCCGCATGGTACCGGAAAAAGTAAAGTAATTGCCGCCTTTGTTTCGGCTGACAAAGAAAAAGAAGCCAAAGACGCCGGAGCGGATTTTGTCTATGGCGAAGAAGAAATAAAAAAAATCAAAGACACCGGCAAATTTGATTTTGAAATTGCCGTGACCACGCCCGACATGATGCCAAAAATGGCGTCGGTCGCCAAAGTGCTTGGTCCGAAGGGTTTAATGCCAAACGCGAAAACCGAAACCGTCAGTACCAACTTGAAAAAGATGATTGAAGAATTGAAAAAGGGCAAAATCACTTTCAAAAATGATGACACTTCTAATATTCATGTCAGCGTTGGCAAAGTTAGTTTTTCGGAGGCACAGCTCAAGGAAAATATCGTTGCTTTCGTAGATGCTTTGAAGAAAGCTAAACCATCATCCGCTAAAGGCACCTACATCAAGAACCTAGTCGTTTGCTCGGCTATGGGTCCGGCCATTCACTTATCCCAAACGGTTTAAAGCAGACGCACAAATAGGTATTTAAACAACATAGCGCAGCCCGCTCGCGCGGGCGAGCTCGAAGCAAAAAGGTCGCCAAAGCGACCTTTTATGCTGTTTGTTTAATACCTATTTGCGCGTCTGCTGACCGCGTAAAAAGGTCGCCAAAGCG
>MFQK01000001.1:12094-34894 GCA_001783035.1 Candidatus Magasanikbacteria bacterium RIFCSPLOWO2_02_FULL_44_11
TTTATGCTGTTTGTTTAATACCTATTTGCGCGTCTGCTGACCGCTCTCGCTTAAACTATATGATTATATAGGCTGAACGAGGATGAGCGGCCAAGCCTTTGCCATACACCCTTATATGCGCACGGCCACCTTGTCATAGCAACACGTCAAAACATTATCAATTTTGCTAAATTAAGTTTGACATTCTCTACTAGAATGGTATACGCTAGCTCAAGATTTATTTTTATGACCATCCAGACTCAAGAAACTACTACACAACACATCCGGCCTACCTGGGACGAATACTTTATGGAAATAGCCCGAGCTGTCGCTAAGCGGGCAACCTGTGACCGAGGTCGTGTCGGTTGTGTCATCGCTCGCGACAAACAAATTCTCGTTACCGGCTATGCCGGCGCACCGCGCGGCATGCCGCATTGCGATGAAGTCGGTCACCAAATGAAAACTGTCACGCACGAAGATGGCCACGAAAGCCAGCATTGCATGCGCACAGCTCATGCCGAACAAAACGCCATTGTCCAAGCCGCCAAAGTCGGCGTCTCGATCGATGGCGGCACCTGCTACTGTAAAATGACTCCCTGCGCGGCCTGTGCCAAAATGATGATCAATGCCGGACTCAAGCGTGTGGTCTGCGAAAAGCGCTACCACGCCGGGCAAGAAACTGAAATCATGTTTAAAGAAGTTGGCGTCGGCCTTATCTATTTTGAAGAATCAGTCGAAGCCTATGCCCGCCAATAAAATTATTCTTGGTTTTGCCGGCGATCTAGCCTCGGGCAAGGGCACTGTTTGTAAATATTTGGAACAAAAATACGGCACCCCGTCATATCGCTTCTCGACGATACTTCGGGCGCTGGTTGATAGGCTCTATATACCCCAAAGCCGGGAAAATTTACAAAAGATTTCACAGGTGCTCCGCGAAAATTTTGGCCAGGACCTACTAAGCAAGGTTATCGCGAAAGACACTTTCAATGATCCGCATGAGCTGGTAGCCGTGGAAGGCATCCGCCGACCAACAGATCTGACCTACCTTAAAAGTAACCGGGCTTTTCATCTTATTTATATTACGGCGGATCCTAAAATACGCTGGGAGCGTTTGGTTAAGCGTAATGAGAATACCGGCGACGATAAAAAAACTTTTGAAAAATTTTTGGAAGATGAACAAGCTGAAGCTGACCGGCTTATAAAAGAGCTCGGCCAGAAAGCGGAATTTGTTATTTCAAACAATAAAACATTCAAAGAACTGTACGAACAAACCGAGGCCATCCTCGCCAAACTTCGCCGGCGTTAGCAAGCTCCGCCAACCGGCGGAGTTTTTTGTTTTGGCCTCAAAATAAAATATGTGGTATACTATTGGTATTATATTTTTACTATATGCCAACACATACCCTAACCAATCCGGCGCTTAAGCAAATTATCAAACGCGCCGATGAAGCTTATATGGATTATCTCAAAAAAATGAAAGTTTTGGAAAAAAGAGCCCGAGAACTTTTTGAAAAGATTGAAGCGGAAAAGAAAGCGGCGATACGTGGCAAAATTAAAAAACTTAAATAGTTTACATTTTTTTATGTTTGCCGGTAATTCACAAGAAATACGACGATCCCCCGTTGAATCACGACGCGTGAATTTGCGATCCTCTCCTGAAAGAGCGGGCAGCCAGGAAGCGGATGAAGCGGTAGCCGCCGTGAACGCACGTGAAAAGGCGGCTCTTGGTTTGCCCGATAAACCTAAACACTACCTTGATAGGATTAAAAGCACCAGTGAAAACGAAGCTTCTTTGCGAGAAGCGGCCGATATCGAGGCAGAGATAAACACAGCCTCTTCCAGTTTACATGAAAAAATGGCTAATGCTCATCAGGAATTAAAACGTGCCAACGAAGAATTCAGACAAGCTTGGCACAAACAAAAATGGGATAAATACGCTAAGGCCAAAGAACCAAAAGAGACGCCGATACGCGTTCCGGAAAATAAATTGAAGAAAAAAATAAACTCCCCCAAGACCAAGAGCGACATTTTGCAGGATAAATTCCACGCGGATTTTAAGAAAGATTGGGACAAAGAAGTTGTCGCGGTTGAAGCAAACGAACAACCAGCCAAATTGGAAAAAGAGTGGCTGAACCCTGAACAAAAAGAAACGGGTTTTGATGTAGCGCGTGAAGGGGTAGAGGTCATGAAAAAAACCGAAAAGATGAAAAAACAATTTTTAGCGGAGCTTAAAACGGCCCGACTTGATAAAGAAACGATTGCCGCCGCCAGTTCTTTGTTCAGCGATCTTCACAGTTCCACCGCATCTGCCGAAACTATTGCCGGGTCCATGAATATTCTGGCGGCTCGCGGAGTCGATCAAAAAAATCTTGATGATGTTCATAACTTCATCAAAGAAAACTTTCCGGCTATGCTACCCGGCAGTGAAATACTACATTCTTCAGAGGCCAAAATAGGCGACGCCGGATTGGAGCAGGAATGGGCCGAGGCCAGCTCGGAGCGTTCGGTAATTGAAGGGAAAAAAGTGAAACAGCTCTGGTTGGAAACTTTCGATGATTTGGAAAAGAAATTTATGGCCGAACCGAGTAAAGAAGGCGGCAATGTGGCGGTGGCGCGGGCGATACTCGCCGCGGGAAAGAGCCGTGAAGAAATAATCGAGGCAGCTCAAAAATACCGGCCGCAATTTCTAAAAAAATACCTGCCGGAAAACTGGGATTTTGATCGGGCTAAGGTAGAGATTCCAATAAAAACGAAATCTTCCCCGCCAGACCGGCAACCGACCACTATTTTCGCCGCAATTAAAAATTCTTGGAAAAAACTTCGCGGCAAATAAGCCTAAATACGCAACCCGGCTGGTGCCGGGTTTTTTATTTGGCAAACTAATTTTTTTTTGCTATGATTGGGTTATCAAAAATACTATGCACGTCACATTCAAACGAATTGACTCGACTCTCCCCCTTCCGGAATATAAGACACCGGGAGCGGTGGCTTTTGACCTGATTGCCCGTGAAACAACCGTTATTCCGGAGCGTGGTATCGCCCGCGTCCCCAGCAATTTTATCGTCAAAATTCCGGTCGGTTATATGCTTTTAATACGTGACCGCTCGAGCACCTGCCAAAAAAAGGGGCTCTTTTGCACGGCCGGGGTGATTGACCAGGATTATTGCGGCGACTCCGACGAGCTCCAGGTGCAGTACTACAACTTTCTCGACACACCGGTCACCGTGGAGCGCGGTGAACGCCTGGCGCAAGCAATTTTCATTAAAATCGAAAAAGCGAAATGGCAGGAAAGCGCCACTATGGCTACCAACAGCCGCGGAGGATTTGGTACTACAGATTAACTATATGCCCGAAAAATCATCCGAAAACTTTGCCGAGAAGCTTGCTGCAATAACCGAACGCTCGGACGACAATTTCACCGAATTACAAAAAGAATTGGAACGGCTGGTTAAGGTTGCTAAAAAACGAGCCGATTCCGGTGATGACGAGAAAGAACAAATAGCCGCGCTAAAAGCGAAAATTAAGAATTTCTAGAATGACTTTCCTAATGATATGTCTGAACATCTATCCCCTTACATCGAACCAAAGAAAGATTTTCCTTTTTTACCGCTTGAGCAAGAGCAGGCTACGCTTGATGAAGCCATAACTGAAACCGAGACCGCCGTCATTGATCACATTAAACATGGTCAAAACCTTTACCGGGAAAGTATTGGCGAAATCAAGCGCTACCAGTCTGAAAAGCAAATAGAAGTTGATGATCTGACCAGCCGCGCCAAAGAAGCCGCTGCCAAGCATTTTTATGAGCAACATTTAAATCTGGTGGCTCTATATAATTTTTGGGAACCTTCAGTTGACCTGGCGATTAAAAAACTTTCGGAAAATTCCAGGGGGCTGTACCGTGAGTTTGTTAGTTCGTTGCCGCCCGATTCCCTGGATTCGTCCGCTGAAATGGTAAATGAAATTTGCCAAAGTTATGAATCTTTTAGTAAAGGATCGCTGCCAAAAGATTTATCATCATTTTTAAAAAAATACTATGATCCTTTCCGAGAAGTGCGAACGCGCCTTACGCAGAGAGATTCGAGTAAACGAAGAACACAGCCGGCATCCAAAACAAAAAACACTTTTAGTAAACTTTGGGATAGAATAATCGGTGAGTCTTTGCCAAATTAAAAATACACACCTTATGGACGCTTATCTCAATATCGTCAAGAGGATCCTTGAACAAGGGGAACGCAAGCCTAATCGCACAGGTGTGGATACGATTGCTATCGCGGGGACCCTGTTTGAACACGACATGAGTAAGGGTTTTCCGATGCTCACCACCAAAAAAGTGCCTTTCAAAGCCGTGGCCAGCGAACTTGAATTTTTCATCAAGGGCCTGACCGATAAACAATGGCTCCAGGATCACAACAACCATATTTGGGATGAGTGGGCCAACCCGAAAAAGGCGCCTTATGGCCACACGCCCGAAGCCAAAGAAAAAATGAAGCAGGAGCGCGACCTCGGGCCAATTTACGGTTTCCAATGGCGACATTTCAACGCGCCATATGAAAATTACGATACCAACTACGCCGGCCGGGGCATTGACCAGCTCGTCAACATCGTGGCGAAATTAAAATCCGACCCAACGGATCGACGCATGATCGTTTCAGCCTGGAACCCGTCGATGCTTGGTGAAATGGGTTTACCGCCTTGTCATTACGCCTACCAAATAACCGTCATTAACGGCAAACTCAATTTGCTCTGGAACCAACGCTCCGTCGATACCATGCTTGGCCTACCCTTTAACATTGCGAGCTACGCGCTGCTCCTGCACCTTTTAGCCAAAGAGTCCGGTTTGCAAGAAGGCCGCTTGGTTGGTTTTTTAGCCGACGTTCATATCTATGTTAACCACTTGGACGGCGCCAAAGAACAACTAGCCAGAGATCCAAATACCTACCCCCTACCCACGCTCGTGACCGAGCCGTTCACTGCTATCTTTAATTGGAAAGCGGAAGACACGAAAGTCGTGAATTACCAAAGTTTTCCAAAAATCGCTTTTGAAATCGCCGTCTAAACTATGCCTATCGCCCTCATTGCTGCTGTGGCCGATAACGGATGTATCGGTAAAAAAAACCAGCTCCCGTGGTATCTTCCCGAAGACCTCAAACGCTTCAAACAATTAACGACGGGTAAAGCGGTTCTCATGGGCCGTAAAACCTGGGAATCTTTGCCTGAAAAATTTCGCCCCCTGCCCAATCGCGCCAACATTGTCATTACCAGACAACCAGAGTTGAACGTCCCGGCCGGCGTGGAGGTTTTTTCGGATATTAGAGCCGCTTTTCATAAATACGCGGACAGTGACATTTTTGTTATTGGCGGGGCGGAAATTTACCAACAGACGATTACCGACGCTGACATTCTTCATATCACCGAAGTCCATCAGGTTATTGATGGTGACGCTTTTTTCCCGGCAATAGATAAAACGATGTGGAAAGAGACGGCCCGCGAAAACTTTCCGACCTATTCCTTTGTAACCTATACAAAAGTATGACCAAGGGTTGTTTTATCATGATTGACGGCATCGACGGGAGCGGCAAAAAAACACAACTCGACCTTTTGGTTGCTCGACTAAAAAATTCCGGTTTGACCGTCGAGACAACCGACTTTCCACAATACGGTACTAAAAGCGCCGGATTGGTGGAAGAGTATCTGAATGGCGCTTATGGTACCGCGGAAGAGGTGAGCCCCGAACAGGCCTCGATTTTTTATGCCGTTGATCGCTATGCCGCCTCTTTTAAAATCAGAAAATGGTTACAAGAGGGAAAAATTGTCATCACCAATCGCTACGTTGCTTCTAACATGGGCCACCAAGGCGGTAAAATTGCCGACCCTGTAAAGCGTGAAGATTTCTTTCGTTGGAATGACCAACTTGAGTTTGGTATTTTCAACATTCCCAAGCCTGATATCAATATTATTTTACACGTCACGCCCGAGATTGCTCAAGAGCTGGTCGATAAAAAGACGGCTCGATCATATATCCAAGGAGCGAAGCGAGATATCCACGAAGACAATTTAAGCCATCTGCGTAATGCCGAACAAACTTACCTGTTGATCACCAGACTCTTCCCGGAATATACCTTAATTGAGTGTGTCGAGGGCGGCAATCTCTTGTCTGTTGAAGAAATCCAGAAAAAAGTCTGGCAGTTTGTCGAACGGCGCTTGAACAACCTTGAAATCGTCACTACCTAAAGCTTGTTTGCTTTCCAAAGACGATGCTGCTACAATAGACATGTAAATTACTAACCTTTCAATGTTAATCTATGCTCGCCGACATATCGGAAATTATCTCACAAAGTTTCAAGTTATACCGCGGCAATCTTGCCACTATGTTATTATATGGGTTATTGTTTTTGCTGTTAACACCAATGTACTACATTCTTTTTTTTATAGTCGCCCTGGTATATGGAATTTTACTTTTTTCGGTCGAGTCAACTTGGTTATACCTGCTCATTACAATCGTCTTAGTTTTAGGAAGCTTTATCCTAGCTATGGCAGTGCAAAATGCGGTCACTATATCTTTTTTTCGAAGGGTCCAGAACTTTTTGGGCAAAACGCCATCACATACTCTGCCGGTAAAGTCGCTAATTTTCCCGGGAATTTTATTAAACATTTTGGTGGGGTCGGTTATGTTTGGCGGTCCTTTGCTATTGATCATTCTTGGTTTCCTTTTTGACCGTTGGTTGGTTATGTTTGGCGGTGCTTTGCTATTGATCATTCCCAGTATCATTTTTGTCGTTTGGTTTTGTTTTGCAATGCAAGAATTGATTTACGAAAATAAACGTGGTGTTAAAGCCCTTAGTTCCAGCAAGGATCTTGTCGCGGGCAGATGGTGGACAATTTTTGTCAGGCTGATCGCGCCGCCAATTGTATTTGCCGTTGCTTTTATGGCCGTTTATATGGTCATGGGACTTCTTTTTGGCCTCATTCCATCAGATATGGCACGTCTTATCCTGATTGTGTTGGCCAATATCGCCTTAAGTATTGTCTTCGTTCCTTTATTGGCCATACCGCCGATAGTCTTGTATTTTAGCGCCCGCGAAAACCCAACGGTTACAGCTCCAACCGCGGCAACCTCCGGAAATCTTGTTTAAATTCTTCATAATATCAGCCCGCTTTCGGCGGGTTTTATTATTGCCAAAAATTAGTTATAATGCTAACCTAGCTGCAATTGAACTAACTGTTTTATGTCAAAATTTATTACGATTATTGGCCTCGAGGTCCACGTGGAAATCAAAACAAAATCGAAAATGTTTTGTGCCTGTAAAAACGACCCGTTTATCGATACTCCGAATGTCCATATCTGTGAAGTGTGCCTGGCTCACCCGGGCACGCTACCGGTTCCGAACCACTCGGCGATTGACGCGACCGTGAAAATTTCTAAAGCTCTCGGGTGCGAAATTGCCAAACTTTCTAAATTCGATCGGAAGCATTATTTTTATCCCGATCTGCCAAAAGGGTACCAGATTTCCCAATATGATCAGCCGATTGGTGAACATGGAAAAGTTGACTTGAGTTTTACGCAAGAAAAAAATCACCGCACTACTGCCACAATTGGCGTGCGCCGAGTCCACTTGGAAGAAGATACCGCCAAGTCATCGCATGGGGTGGGTGGTAACACGCTTATTGATTTTAATCGGGCCGGTGTGCCACTCGTAGAAATCGTTTCTGATCCCGATGTCCAAAGCGCCGCCGAGGCCAAAGCCTACTGCCAGGAATTACAAATGGTCTTTCGTTATCTCGGGGTCAGTGATGCCGATATGGAAAAAGGACAAATGCGCTGTGAAGCTAATATTTCTTTACAAGATGAATCTGGTTTTGAATATGTAGATGGAGAAATCAGGGCGCTGCCGGGGAAACAGTTGAATGCCAAGGTAGAAGTTAAAAATATTAATTCGTTTCGTGCGGTTGAGAAGGCGATCGACTACGAAATTGCTCGCCAGACCGCCATGATAGAAAAAGGCGAGAGTTGGAAACAGGAAACCCGCGGCTGGGATGATGCGAAACAGGCGACCACTCACCAGCGCTACAAAGAGACTGCGGCGGATTATCGCTATTTCCCCGAACCGGATATTCCACCCTTTGAACCTTTGAAGCTTGCGCCTAACGTCGCCATCACCGAGATGCCGGGTGCTAAAAGAAATCGCTTTGCATCGGAATACGGTTTTTCATTGGCCGACGCCTATCTCCTGACTACCGATAAAAAATGGGCCGACTACAGCGAAAAAGTCATGAGTGAACTGGAGGAGTGGTTGAACAGCCTGCCGGAAACTGAAATGTGCGCGAAAACAGGTTTAAAGGATAAAAATGAAGCCGTTTGCAAAACGCGCGCCGATTTGGCGCGCCTGGCCGGAGGGTGGCTGACCAGCAAACTCATGGGGATGCTCAATGAACGCGGCCAAAATATCGTCCAATTAGCTGTTAAGCCGGAAAACTTTGCGGAGTTGATCTCCTTGATTTACGCCAACCGCGTTAATTCCACAAACGCGCAAAAGATTTTGATCGACATGCTTGATTCAGGAGTCGATAAAGACCCCAGCCACATTATGGAAGACAAAGGTTATGGACAGATCAGTGATGTAAACAAACTTGGAAAAATTATTGATGTGGTCGTGACTGACTATCCGCGACAGGTTGCCCAATTCAAGGCTGGTAAAGAGCCACTCATCAAATTTTTGATTGGTATGGCGATGAAGGCTACCGAGGGCAGTGCCGATCCGGTCATTGTCGAAAAAATTCTTCGAGAAAAGATGAAATAATTGCCGAACTGGCGGCTATAACCGTGGCGCCGAAAAGAAGATGCCGATACTAAAGCAAGAGAGTTTGGGAAAATAAGGATACACATAGCTTAAAACAACATATCGCAGCCCGCTCGCGCGGGCGAGATCGAAGCAAAAACCGCCCAAGGGCGGTTTTATGCTGTTTGTTTTAGGCTATGTGTATCCTTATTTCACAGATCGTAATGCTTCTCTTAAGAGCTGCTCACTCGTCTTTCCATTCGCATCCAGCTTTTTAACCGCGTCGCGAGCATCGAGAACGGAGTAGCCGAGTGTGACAAGGCCATCGATAACATCGGTCACCGCGTCGCTCGCCGCCGGCATGGCCATGCCATTATCTTTCATGCCTTTTGCGACTTTGGATTTAAGATCAACAACAATGCGTTCAGCTGTCTTTTTACCGATGCCGCTTACTTTTGTTAAATAGTCTACATCACCGCGACCGATGGCCACCGTGATCTCTTCGACGCTACCAAGCGACAATAAATGCAGGGCGGTTTTAGGACCAACCCCACTGACCGATAAAAAATTTCTAAACAAAGCTTTCTCGGCACTGCTGGCAAAACCAAACAAATCTAAGGCATCTTCCTTGACCGATAAATAAGTCGTCAAAATTATCATACTCCCTATCGCGGCCAATCCGAATGCCGCTTGGCTGACCAACACCCGATACCCGACTCCACCGCTCGTCATAAGAGTCAGTTCGTTGTTATTTTTACCAATAATTTTTCCTTCAAGTAAGGCGATCATACTTATTTTTTCTTGCTTACTAGCCGATTCCGGCTAACCCGGATCAGACCGCCGCAAGGGATAATTTCAATACCGGATTTTTCGAGTTCATCGAGCCACAGATTCATCCCCAGGGAGTCCGATGCCATATGGCCGCTGACAATCACGTTCAAACTGCTCTCGGTGGCTTTATTCATAGCGTCGTCTTTCATGTGCATCGTGATGACGGTGCTGATGCCATAGTTCGACAACGGCTGATAGACTTTGCTGGAAGGGTTTGTCCCCCCGGTCATCTCGACAATAAACTTTCCGGTGCGATGATGCCCGCTGCCGGAAATTATTTTCGGGCCGGCGCCATTTTTCTTTGCTTGCTGGTACTCGGGCAGCTCAAGCAGCGCTTCAATGATATCTTTTATGAATTCCGGTTTCTTTTTCTTTAAGTGTCCGCTGATGAAACTATCGACCATGTTATCCGTAATGGTGTGAGCGCTCAGGAAATTTATGTGAAGAAGTTTTGCGATATCGACTACCTGAAAATGATTGGCCGGATGGGTGCCGCGTCCGATTTCACGCATGCGGTCTTCGAACATCTTCTCGGCGAGATGGACCGGCACACCAATGCGCTCATAAACATCTACAACCATGTCCATCACGTCCTGCAAATTCGCCAAGGCTTTTCCGGTCGGATGGTGGGAAATGACCAAATCAACCGGCGTTCCGCGCTCGTTGAGCTGGCTCGCCAATAAAATATCCGCCGCGGATATGTCAATGCCGGCCAAAATACGTTTGACTTTTGTTTTACCGTCATCAACATGGACAGCACTATCGGGGTAAGGGTTGGTCAGACGGTCGGTATCAAAATATTTTCTTTCATTTTCGCCCAATTCATCGTATTGTTTTTTCACTCGGGTAAGATGTTTTTTCACCCCCGAAATTCCCCGCGGATCGTTTTCTATGCCTCGTTTAACTCCCAGGTCAAAGATCTGTTGTACCGTCATCATAGCCATACAATTTTATATGATTAGTTTAGCTGTATAGTAGTGAAATAAGCCCCATCTGTCAAACAAAAATGTCGCTTTCAGGGGTTGACAAAAGCCCTAAAATCTGATATACTGTTCAGGTGTGAAAATCATTAATTTTAACCGTTTTAGATTCTTCACCACGATACAATTTCCTGTGCCGGTCGGTATCGGTTTTTTAGCTAACTTACCCCACTTTAGTCCCTAAAGCTATTCCCTAGCTTTTTTGTTTTTTTATGGAAAATTCCACTTTAAACAAGAAAACGCTGCTACTCGTCAATACCGCCTCGAAAAAGAAGAAATTCATCATCCAGCGCTTAAAGAAGCTCGGCATCAAACTGGTTGTTTTGAATAAAGAAAAAAATTGGGCCGACCAATATGTTGACCACTGGATTTTCTCCGATACCTACAACCACAATGAATCAATTGCCGCCATCCAAAGCTTCATTAAAACCCATCCCAAAGTGAAAATCGATGGGGTAATCACTTTTTGGGAAGACGATGTGCTGCTCACTTCCAAAATAGTGGATCGGTTCGATTTTATCGGCATACCCCTGGAGGTCGCCAAAAATGTGCGCAATAAGTTTTTGTTCCGCGAGTTTTGTACGACCCACAATATTCGCTCCCCAAAACACAAAATGGTTCGTACCATACGCCAGCTCAAAAGCGTCACCCGCTATATGTCCTTCCCGTTGGTCATTAAGCCCGCTTATGGAGCGAGCAGCGCCTATGTCGTGAAAGTCACCAACAAAGATGAGCTTGTTAACACCTATAATTACATAAAGAAAAACATTTCGACCGATTCGGAATCGGCTTTGGCCGATGGTTTGGATATTTTCGTGGAAGAATATATCGACGGCGATGAAGTTGACATAGACATCCTGATCCAAAACGGAAAAATTAAATTTTATTCGATCGCCGATAACTTCAATAAAAACCGCGGCGAATTTTTTGTGGACAGCGGCCAATCAGTACCTTCCAGCTTACCGGAAAAAGAGCAGACCGAACTGATCGAAATGGCCGAGCAGACGCTGGAAAAATTAAAAATTCAAAATGGCTGTATCCACTTTGAAGCAAAATCAACCAAACATGGTCCAGTGCCGATCGAAATCAACATGCGTATGGGCGGCGATTACGTTTACTCCTATGTTAAGGGCGCCTGGAATGTCGATTTGATCGAATGTGCCGCTAAAATAGCCATGGGTGAATATATCACTATAAAAAAACCCGATCGCCCATATAAATTCATCGTGGGCTGGGATTTGTACCCCGAATCATCCGGTTTGCTGGCCGAATTAAGCCTGTCGGCAGAATTAAAGGGAAAAGATTATCTGGAAGAAATTGATGTTTACAAAGAAGTTGGCGACTCGGTGCTTTTGCCGCCCGAGGGTTATGAAAGTCTGGGGTGGATTACAGTGTCTGGAGACAATTTACTAAATGCCCAGGACAACATGAAGGCCGCGCTCGGTTTTATAAAGTACAAAGTGGTCCACTTTAATCAAGAGTCGGCACTTGGTAAAACGGCCAGAAAAAACCGTCTTTCGGCGGCGGTTTTCAAAAAAGATTTGTTGTTACAGGCGGCTAAAATTGAAAAGGTCCGTCGTATTTCCTTGCATGACCAGCGTCGTCTGCATATTGGCATTGCCGCCAATATCTCGGGTGACATGGGAAATTATTACGGCGACGACCTCAAAGAGGTGGCTTTCGCCGTCGATCGTGAACTGACCAGGCGAGGTTATCTCACGACAATTTTTGATTTTAATAATCTCTCCAAAGTTTTCAATGAGCTGCGCCGCAGCGATGTCGATCTGGTCTTGAATATCGCCGAAGGAATCAACAATACCGATGTCCTCAAACCACAGGTGGCGGCAATTTTAGAAATGTTGCATATCCCATACACCGGAACAAACTCATTTAACCTGGCCTTGTGTCGGGACAAGATCAGACTTAAAAAATTATTTTCTTTTCACAATATCCCGACACCAAAATGGGATTACGCCTACGACGTTAAGGATGCTATAAAACCGGATCTCCAGTACCCGCTTATTGTTAAGCCGGCAAACACGGATAATTCCGAAGGTATTACCCATGAATCGGTGGTGACCAACGAGAAACAGTTGCGCAAGCAGCTGAAATATGTGCTCGTGGATATGCAGCGTCCCGCCCTGGTCGAGGAATATATCCATGGTGATGAATTTGAAGTGCTTATTCTCGGCGACCGTAAAGATGCCATCCAGGTACTCCCTCTCTCTAGAACCGTTTTTAAACCGATTCGCGGACAAAAAAAATGGTCCATCTACACTCAAGATGCGAAATGGTCGAAAATTGGTTTAGGGAAAAGATTCACCATTCAACGTCCGGCCAAAAATATCAGCAAAAAGCTGGAATCGTTGCTGACAGAAATCGCGCTCGATGCTTATAACATTTCGCACTGTAAAGATTACGGCAAAGTGGAGCTTCGCGTTGATAAGGACGATAACCCATATGTAATCGAAGTCAATCCCAATCCGCCAATCAGCGCGAAATCAGATATGACATTATCGGCTGAAATAATTAACATGAATTACGGCGACCTGTTGGAAGAAATTATCCGGTTGTGTGTCAAGCGCTATAACCAGAATAAATCTTTGTATCATCGACTGATTAGTTAACTATGACTTCATTTCGAATAGAATGTATAAACGATTTAGCGGCTGCCAAAACCTGGTGGGAACGTTTTTCTCCGCGGAAAACACTATACGACATTTGGGAATTTCGCTATTGCTTTTACAAACCGTTTCAATATGAGTTATTCTTTTACGTTGGCTATGTCGGTAATGAACCAATCGGACTTTTAGCCCTACAATACAATTCTCGCCATGAATTATTTGAACCTTTTGGCGGCAGCTTCATGTCGAACATTCAGGTTTTTTGCGACGAAAAACATTCGAAATATGTTCCCAACTTTTACGCCGCCATTCCGTCTCCGGCCGTGCTCACCGATATTGTTGGCTGTGACCCCTTTACGATGAGTCTGCCTTTTTCAAACTATCGCTATATTCTCGACCTAACAGCAATAAAAAGTGGCGAAGAATATTTGGAAAAATGCGTTAATTCCAAATTTCGCAGCAATGTTAAAAGACGCGTAAAATTAATGGAGGAGACCGGAATTCAAGTCACCAGAAACAATTTTACCGATATTGATAAGCTAATCGAACTTAATCTTAAAACTTTTCCCGACTCCAGTTTTAATAAGCCGCACCGTCCGGAAATATTTCGTGATTTGTTACGCCAAAATTTTAACACGGAGCTACTGTCTTTTTCGATAGACGGTAAAGTCGTCGCCGTTTGCCTGGCTTTTGTTTTCAACGGTATTTATCTGAACATTAACATGGGTGCGGATAAGTCTGTGTCGCCACACTTGTGGACCTATGTTACGTTTTATAAGCTCCGACATGCGATTGAGCTCGGCTGCCGGCAATTTGATTCTGGAATGGAAGACTGCTCCTGGAAGGAGCACTGGGGACACGGTAAATTACCAGAATATAAATTTTATAAACCAGCCGTGGTTACTTTACCACAGCCCACGACAACTACGGTATGAACCAGACACTCCGTTTTGAAATTATAAAGGATCTGGCTGCGGCCCAAAAAATCTGGGAATCACTTTCACCCCACGAAACGATCTACGACGATTGGGATTTTAGAAATACTTTCCACGCCTATCATAAAAAGGAATTATTTTTTATAGTCGGTTACCAAGACACGGAAGCAGCCGGTTTACTTGCCCTCCAATACAACAATGATCAAAATTATTTTGAATTTTGGGGTGGCAGCTATATGGAAGATAACCGCGTGATGGTAAAGCCGGGTTACGAAAATCTTATTCCGGAGTTTTATAATTTTGGCGGCACTTTAGGAAAACCGTTGCGCCTCGAATATATCCGCGGTAATGATGCCTACACCACTTCCCTGCCGTTTCAAGATTACAAATTTGTCTTGCCGCTAAAAAATTTTAGCGACACAAACGATTATCTCGATGCCGTCTTTAGCGGTGAATCCAAGAAAAAGCTGGTTAAGCGACTAAAAAAAATTGATGACCTGGGAGTCACTATCGAAGAAGATAATTGGGCCGATTTAGAACTTTTGATCAATTGGAATATAGCCGCCTTTTCCGACTCCGCCTTCATTGACCGGCCGTTTCACAAGGAAATTTTTCGGGATTTACTCAAACCACACGCTACTTTTCAGGCGCGTTTACTTACCTTCAATATTGGTGGGAAAAAACAAGCGGTAACGATGGGCCTGGTGTACAATAAAACTTATGCCTCGGTCAATCGAGGTATTGATCCGGAAGCGGATAAAAATGTACGCGAGTATATCCACGTAAAGAAAGTGGCCGACGCTCTCAAACTAGGTGGCGAGCTTTTTGACGCTTTTGTCGGCGACTATGGCTGGAAAGAACGGTGGGGTTGCCAAAAAATCCCGCAACACTCCTTTATTACCTCATCTACCGAACGAGTTTAACGCGCAGCTCGGCATCTCCGATTTTCAATGTCTCACCCTGATTGTTTGCGGCAACCATCTTTTTGGCCAAAACATTTTTGGCGATCTCGTCGTGTGCTTCTTGGAACAAAGATGCGAGCTCGGTATCTGCCGTATCATACTCGACTACGACTTTATCTTCGATAGTTAATCCTTGGTTTTTTCGTAATTGGTTAATCGAACGAATTACTTCGCGCGCCAAACCTTCTTTTTTCAAAGCGGGCGTCAATTCCGTATTAAGGGCCACAGTTATATGGTTTTCTTCTTTTTTTAGCCAATTTTTGCAAAGCGCGACTTTTTTAACCAATTTAACTTCCTTAATGTTCATCTCATCGGCGATAATTGCCAACAACCCGGAATCTAACGCGCCTATCTCGGTCTTACCTAATGGTGAAAGCCCAATTTCAAGGCTGCTTAACACTTGGCGCACCTTAATGCCCGCTTCGGCGCGCAACGACAATCCATATTCGACGATTTTTCTAACCCCGACCATCTGTTTGAGGGTGACATCAGTCAATAATTTCTTATTAAAGTCCGGCCACATCTCCAAATGCACGCTTTTTTGTTCGCCGGTAACGGTCTGGAATATTTTTTCAGCGAGAAAAGGCGTAAAAGGCGCCATGACTTTTGATAAGGTGGTCAGCACTTCACGAAGCGTCGCGAGAGCCAGGGACTTGTCGGCCGCGTCGTCGTCTTTGAAGCGATCACGGGAGCGGCGCACATACCATTGGGATAATTCCGTAATAAAATCTAGAATGGGTCGGGCGGCTTGGGCCAATTCGTAGCGTTCCATATGACGAGTGACCTCGTGTACAAGGACATGCAATTTCGCGATCACCCAACGGTCGAGCGCGTGGTTGCTCGTTTTTTTGGCATACTTGCCGTCGTTGAACATGGTATAAAATTCCAACACATTTGTAGCCGTATTGATCAATTTACTGAAAACTTCGCGCACACCGGCTTCCGAAAAATTCAAGGCCTCGGCTTCGACGACCGGCGAGCTCATCAAATAATAACGCACGGCATCGGCGCCATATTTTTCAATTACCAATTCCGGCTCCGGATAATTTTTCAATCGTTTGCTCATTTTTTTACCATCTTCGGCGAGCACAATGCCGTTAACGACCACATTCTTGAAAGCCGGAACGCTCCGCTTTACCGATGGTATGGCCGGCTTTTTGCCGCTAGTGAGTGCTGTTGCGAGCACATGTAGGGTATAGAACCAACCGCGAGTTTGGTCCTGGCCTTCGGCAATAAATTCCGCCGGAAACGACGCTTCAAATTTCTTTTTATTTTCAAACGGGTAGTGCCTTTGACCGTACGGCATACTGCCAGATTCAAACCAACAATCCAGCACTTCGGGAATACGTCGGTATACTTTCCCGTTTTTCGTGATAGTCAGGTGGTCGATCAAATGTTTGTGCAAATCGGTAACTTTCTGGCCAGTCAACGATTCAAGCTCATCGACGCTGCCCACACAAATAATTTCTCCATCGGGACCTTCCCAAACCGGCAGTGGCGTGCCCCAATAACGACTGCGGGAAATTGCCCAATCACGAGCACCATCGAGCCATTTACCAAAGCGGCCTTCTTTAATATGCTCCGGCACCCAATTGATGGGTCCGTTATTTTTTATGAGCTGGTCTTTAAGTTCGGTCACTCGCACAAACCAGCTGGTCGTGGCGTAATTCAAAAGCGGTGTATCGCAGCGCCAGCAATGCGGGTAGCTATGTTGGACTTTTTCTTTCGCAAAAAGTTTGCCATTGTGAGCAAGCCATTTAATAATTTCAACATCGGCTTTGGTCAGATCGTCCTTCGGCTTTACATCCATATCCGCGAAGTCTTTTACCGCCGGGATGAACTTTCCTTCCATCGTCACATGCTGCACCAGGGGGATTTCTTCGGCCTTACCAACAGCAAAGTCATCTTCACCAAAGGCCGGGGCAATATGGACAATGCCGGTGCCGTCGGTTGTCGTCACAAAATCGGCCACAACCGTGCGGAAAGCATTTGGTGTGTCCTTAAAGTAAGGGAAAAGCGGCTCGTAAGACAAGTCCGCAAGCTCCACACCCTTAAAACGTCCGACTTCCTTCCATTGTTTACCAACAAAGACGGTTTCGGCACGATCTCGAGCCACGACATAATGGCCTTCTTCTCCGTCTATTGAAACGAGTACGTATTCAATATCATGACCAAGCGCGAGAAGTACATTCCCCGGCAAGGTCCAGGGAGTCGTCGTCCAAGCCAGGTAATAAAATGGTCCGGGAAGATGTTCGAAAGCAGTTTTTGATTTTGTGCTGGGAACAATTTTGAATTTCGCCGTCACTGCCAAGTCCTTGACATCCTTATATCCTTGCGTGACTTCAAAATTCGACAACGTAGTCACACAGCGCGGGCAAATGTGCATGGCCTTATACCCTTTATAGATGAGTTCGCGGTCCCAAAGCTGCTTGAAAACCCACCAAACACTTTCCATATAGGAGGGGTCCATGGTTTTGTAGTCGTTTTCCATATCAACCCAGCGACCAAGGCGATGGATGGTCTTTTTCCACTCTTTAGCATACCGTAACACAGTCGCCCGGCAGGCTTCGTTAAATTTCGCGATGCCAAAATTTTCAATATCTTTTTTGGTTTTCAAATTCAAATCGGCTTCAATGATGTTTTCAATCGGCAGCCCGTGGCAATCCCAACCCCAGCGACGCTCCACTCGGTATCCGCGCATTGTAAAGTAGCGCGGCACCACGTCTTTCATGGTCGAAGCGACAATATGGCCATAGTGCGGCAAACCGGTCGCAAACGGCGGGCCATCATAAAAAACATACGGCTTTTTTTCCGAACGTTCGGCAACGGACTTTTCAAATGTTTTATCTTTATCCCAAAAGGCGAGGACCTTTTGTTCTTCTTGGTTGGCGTTGTACATAGTTAAACAAAAAACACGCTTAAAATTGCGTGCCAAGAGTCACCGACATTTGTCGGGACGGTACCATCTTGTGCTTTCACTTATTTGCAGCGTTGACGGGCTTACCCGAGGAGGTCTACTTCCCGTCTAGAGGACGGATTTCTACTCCCAGCTCCCCGCTGATAACGGGTAATCGCTTATGTTTTAATTGTATTCTTAAACTGCACTTTTGTCAAAATCGTTTGTCAAAATCGTTCTCTCCTTCTTTAGAAATGAGCAACCAAGATGCCCTAACAAGGTTAATTTCGATTTAAACCAGTATGGCGGCTCGATTTTTTAAATAATCGTCCAAATCGAATAAATACTCCAAAAGTTCTCGCCGCTCTGGCGCCACTTCGGCTTCCGGAAAATTTTGTACTTCACGGGTTATGGCTTCTTTTAGAGAATGGATTTTTTCAACCGATCGTGGCAGCGGTCTATTATCAAACTTATCAATTTGACCTTGCAATTTATGCATTAAATCTTCCAATAATAAATTATTCGTGCGTGTTCTTTGGCACCAGGCAATCAGGTCTTTTTTAGGAATTGGTTCCCGTACTTCTTGCTCTTTTATGCCTTCGAACGGTGTATGATAGAGTTCTTTTTTCATAGAAATTTAATGGTAGTCACTTCTGATTGTAAATGAAATCCGCCAGTTGGTCAATCTTATCGGGCCACTTCATATCGGGCCATTGCCAAACTAAGTAGTCGTGTTATAATTACCCCCATTATACTCCTATGCTTTATATTGCCTCCGATCACGCCGGGTTTCAGCTAAAAAAGACCCTGGTTGCGTATTTAACCAAGGTTCTAAAAATGCCGGTAGAAGACCTGGGACCAAGCTCTTTTGATGAAAATGACGACTATCCGGATTTTGCCCGGGCGGTAGCCGAACGAGTGGCTGAAGTGCACGAAAATCGCGGCATCTTAATTTGCGGATCTGGACATGGTGTCTGTATTGTAGCCAACAAATTACATCGTATCCGAGCGGTGCTTGGTCCCAGTATCGAATCGGTAAAATTCGCTCGAAAAGATGAAGACGCTAATATAGTTTGTTTGGCTGGCAGAACTTTATCAGATGAACATGCCCGCGCAATCGTCAAAACTTTTTTAGAGACGCCTTTTTCAGGCGAAGAGCGCCACGTCCGCCGATTACAGAAACTAGCTGAACTCGAATAATCTATGCGACCTTCAGTTTTTGCTCCGGCGGTTCTGGCCCACACCTTTCTGGAATTCGAAAGCCAAATTAAAAAAATTGACATAGGGCTTTTTCCATATGTGCACATTGATGTTATGGATGGAAAATTTGTCCCGCATACCTCATTTAAAGAAATCGACCGCCTAGAAGGATTAGCCAGCAATCTCCCCTTTGAGCTGCACCTGATGGTGGAAGATCCTTTGGCCGAGCTCGAGAAATGGGCCGCTGTCGGCAACGTCTTTCGGATAATTTTTCATATTGAATCTGGCCGTAATCTCGATGTGGCTATGGCTTTGGCTGAAGACACCGAGCTGGCGGTTGGTTTGGCTATCAAACCCCAGACGCCTCTTTCCTCGCTTGTCCCCTACCTCGATCGGATTGATGTAGCTCAATTCATGACCGTCAATCCCGGCGCGCAGGGAGAAAAATTCATAGCTGGCGTGCTCGAAAATATCAGTGAATTTAACAAATCTCGTGAGGGAATTTTGACCAGTGTCGACGGTGCGGTCAATCTCACGACCCTCCCCGAGTTAATCAAAAGAGGCGTCGATATTTTTACCGTCGGCAGCGCTTTTAGGCATGCTCCCGATGTGAAAAAAACCTACAAAGCGATGAAAGCAATGATAGCAAGCCAAAAAATTAATTAGTCTTTGTCGTATGTATGATCTGATTATTATAGGAGGATCGGCGGTCGGATGCTCGGCGGCGATTTATGCAGCGCGCCGCGGCCTTAACTTTAAAGTTGTCACTGATGATATCGGCGGCGAAGTAGCTTTGTCGGGGCAGGTAAACAATTGGCCCGGCATTCTGGATATCCAGGGCTACGAGCTGGCCCAGCAATTTTATGCCCACGCCAAATCATACGGCGTTGTCTTTGATCAAGGCTGGCAAGTTACAGCTATCCGGCCAGAAAAAAAACGCTTCGCAGTCACAGCAAAAAATGCTGTCGATGAAGTTAAAACATATGAAGCTAAAACCGTTATTATTGGCAGCGGAATTCATCCCCGCCATCTCAATATACCGGGGGAGAAAGAGCTTTACCATAAAGGCGTCACCTATTGTACGGTTTGCGACGGACCCTTGTTTAAAAATAAGGTGACCGCCACGATTGGCGCGGGAAACAGCGCCCTTGAGTCCGGTTTAATGATGGCGACTCTGGCCAAAAAAGTTTACGTTCTGACCAAATTTCCCAACACCGCGAATACACAGGGCGGTTTTCCAAAAGGAGAAAAAATCCTGATTGATAAACTAAAAGCTATGAGCAACGTAGAGATCATTTATGAAGTGGCAACGACAAAAATAATCGGTACGACCAAAGTAGAGGGCCTGGTATATGCCGATGCCAAAGGAAAACCTCGAGAGCTGGTGGCAGACGCCACGATGGTACATATTGGTATGACACCGAATTCGCAATTTGCCGGTATTCTCAAAAAAAATAACCAAGCAGAAATTATTGTTGATAACCGGTGTCGAACGTCCGTGCCGGGCATTTTCGCCGCGGGCGACGTCACAGATATTCCTTATAAACAAATAGGTATCGCCGCCGGACAAGGCATTGTTGCCGCCCTGGCGGCAATCGAGTATACTAATAGGTGGACAGAATAATTTTTATTATGCACGATCTCATCACCATCGGCGACCCGGTAATAGATACACACGTTCAAATCGCGGATAATCAGGCGTCGGTACAAACCAATGACCGTGAAGAGAGTTTTTTGTGCTTTCCCTATGGCCAAAAAATTTCTATTAACGACAGTTTCCAGGCTCTGGGGGGCAACGCGGCTGATGTTGCCGTTGGCGCCAGTCGGCTTGGGCTCAAGACCGCGCTTTTAACGACGCTTGGCGGTGATGCCGGAGCACAATTGGTATCGACCAAGCTACAGGCAGAAGGCATAGCCACCGATTATATCATGACTGACCCAAAAAGTTTGACGCGTTATTCAATCATCCTTAATTATAAATCCGAACGGACAATTTTGACTCATGCCGATAAGCGAAATTATGCCTGGCCAGATAATGTTGGCGGCGCAAATTGGTTGTATTATTCCGGCCTGGGCGCGGGTTTCGAAAAGGTTCAAAAAAAGATTCTTCAATATTTAAAAAACCATTCATCAACGCGACTGGCCGTGAATCCCGGATCGTACATGCTCGAACATGGTCGAGCGGCCTTAAAAGACGTCTTATTGCAAACCGATTTGCTATTTGTAAATCTTGAAGAAGCCGAAATATTAAGCGGCACCACACTTGCCAAGCAAAAAAGCGTGGAAGCGTTGCTGCGAGCCTTGTTGGCGCTCGGTCCGGATGAAGTAGTCATAACTGATGGAGAAAAAGGCGCTTGGGCAAGCACCAGCGATGAGTGGTGGCATATTGCGGCCTTACCGGTGAAGGTTGTCTCTAAAACCGGAGCCGGCGACGCTTTTGCCTCCGGATATCTCGCGGCCCGATTCTACGAACACGATATTAAAAACGCCTTGCAATGGGGCATTGCCAACAGCTCTGCCGTAATCGGACAACATGGCGCCCAAACCGGTCTTCAAAACAAAACAGGCCTGCTCGGCCTGGTTAAAAAATATTCTTCAGTTACACCTGTTAAACAAGGGTAAAAGCTTTGGAAGTGTGAATACCTTTTAGGCGGTTCAATTCGTGTTTGCGACCATTAAAAAAGTCCGGTGCTTGGCAAACGGCTTCATACTCAAGATTTGGTCCCAAAAGGCACAGGCCATGCTCAAAATGACGCACACGCGCGCGAATCTCATCGGCTAAAGTAGGATGATCATGCTCGGCCTCAGCCAAATTTCGCAAGTGGCCTAAGGTCAATTTAATATCTTTTATCAAATTTTTAAAATCTTCAACGCGGGCCAAATAATGTTTTTGTTTCAAGCCCGCGATGTCCCGCCTGACGTATTTACGCAAGTCAACTTGCATATCGACCAGTGCCCGACATAACTCACCACGATCTTCCAAACTGAAAAAACTGGCCGGTTTGCCGACGTGTAGATCGCGGAAAGAACCGCCGTATTTTATAAAATCGTGATACTTATTGGCTACCGCCTCAGAAAGTTTGGGTAATAAAAAATGTTCGCCAATATCCGTTTCGGCCGAGGCCATGAGTTCCCGAAAGGCTTGGTTCCAAGGCCAGATTTCATAACCAAAGACGATCATAGTATCTTCCAAACTTTCGAGGCTGCTGGCGGGGTTATCTTTTAACTCCCGAATGGTCTGGGCGATTTTTTCTTTCCGATCTGCTGGAAACAAGGGAGGAAGGTGCTCAAAAAGATGTTTGAAAATTTCTAAGGTTGATTGCATATTGCGTGATAATAGGTTGCTATTTGTATATAATAACACTCTTTGGTGTTTGCTCCAAGCCAACGATGTGAAAACCTGGCGCTTTGAGCGACCGGAGAACGCGGTTGGTCTAGGCCATACTATTCAAAACGGAACAAGATAATGATGGAAGCCATACCCAAACCGAGCCCCAGAAGTTCGAGTTGAGTGATATGTTCTTTATAGAAAAATGCCCCGAGTAAAAATAAGCTCATGACGATGGTCAACGAATAGAGGGCGCCGAGGATAGAGAGCTCTTCGCGTCGCATGAGA
>MFQK01000001.1:34904-45203 GCA_001783035.1 Candidatus Magasanikbacteria bacterium RIFCSPLOWO2_02_FULL_44_11
CGATAGCCGTGAGACTCCAAATCAACCCGCCGAGGACCAGATATTTCCAACCGCTAAATCGCTGGTGGAGGGAGGCTTCTTTAATAAAAATATCGCCGATGACAGTGACAATACTCAAACCAAAAGCAATCAAAAGTGATATAGCATGTTTACTCATAAGGAATGTTCCAGATTTTGCAGCCACAATCGCTGTCCGGAGGTGAGAGCAACCGCGAGCGCGTCGGCGGCGTCATCAGACTTAATTTTTACCTTCATATTCAAAATAACAGCGACTAATTTTTGCATTTGTCCTTTTTCAGCTCGGCCATAACCGGTCATCGCCTGCTTGACCTCGAGCGGCGTAAATTCGTCGATCGGCAGACCGCTTTCAAAGCCAGTCAAAAGAATTACCCCGCGCGCTTGCCCGACATCGATTGCGGTCGTGACATTTTTAAAGAAAAATAATTCTTCCACGGCCATTCTGGTCGGTTGGTGTTCCTGGATAAGGCGGACCAATTCTTTATGAATATCCGCCAAGCGACTGACAAAAGATTTTTTTGGTGATGTTTCGAGACAACCGTGGGTGATATGTTTCCAGGAGCTGCCCGCCTGCTCAATGATACCATAACCAACACGTCCAAAACCAGGGTCGATGCCTAAAATGCGAATAGTCATACCTATTTGAGCCGACTGTTACTTGTAAACCAGGAAAAGAAGTTTTCTCTGTCTGCCGAAGACATCGCATAAACCTGTGATTTTTGGCTATAAAAAGGAAACACTTGCGCTTCTTTAATAATTCCGTCTTGCAAAATAAATCCGACACTTATACCTTGTTGAGTTTCTTTAGAAAAATATTGGTCAAAGATAAAATTACCGAGTGAATAATAGATTGGTTTGCCTTGGTATATTTCCATTTCTTGGATGACGTGCGGGTGACCACCGATCACGGCTGTCGCCCCATTATCGATCAACCAGTGCGCCAACGTCCGCTGATTTTGGTTGGAAATACGTTTATATTCGTCTCCCCAGTGCATGAAAACAAAAACATAGCGGGCTTGCGCCTTGGCTTGGTCCATAACCTTTTTTGCTCCCGCCATGTTCAGCGGGTGATCGGTGTTATTGAAGCCGACAAAAGTTATTTTTTCGGACAAACCTTTTTCGGCAACCCACCAAGATGCGTCATTTTCTTTCGTTTGGTATCCAAAAAATCCAAATTCGTTTTGCTGTAAAATCTTTTGGGTAAAGGCGACGTTTTTCACGCCCATATCGAGCGTATGATTGTTAGCCAAACTAAAAGCGTCGAACCCGTACGTCTGTAGCTGGAGCGCCAGCGCCGGATCAAACCGAAAGGCAATTGATTTTGATGTTGGTACGCGGACTGTGGCAAATGGCCCCTCGAGATTGGCTATTAAAAGATCCGCCCCTCCGAATAGACGCTTTGATGACGTTGGTCCAATGTGTTCAAACAAGTAGTCCAACCCTCTTTTTCCCATCATTTTAGCAACGTTGCGGTCGAGCATTATATCGCCGAAAAATTGGACGGAAATAGTACTGGTGTTTTCTTGTTTATACGCGTCGATTTTTGCTACAAAGTCTTCATATGGCGTGGTAGAAACCGGCTGGATTTCTTTTTCAACGGCGAGAGTTTCTGTCGCCACAATTTTAACTTCACTCACGTATCGTCGGGGATGCACGACTGCCAAAGCTGGCATCGCCTGCGCGTCTAGTTTGGTAGCCAACATAAAAAAACCAGCCGCCAAGGCTGATCCGGCGGCAAACGAGCCGATGATTATTTTAACCATTCTTTCAGTCATAATCACTCTATTTTACCGTTAAAAGCGGCCTTGGTCAAACATTACTTGGCATACATTACGGAAACTCATCGCAGGTCTACTTCGCAGTCGGCCGAGATGGAAGCAAAACCAGCCCCGCTGGGCTGGTTTATGCTGTGTTCCGTAATGTATGCCAAGTAATGGTTTATCCTAATCGCTTTTCAACGGTTTTCCAGTCGATGGACTTGAAGAAAGCTTCGATATAATCGGCTCGCTTGGTGCCATAGTCGAGCATGAAGGCGTGTTCAAAGACGTCCATGACAAGGACCGGTAGGCAACCCGCGAAATGACCGACATCGTGTTCGTTAATCCAAACATTAAAAATCCGGTCAGCTTGTTGGTCATAATACAATACCGCCCAACCAATACCGCGCATACTGCCGGTGGCCTTGAAATCTTTTTCCCATACTTCGTGACTACCGAAAGCCTCAGTCATTTTTTGGTGGAGTTTTGACTTCGTATCGTGCGGCGTGCCGCCATTTTTCATATTACCAAAATAATATTCGTGCAAACGCATGCCGTCAAACTCCCAACCAAAACGGCGCTTCAACTCGTTGGATTCGGGTGTTCCGGTTTTCCCATCTTTTGCCATCGCCGCCAAAAGATCGGCTAATTTGTTGGTATTGGCGACATACCCTTGGTACAGGGTAAAGTGATTTTTTAGTAATTGATCGCTAAAACCGGGTGTGCCAAGTAGATGGTCGTAATTTATTTCTTGATACATATAATAAGGTTAAATTTTACCAACCAAATCAAGGCCAGGTTTTAGAGTTTTTCCGCCCGGCTTCCAGTTGGCTGGACAAACTTCTCCGCCATGCTCGCGGACAAATTGGGCCGCCTGCGAAGGCTCCCGGCAATGAGTTTCCTCAAAGTACGCTTTTGTTTTCTCTCTATTTCTTATATCCCGTTCCCGCTGGAATCAAGCGACCGATAATAACGTTCTCTTTAAGACCTTCGAGGTAATCAATCTTACCGGTGGAAGCGGTGTTGATAAGAATACGGGCTGTTTCCTGGAATGAAGCCGAGGAAAGGAAACTTTGAGTCGAAAGAGCGACTTTACTGACACCGAGCAAGAGCTCGCGAGCGACAGCAGCTTTCATTCCCGATTTCTTGGCCAGGCGATTTGAAAATTCAAACTGAGCCTTTTCAACGATTTCACCAGGCAAGAGATCTGTTTCACCGGCATCTTCTACGTAAACGCGGCTAAACATCTGGCGAATAATTAATTCGACGTGTTTGTCGTTCACTTTCTGTCCTTGAGAAGAGTAAATGTTCTGTACTTCTTCCAAGACGTACCGCTGCACTGAGGGACGGCCTTTTAATTCAAACAATTCTTGCAGATTGATACTGCCGTCAGTCATTAAATGTCCTTTCTCTATTTTGTCTCCGTTCTTGACCAGAAGTTTGTAGCCTAACGGAATGATATATTCGCGAACACGCGGTCCTTGATACTCCAAAGACACATTGTTTTTTGTGATTTTCACTTTACCGTCGTATTTGGCTTTAATTTCTTCACCCGATGAACCACGAACAACCAGAATATCATCGGTTTTCACTTCTCCGCCATCTTTGACCATGATTTCGTCTTCCGCCTTACATTTAATGCTCATTTCTTCCATGCCTTCAAAATGCACTTTGACAATTTTCTGGCCTCGACGTCCTTCAAAGATTTTCTTTCCGGTGGCTGAAGTTACAATCTTGCCATCGGCATCTTCAATTTCAATGGTACCTTCGACTTCGGATAATACAGCCTGGTGCTTTGGAGCGCGCACTTCCACCAATTCTTCTACGCGAGGCAAACCCTGAGTAATATCGCCTCCGGCCACACCACCGGCGTGGAAGGTGCGGAGCGTCAGCTGCGTACCAGGTTCACCGATCGATTGGGCGGCGATAATACCGACAGCGGTACCCATCGCCACTTCGCTGTTGGTCGCCAAGTCGTAGCCATAACACTTACGGCAGACTGCTTTGGGCAGCCGGCATTGTAAAAGAGAACGAACATGGACTGATTGTATGTTTAATTCATCAATGACGCGCGCGGTTTTGTCATCAATTACCTCGCCGGCTTTGACGATTGTTTTATTACCGTCTTTGACGGCTGAAACTACATAACGGCTCCAAACGCGATCCGCTAATTTTTCCCCCATGATCTTCGACTGTTCAACTGTAAAGATTTCCCCAATGTCGTCACCACAATCGTTTTCGACAATAATCACATCTTGTGAAACATCAACCAAACGACGGGTCAAATAACCGGCATTAGCCGTACGGAGCGCCGTGTCCGACAAACCTTTACGGGTACCGTGCGAAGAAATGAAATATTCCAACACGTCAAAACCTTCCTTAAAATTACCTTTAACCGGCAATTCAATAACCTCGCCGGATGGCGAGACCACCAGACCCTTCATACCCATGACCTGACCAAGCTGGCCATAAGTACCACGAGCGCCAGAGTCGATCATGGCGTACACCGGACCATTCTTATTCAAAATATTTTTGTTGTTGGCAATAATTTTATCTTTCACTTCCGTCCAAATTTCGAGAATCTTGGCGTGGCGTTCACCGATTGTCAGCAAACCTTCCTGAAATTGTTCTTCCATTTCTTTCACCAGTTGATCGCCTTCTTTAATGAGCGCCGGTTTCTCAACAATTTTAGGGAAATCATCCATGCCGAGTGAGTATCCTGATTTGGTTACATAGCGATAACCAAGATTTTTAAGCTCATCGAGGAAAAAGGCGGTTGTTTCCTGGCCGTAGATTTCCAAGCACAAACGAATGATGGTCCCGAGCTTCTTGACATTGATAGTTTCATTGTAGTAGGGCAGCTTGTCGGGGATAATTTCGTTAAATAAAATCCGACCGATGGATGTTTCGAGAAGGACGGGAGCATCTTCGGGGAATTTATTGCGAGCGTCGGTGACACGGACTTTGATACGCTCTTGCAGCGTAATCTGGCGGCCCTTATAGGCCAATTTAGCTTCCTTTTCAGAACCAAAAAATTTCTTAACCTCACCGGTATCGTCGAGACTGTGGCGTGTCAGGTAAAAACAGCCCAGAGCGATATCTTGTTTAGGTGTAATGACCGGCTGGCCGGTGGCGGGTTTTAGCAAGTTCTTTTCCGAGGCCATAAGGTTTTCCGCCTCCCAACGAGCTTCGGCGGTTAGCGGCAGGTGGACGGCCATCTGGTCGCCATCGAAGTCGGCGTTAAAAGCGGTACAGACAAGCGGATGAAGCTGAATAGCTTTACCTTCAACCAAGCGCGGGTGAAATGCTTGAATACCCAAACGATGCAATGTCGGAGCGCGGTTCAAGAGCACGCGTGTGGTTTTGGTTAATTCTTCGAGAATGTCCCAGACTTCATCGGCTTCAGATTCAATAAATCGGCTGGCCGAACGGACGTTGTGGGCCAATTCACGTTTAATAATTTCGCCCATGATAAACGGCTTGAACAGTTCGAGAGCCATGCGTTTTGGCAATCCGCATTCATCAATATTAAGTTGCGGGCCGACCACAATGACCGAGCGGCCGGAATAGTCAACGCGCTTACCGAGTAAGTTTTGTCGGAAACGTCCTTGTTTGCCTTTCAAAATATCGGCCAGAGAACGAAGCTGTCGTTTCTGTCCGGTTGAGGCGGTAACTGTCTTGGAATGACGGGCATTGTTATCAATCAGGGCGTCTACAGCTTCCTGCAACATCCGCTTTTCGTTGCGGCAAATAACTTCCGGCGCGTCGAGATCTAAAAGGCGGCGTAGGCGGTTATTGCGATTGATAACTCGGCGGTAAAGGTCGTTTAAATCGGAAGTGGCGAAACGTCCGCCATCAAGAGCCACCATCGGGCGAAGGTCTGGCGGTATGACGGGGATATTTTTGAGGACCATCCATTCGGGGCGGATCTTATTCATGCCCAAGCTCTTCAAAAGTTTGCGGCGGCGAATGATGCGTTCAAGTTTTGAACCTTTGGCGGTTTGCTGCTCATTGGTCAGGCGTTTAATGGTCTCTTCAATATTGATGCGAGCCAATAAATTATGAATAGCTTCAGCGCCAATCGAGGCTTCGAACAGGTGCCCGTAACGGAGAGACAACTCTTGGTAACGATTTTCTGAAATAATTTTCATGATGCCAAGCTCCTTAAGCTCTTTCTCGGCGGCTTGGAAATCGGCATCGAGAGCGTTGCGTTTGCGCTCGGTTTCATTGCTGATATTTTCTAAATCTTTAGACTTTGCTTTTGCCTCTTGGGCTTTTTTCAATTCAGTCTCGTGGTCTCGTTCGATTTGTTTTTTCTTATTTTTGTATTCTTGACGCAATAATTCCACGGTCAAGCGTTTTTCATCCTCATCGACACGAGTAATAATGAACGAGGCGAAATAAATAACCTTTTCCAGCGCCTGGGCAGAGAGATCGAGCACCAAACCGACTTTGGACGGCACCGAGCGCAAGAACCAAATATGTGCTGCCGGAGCTATAAGCTCGATATGGCCCATACGTTCGCGGCGGACCAAAGAATGGGTTACTTCGACACCACATTTATCACAGATAATACCTTTGTAACGAATTTTCTTATATTTTCCACAGTAACATTCCCAATCTTTAACTGGCCCAAAAATTTCTTCGGCAAAAAGACCGCCCTTTTCGGGTTTTTGGGTGCGATAGTTGATAGTTTCCGGTTTTGATACTTCGCCGTAAGACCAAGCACGAATCACTTCGGGTGAAGCGAGCTTGAGACGTATAGCATCAAAGTTCATGGAATGGAGTTGATCACGAGGCATATAATGTATGGTAATTATTTACGAGGAAGTTGTACGGGCTCGCTGACTATCTCCTCCCGTTTCATTTCTTTGGCCTTTTCTGCCTCGACTTCGGCAGTAGGTCGATATTCACCGGACTCAGACCGGCTCAACAGTTCAACGTCCAACCCCAAACCTTTCAATTCACGGACTAACACGTTGAATGATTCCGGAATATTTACTTTGTTGACCACTTCACCTTTAATAATCGCTTCATAAGCTTTGGAGCGGCCTTGCACATCGTCGGATTTAATCGTAATCATTTCCTGGAGGGTGTGCGCGGCACCATACGCTTCGAGGGCCCAGACTTCCATTTCACCAAAACGCTGGCCACCAAATTGGGCTTTACCGCCGAGAGGCTGTTGGGTGATCAAACTATATGGACCGATTGAACGTTGGTGGATCTTGTCTTCGACCATATGGTTCAACTTCAACATATAGTTATAGCCGATGGTCGTTTTGTTATCGAATGGTTCACCGGTGCGTCCGTCAAAGAGCTGCACCTGACCAGAGAGTGGGAAGTTAGCTTTACCAAGCTCGCTCTTAATTTGTTCTTCTGTTAATCCGTTCAAAACCGGCGTGGCAACCTTGTAACCAAGCGCGTTAGCAGCCAAACCTAAGTGGGTTTCAAGGAGCTGGCCAAGGTTCATACGAGAAATAACGCCGAGCGGAGATAAGATAATGTCGACTGGTGTGCCATCTTCAAGAAAAGGCATTTCTTCGACCGGAACAACTTTGGAAACCACACCTTTGTTACCGTGACGTCCGGCCATTTTGTCACCAACCTGGATTTTCCGGAGGTCGGCGACGGTGATCTGTATTTGTTTGATAACCCCCGGCTCGAGTTTGTCGCCATTTTCAGAAGAGAAAACTTTAACATCGATCACTTTACCGTGTTCGCCATGCTCCAGATATAATGAGGAGTCGCGGACATCGCGGGCTTTGTCGCCAAAGATAGCGCGAAGCAGTCGTTCTTCGGCAGAAAGCTCGGTTTCACCTTTCGGAGTAATTTTACCCACTAAAATGTCGCCGGATTTTACTTCGGCGCCAATGCGGATAATACCTTCGCTATCTAAATTCTTCAATTTTTCTTCACTGACGTTTGGAATATCCGAAGTCACGACTTCTGGGCCGAGTTTGGTTTCGACCACATCGATAGTATAATCTTCGATGTGAATGGAAGAATAGCTGCCATTCTGCACCAGACGTTCCGAGATGATGACGGCGTCTTCGTAGTTAAAACCGTCCCAGACCATATAGGCGACCAAAACATTTTGGCCAAGCGCCAATTCGCCTTCACGGATGCTTGGACCATCGCTCAAAACCTCTCCCTTTTTCACTTTTTGGTTGAGGTTCACGACGGGGTGCTGGTCAAGACAGGTAGAATGGTTAGATCGTTTGAATTTAGCCAGATTATAGGTGTAAACTTGACCTTTTTTGGTCGTCAAAACGATATGGCCGCCGTCTACTTCGGTAATTTCACCATCTTCATCGGCCGTAATCATATAGCCGGAATAACGAGCCGCTTCTTTTTCAACACCGGTACCAACGAGCGGCGCTTCCGGTCGGATACATGGCACGGCCTGACGCTGCATGTTTGTACCCATGAGCGCTCGTGTCGCGTCGTCGTGTTCCAAGAAAGGAATACAAGCGGTCGCGATACTGACGATCTGGTTCGACGCGACGTCAACGTATTCGATGACTGACGTGTCGGCGACACCGGGTTTGCCATACACTCGGGCGGGCACGGATTCTTCCAAGAAATAACCTTGGTCATCGAGCTTCACGCTGGCGGCGGCTGTCAAAACTTTTTCTTCGCGGAAAGAATTGAGATAAACGATTTCATTCGTGACGCGGTGTTTAACCGGAATTTTTTCGCGTTTTTCTTTCGTTAATTTTTGAGCAACTTCTTTGGTAATTTTAGTACCGGCTTTAATACCGGCCATATCCTCACCAAGAATTTCGCCTTCACTAAATTTTGGATCGTTAGCCACTTCGCGCAATACTTTGCGATACGGCGTTTCGATAAAACCAAATTCATTGATGCGAGCGTAGCTGGATAAGTGGTTAACGAGACCGATATTCGGACCTTCCGGAGTAGCAATCGGACAAATACGGCCATAGTGGGTGGTATGCACGTCACGGACTTCGAAACCGGCGCGATCGCGCGACAAACCTCCCGGACCCAGCGCCGACAGGCGTCGTTTGTGTTCGAGCTCAGCCAACGGGTTGGTTTGATCCATGAACTGCGACAACTGTGAACTCATGAAAAATTCACGGATGGCACTGGTGACCGGACGAGCGTTAATTAATTTGTTTGGTGTTAAATCTTCGAGCTCATAAGTGCTCATACGGTCCTTGATGATGCGCTCCATACGAGCGAGACCGACGCGAAAACGATTCTGGGTCAGCTCGCCGACAGCGCGCACGCGGCGGTTGCCGAGGTGATCCACATCGTCCGGTTCTTCTTGCGAAATATTCAGGCGGACAACTTCTTTCAAAACGAGTAATAATTTTTCCGGTGATAAAATACGATTGTCTTTTTTATCATAATCTTCCGGGGTGTAGCCAAGATCGAATTTCGTATTGAATTTATACACGCCCACACGGCCAAGATCGTAGCGTTCAAAATTAAAGAACATGGCATAGATCAAGCTTTTGGCGTTGTCGGCCGTGGCCAAATCGCCCGGACGGATGCGTTTGTATACTTCAATCAGACCCTCTTCCATGGTTTTTGCTAAATCTTTCTTGATAGTCGCTTCGACAAAATCAATATTGGGGTGTTTGTTGACATCCTTGAAATGTTCGATTATTTTTTCATCATTTTCAATACCGAAAGCGCGCAAGAGAGAAGTGGCGGCCACTTTGCGTTTGCGATCAACCTTGATCCAGAGAACATTATTGATGTCGGTTTCGACTTCAACCCAGGCGCCGCGATTCGGGATGATTTTCGCGCCGTAGTAACGGCGACCGCGAACATTTTCGGCGGTAAAGAAAGCGCCGGCCGAACGAATGAGCTGAGAAACAACCACGCGTTCGATGCCGTTAATCACGAAAGTGCCGCGTTCGGTCATGGCGGGAATGTCGCCTAAATAAATTTCTTGCGTCTTGGTTTGGTTGGTGCGCTTGTTGACCAAGCGAGCGGTCACGCGCAGTGGTGATTCGTAGGTGAGATTGCGTTCGCGGCAGGTCACTTCGTCAAAACGAGGTTCATCGAGGTAGTATCCGTCGAGATAAAGTTCGAGATCGCGGCCAGTAAAATCGGTGATCGGCGATGTTTCTTCAAATAATTCTTTAATGCCGTGTTTCAAAAACCAGGCGTACGCATTTTTTTGGATCTCGATCAAATCGGTTTCCGGAACCGGCTTGACCTCGTGCAAAAATTTACGCACCGGGCTCTTGACTGTCTGATGTTTAAAAATGGGGGCCATAGATGCTTTGCAAAGCAATTAGTTTATGATAGAAACAAACAAAAAAACACCTTCCGAAGAAGATTCTCTTTTATTTTCGTCTATCCTGAGCCAAAAACTGCAAGGCTGCTAGCACGTTTAACATGTCCTAGTTGGTATTACCTTGCGGCTGCCGCGCGTTAAGCGGTCAAACCACGAGTCCAAGGGCCAATTTTTGCTAATTTTAGCTAAAACCAGCGTCTGGGAGGTGAAGTTTTTAATGAGTAGTAGGATTATACTTTATATATAGAAGGC
>MFQK01000001.1:45258-46068 GCA_001783035.1 Candidatus Magasanikbacteria bacterium RIFCSPLOWO2_02_FULL_44_11
CCACTCTAATTTAATGACAAATTGCTACATACTACGATAGATGTCGTGTTTACCAATTGAGATAAATAGTATATCGCCATTGGACTGCCTTTCAAAGATAATTCGATATCCGCTGCTTATGGAGATCGACCACAGACCCTTTAATTTGCCTTGAAGACCATATAAACGAAGTGAGGGATGAAGTGGATTTTCTTTGAAAATAACTTCCTTTTTTGCTGCGAGCGTGATAAGTTCCTTTGGCATCTTTTTTAATTCAGCCACGAATGTGGATGAATAAGCGATATCTATTATAATCATACCAAATTAGCCAAAGATTTTGCTTTGACTGCTTTGCCCGCGCGATATTCCTTTCGAGAGGCTCGAACAGATTTCAAAAGATCAGCTTCAGAAATGAGATTAGCGTCCTCCTTAACGAGGTGTTTGACATAGGAACTTACCGAACCAAACCCACGTTTTTTAGAGATACTTTTTAGTTGTCGTACACCGGTGGCGGGCAAAGATAGGCTGAGTACTTGTCGCATAAAAGTATAATTAGTGAACACCTATATTGTATTACACTTGTAATACAATGTCAAATTCAGTTGGTGAATAAGATATCAGACGTTTCACCATGAGTTGTCTTTATGCGAAATCACCATGGCGGTGGCGATGTCCGTAAATTTATTATTCTCTAAAACGTCACATGCTTGGTCCAGCCAAAGACAGATTGGAAATTCTTGCCAATAATATCAATGATGGTTTCTTTTTGGATGGGGGTGAGCATAGTAAAGGTTTCAGACAAGGCGCTATTGCCGGAAGGGTCTTTGGATT
>MFQK01000002.1:0-8803 GCA_001783035.1 Candidatus Magasanikbacteria bacterium RIFCSPLOWO2_02_FULL_44_11
TGGACTTCATTCTCGCTCGCAATCTGCGAAACGGTCTGGTTACCGTTTAAAGCGGACAGAGCAATGTGGGCTTTTTGGTTGGGGGTAAATTGTTTACGCATAGGGTGGTATTATACCACCAATTTGTATCTTAATAGGTTGTCTCGTTTTCCCAGACCATTATAGTTTGCTATCTCTAACGGGGTGTACAGAACGGCTGAAAAAAGATATAATAAAACTCATTATTGATGAAGTGGTGATTGAGGGCGAGAGCGTCAAGATTTTTGCCACCATCCCTCTGCCGAATAAGATTCATGAACGGGAAATGTACAAAACTGACATTCTCGGTATTTTTAATGCTGGGGCCACATTAGGCCCGGTTCAGCCCATGAGATATATAAAATTATCTCACGGGCTAAACGAAACGAATATGACGAGAATTTGGAATAAACACAAACAATTTCACCCCGTTAGAAATAACAGATTTTCTAACAGGGCAGATGCCCCTCTTAAAAGAAAGGTTTTCGTATGTCTGTCCGGCGGGGTTGATTCGTCAGTCGTCGCTTCGATTTTGGTTGCTTCAAAAAAATACGATGTGACAGCAGCGTACATGTTAAACTACGATAATAAACAGAAAGGCGCGGAAAGCTGTTGGTTGCCGGATTATCGTGATGCTTTGCGCGTAGCGGCTCATTTGGGGATACCATTAATGAAATTAAACTTTACGAAAGAGTACCAAGAACAGGTGCTCGATTATATGTATCAGGAATATGAGGTAGGTCGCACGCCGAATCCCGATGTGTTGTGTAACAAGTTTATTAAATTTGGGAGTTGGCTCGACAAAGCGCGCGAGCTTGGTTTTGATTATATCGCGACCGGACATTACGCTAAAATAAAAAAGGACCGCGCGGGTTGGCATATGATGGCGGTCAAAGATACTAATAAAGACCAGACGTATTTTTTGCACCAACTTAATCAGGAACAATTGAGTCGGACCATGTTTCCGATTAGCGCTTATACTAAACCGCAAGTGCGAAAACTCGCCGAGAAGTTTGGTTTGCCAACAGCCGAAAAGCAAGAAAGTATGGGTATTTGTTTTGTGGGCGAGGTGCCAATGAAAGAATTTTTGGAAAAGAAAATTAAACCCAAGCCGGGGACGATCGTATCTTCAAAAGGCGATGTTCTTGGAAAGCATGACGGTTTGCCATTTTATACCATTGGCCAGCGGTCTATAGGTATAAAACTTGGAGATAAACCGCTGTTTGTGGTCGAGAAGCGGACCGAAACCAATGAATTAGTGGTCGGCGACGAGTCTGACCCGCTTTTGTTTAAGCAGGTAGTATTGGTTACCGATGTCCATTGGATCAGTGGACAAGCGCCGCAATTTCCATTACAATGCGAAGTGCGATTACGTCATCGCCAAGAATTGCAAAAGGCGACCGTGGTGAAGCATAACGCCAATATTATTCTCACTTTCCACAAGCCACAGCGCGCGGTCACACCAGGACAGTTCGCGGTGGTTTACAAAGCCGGCGAATGTTTAGGTGGTGGAGTGGTCGCGTAGAAATATGATTCATGGTTTGAAACAAATATCAGCGTCAGGCGCGCTTTACAGGCTAAGGGTGATATCGACCGCATTCCAGCAAGCCTTATACCAGAGGTAACAGTCAAAATGCCAACTTCAACATATAGTATAAATACGCCTGCAAAGTAACCATAGTAATTGATATGCTGTTTACACATCCAGTTATAGCGAACCTAATATTTCATTGGGCATTTTTTGTCGCTATTTCCCTTATTATTTTTTTGGTCTATTTTAAGAAAAAAGATTTCAATTTTGTTACAACGTTTACAGACAGTTTACTTCTCTCCTATTCATTTGGCATTGTATTGAATTTTCTGGCAGTTGTTGTAGCAATTCTTTTGCCAGGCCATATTCTTACCTTCGCTGCTAAAACTGCGGACTCAATGTATTACTCCTATTTCTCAGTATTTTCAATTTGGTTTGTGTTTTGGTATTTGATGGGTATCCCCCTAGCATTCCTTTTTAAAGGAATCTCTAGACGTTCACATTTATTTAAAACTTCCTTGATTATAAGCTTCGTCGTTTTTGTAATTTTTTCTGTGGGAGTTATTGGTATTAATAAATTACGAAATTATTATAAGTCTTGTCCGCAAAGTTTTGTATGTCAACGAGTATGATTTCTTCGAAAGAATTACGACAAAAATATTTAGATTTTTTTAAGACGAAAGGGCATGAGATTTTGCCGTCGGCATCTTTGATTCCGGAAAATGATCCGACAGTACTTTTCACGACCGCGGGTATGCATCCGCTCGTGCCGTTTTTGATTGGCGAAAAACATCCGGCGGGGAGTCGGCTCGCGAATGTCCAAAAATGTGTTCGTACAGGTGATATTGATGAAACGGGCGATTTGAGTCATCTTACGTTTTTTGAAATGCTTGGCAACTGGTCTTTGGGTGATTATTTCAAAAAAGAAGCTATCGAATGGAGCTGGGAATTTTTGGCTTCACCCAAATGGCTCGGGTTGGACAAGAAAAAATTAGCGGTGTCGGTTTTCGCCGGTGATAAAGATGCCCCCAAAGATGAAGAGTCGGCCGCAATCTGGAAAAGTCTTGGTGTACCCGACGACCGAATCGCCTATTTACCCAAGAAAAATAATTGGTGGGGCCCGGCCGGACAAACCGGCCCATGTGGTCCCGATACCGAAATGTTTTATTGGAAAGGTTTAGCGCAAGAATTTCCACCAGCCGGATCCAACCCCGAAAACGACGAAGATAACTGGCTCGAGATTTGGAACGACGTCTTCATGCAATATAACAAGACGAAAGAAGGAAAATTCGAATCGCTCAAACAAAAAAATGTCGATACCGGCATGGGGTTAGAGCGCACCCTAATGGTGCTCAACGGTAAAGCGGACGTCTTCCAGGTGGATACGTTTTGGCCGATTATCCAAAAAATTCAAGACATTACCGGTCGCGAGTATATAGAAAGCAAGGAAGTGACCCGATCGATGCGCATTGTCGCCGACCATATTCGCACCGCGACGATGATCATTGGCGACGACAGAGGAATCGCTCCGAGCAACGTGGATCAGGGCTATATTGTGCGCCGTCTCATCCGTCGCGCTGTCCGTCATGGCCGTTTGTTGGGTCTCAAGGAAAATTTTACATCACACATTGCCGAAGAAGTAATTAGGATTTTTGGAGATATCTATAAAGAAGTAGCCAGGAACAAAAAGTTTGTTATAACGGAGATGGCGGCCGAAGAAACGAAGTTTAGGGACACGGTCGAGCAAGGTCTTAAGGAATTTGAAAAATTAGTGGCCGGTTTCAAAATAGCTTTTGAAAAAACTGGCCAGGCCGTCAAAGAAATTTCCGGTAAGCAAGCTTTCAAGCTCTACGATACGTATGGTTTTCCGTTAGAAATGACGCAGGAGCTTGCCGCTGAAAATAATCTCACCGTAGACGTGACGGGTTTTAATGATGCTTTCAAAAAGCATCAGGAGTTGTCACGCGCCGGCGCGGAGCAGAAATTTGCCGGCGGGCTGGCCGATCATAGTGAAATGTCCACGAAATATCATACCGCTACACATTTGCTGCAGGCCACGTTACAAAAAGTTCTCGGGCCGCACGCTATACAAAGGGGGAGTAATATCACTCAAGAACGCTTGCGTTTTGACTTTACGCAACCGCAAAAAATGACCGCCGAAGAAATCAAACAAACCGAAGATCTTATCAATGCCGCGATTAAAAAAGATTATCCCGTGAGTTGGCAAGAAATGCCTTTTGAAAAAGCGAAAGAACTTGGCGCGATCGGACTTTTTGAAGACAAATATCAATCGCTGGTGAAAGTGTACACAGTTGGCGACACCAAACAAAAAGCTGAAGCCGATCCAAAAAGTGCCACTTATAGCCGTGAAGTCTGCGGCGGACCGCATGTCGAGCACATCGGAACGCTCGGTAAATTTAAGATTGTCAAAGAGGAGGCAGTCAGTGCCGGTGTCCGACGAATTAAAGCTATTTTAGAGTAATAATAAGTAGCTATCATGTTTTGAGCGGGTTCGACGACCTCAATTGTCGCCCTGGGGCCTCGCGGCCGAGGAAAGCGAAAAATATGATAGATACGATTTATATGGTTAGAAAATTATTTAATCACACCTGGTCGCTGCGCAAAGAGTTTGCGAAGTATTTTATTATCGGTTTTACTTCGTTTGTTCTCGACTTGGGTAGTTTGTATGTCTTTAAGGAATTTTTGCATCTCAAACCGTATGTAGCGGTGACGATCAATCAACTCTTTATCCTCAACTACGTTTTTTTCATGAACAAACACTGGGCGTTCCGAGCGGGTGGAGTGACCCATAGACAAATGATAAAGTTCGCCGTCCTGGCCGGCTTCAACTATGTTTTCTCGGTCGCGTGGATGTGGTTTTTTACCGAATTTATCAAAATTCGTTTTATCCATCCGGAGTACGGCTATTTATTCATTCGTACCGCCAATGTCGTCCTCGCGGTAGCTTGGAATTTTTTCCTGTATAAATATTGGATCTACCGCGAAGATGTAAGTGCTGGTGCTATACAAAAGACGTAATTCCTGCTACCCTTTGCTTAACTCGCAAATGGTTGCGAGCTAAACAAGGAGAAAGCCGTGGCGCACAGTAAAACGAGCAAGGGAAGCTGGTTCGGCAATCGCGACAAGCACGAGAAGGAGCATTGATCCGCAATCTTCTAAAATATGAACAAGGTTACCATTTACGTATTAGCCAACGATCCGCAATTGCGCCCGTATGCGCACGTAATAAAAAAAGAAGCGTCCGAAGCCGTCCGAATAATTGCTGCACTTATTCCGTTGACGGAAGTCGATATTGTTATTATGCATAGTCCGGGGAATATTGCTTTTGGTGTAACAAGTGGAACAGCAAATGGTAAGCATCGGGTAACTATTGCCTTAAACGGTAAGCACAAACATTTTAAAAAACGCCTTCGTGTTGATTTACGAAAATCACTCGCACACGGGCTGTATCATTCTGTAAGAATGCAAAAAAATGGATATTACCATACGTTGGTTGATGATATTATCGGTGAAGGATTGGCAATCCACTTTGAGATAGAGGTTGCTGGTAGTAAGCCGCCAACATGTTACGTATCTCTCAAAAACGAAGCATTTGCAAAGATTGTGGCGCGAGCAAAAAAAGAATTTTATTCGGTAGATTTTGATTATGACGATTGGTTCCATGGTTCAAAAAAACGCACTATACCGCGATTTACTGGGTATAGTATTGGTTATCATTTAATAAAGAGATTGCTTAAGGCGAACCCTGGTTTAGCGCCATCGCACCTGGTGGCCAAAAAATCTAAAAAGTTGGTTGACGAGATAGCACTTTTGTAAATTTCCATTACGTTATGAAAAATGTAAAACTCTGCGTCCTAGCTAATGATCCAGCGATGCAGCCTTACGCCCGTTTTGTCAAAAAAGAAGCTGCGTCCTCTGTTCAAATGATTGCTCGGCGCATCCCTGTGGCAGATGTTGACATCATCATTATGCATAGTCCAAGGAATGTTGCCTTTGGCATAATAAGCACACAGACACAATCAAAAAACCATTTGGTTGTCGCGTTGAACGTAAAGCACAAGCGGTTTAAAAAGAATCTTCGCGTTGAACTGCGCAAAGCACTTGCGCACGGGTTATACCACATCGCGAGAATGCAAAAAAACGGCTATCCTAAAACATTGATTGAAAATTGCCTTAACGAAGGATTAGCCATACACTTTGAAATTGAATTCGCCGGCCCGACACGCGCCCCCTATTGGACGTCAATCAAAAATGAAGCACTGGATAAAGTAATCACGAAAGCAAAAAAAGAATGTAACTCCCCCGACTTCGATTACGATGGCTGGTTTTACGGCTCAAAAACACAAAACATACCGCGCTTTGCCGGATATTGTATGGGATATAAATTTATAGAAGAATTTTTGAAAAATAATCCTGGTGCAACGGCATCTAAGCTGGTAGGAAAGAAATCAAAATTTCTGCTAGCCGGAATAATAGGCAGGCTATCCAAATAATTTTGGATTTTAATAGGCGTGGAAAGTTTCTTTAAAATGCGAAGCTCTGAGGTAGAAAGGCCAAGCATAGTGTTTGTAGTATAGCAAAATTAAGCTATCGGGAAGATGTAACTAATCCTCCACTTGACACGTCAGCTAGCAAATAAGATACTATAACTATACGTAACGCTATAATTATGAAACCATATATTTTAATATCCGCTATCGTCGCCATGGTCGTCCTCATCGGCGCCGGGTGTTTTGGTCCGCAAATCACCTACACGAATAATGCCGAGGACTATGTGCGTAATGTCAACATCAAACCGGGCCAAAAAGTAACGAGCCCATTAACCGTCACCGGTGAAGCGAAAGGACCATGGTATTTTGAAGCGAATTTTCTGGTGAAATTAATTGATGCTAATGGTAAAGTGCTCGGTCAGCGCGGTGCCCAGGCGCAAGGTGAATGGATGACTGAAAACTACGTTCCGTTTAAAGTGGAATTTTCATTTTCTCCAGCCACGACCACAAGCGGAACGCTTATCTTGGAGCGTGACAATGCGTCCGGTCTGCCACAATATGATGCTTCCTATAATATACCCATCACTTTTTAAAGGCTTAAACCAAGCCACTAAAAATAATCAAACCGGTCACGCGAGCGACCAGTTTTTTGGCATAACTCAGGGCTTTTTGCATTACGGACAAGCAAACCGGCCGTGCCTCTTGACGCTTTCCCGTTTTTCCTATATACTAAGCCCATAATTTTACGCAATGTCTAAAATCGACGTCATTGAATTAAAAGGAGTGGTGGAGATGCTACTTCCAGCCGGAACCTTTCGGGTCAAACTCGAAAGCGGGCAAATGATAATTGCCCACTTATCCGGTAAGATGCGGCTCCATAAAATTCGTCTGTCAGTGGGCGATCGGGTCAAAGTGGAAATGACTCCATACGATTTGACCAAAGGCAGAGTCACCTTGCGTTTCTAAATTGAAAATCAGTGTTCAGAATACTAACCGGTGCGGTGTAGTTTGGTCCTCGTTGACCGGACGATGATATCGCGGCAGTGGTTGGTATTTTTTCTTTCTAAATAAAATTTCCATAAACTTTTTATAAAGTTTTCATAAACTCTGATCATGAAAGTCCGTGCATCTGTCAAACCAATTTGTATCAAATGTAAACTCGTCCGCCGCAAGGGGAGGCTGCGTGTTATTTGCGTTATTAAGAAACATAAACAAACTCAGGGCTAAACGTTTTTAGAACGCCCTGCTTAAAAGCATCATTATATATACTATGCGTATCGCCGGTACCAACATCCCAAAAGAAAAGAAAATTTTGTTCTCTCTCCGTTATTTATATGGCATTGGGACAACCGCGTCTCAGAAAGTGCTTGATCAGGCCGGTATCGACGGCAACGTCCGCACGAAAGATTTGACGACCGACCAACAGGACAAAATCCGCGCTATTGTTGAAAAGAGCTACAAGACCGAAGGCGACTTGCGCCGTGAAGTCCAGGCCAACATCAAAGCCCTCAAAGATATCAAGTGCTTCCGCGGTATCCGCCACATGAAGCACCTGCCGGTCCGTGGTCAAAACACGAAACGCAACTCGCGTACGGTCCGCGGCAACACCCGCAAAACCATGGGTAGTGGCCGTCGTGTTGAAACCAAGACCTAACGCGCCTTATTTTTCCCATTAGAATTATTATGTCTGAACAAACTAAACCAACCACCGGTACCGCAGTCGTCGCCGCGCCAAAAAACGATGTTAAAGCCGGTGCCGCCGCAGCCGCCAAACCAAAGAAGAAAAAGAACCTGAAGGCTGTGCCTCGCGGCAACGCCTATGTACAGGCTTCCTACAACAACACCATTATCACCATTACCGACCCGAATGGCGCGGTTTTAGGCTGGTCTTCCTCTGGTGTGACTGGTTTTAAAGGCCCGAAGAAAGCGACTCCATACGCCGCCAGTATGGTTGTGAAAGATTTGATGGAACGCGTGGCCGATTATGGCGTCAAAGAAATTAATGTCTACGTTAAAGGTATTGGTGGTGGTCGTGAAAGCGCTATTCGCGCCTTGCACGCCAACGGTTTGAACGTCTTGTCGATAACCGACATGACTCCGATCCCGCACAACGGTTGCCGTCCGCCAAAACCGCGTCGCGTTTAATTGTCTATTTGAAACATTACTATGGGAAAAGATACTCGACCTAAAGGAAAACTTGTCCGCCTCTTCGGTGAAAATATTTTTGAGTCGCCAAAATTCGACAAACTTTTAGCTAAACGCAATTTTCCATCCGGGCAGCACGGTACCAACCGCAAACGCGCCAAAGTCTCCGGTTATGGTAAGCAGCTCCGCGAAAAGCAAAAAGTGAAATTCACCTATGGTTTGAAAGAACGCCAATTTGCTAACTACGTGGAAGAAGCTTCGAAGAAAACCGGCGACACTAGTCAATTCTTGCTGCATTACCTGGAAGCTCGGTTAGACAACGTCGTCTTCCGCTCAGGATTGGCTAAAACCCGTCCAGCAGCCCGACAGATCGTTTCTCACGGCCATATTACCGTGAATGGTAAGAAGGTAGATATTGCTTCTTACCGCGTGCGTGTGGGCGAAATTATCGGCCTCAAGCCAGCGGTTTTGAAAAGCAAACTGTATGAAGGCGCGGCCGAAGCCATGACTAAGAAAGATGCCCCAAGTTGGTTGGCGGTAGACGCGAAAGCCTTGTCCGCAAAAGTTGTCAACGAACCAACGCTCGTTAATCCTAATT
>MFQK01000002.1:8840-9848 GCA_001783035.1 Candidatus Magasanikbacteria bacterium RIFCSPLOWO2_02_FULL_44_11
AAAGTCTAACCATTTTAATAACTCTATGGAAAATTTTTTACTACCATCCAAAGTCGAATTTAAGGCGGGGGAATCGGCTCATACAGGTACCGTGGTCATCGCGCCATGTTATCATGGGTATGGTACAACCTTAGGCAATGCGTTGCGCCGCGTGCTCTTATCTTCGCTGCCGGGGTCTTCCGTTGAATATTTTAAGATAAAAGGCGTGCAGCATGAATTTGGTACCGTTGAGGGCGTGAAGGAAGATGCCGTCGAAATCATGTTGAACCTCAAGCAATTAGCCGTGCGCGTCTTTGCTGACGAACCGGTAGTTTTGAATATTACCAAAAAAGGCCCGGGCCCGGTCACTGCCGGCGACATTGAAAAGAACTCCAATGTGGAAGTCGCCAACAAGGACTTGGTGATTTGTAATTTAACCAAAAACAAAACATTAGAAATGGAAATTACGGTTGGTCGCGGCCGCGGATTCAAGCCGGTTGAAGAAAAGAACCGCCAGAATTATGACCTTGGTACGATTGTTGTTGATTCTGTCTACACTCCGGTCAAAGATGTCGGTTACCATGTTGAATATACCCGCGTGGGCGATATCACCAACTATGAAAAATTGACGTTGACGGTGGAAACGAATGGCACGGTTGCTCCGGTTGAAGCTTTGAAGCAAGCTACCCAAATTTTGATGGATCACTTTACCATCGTCCTTGATGCAGCTCGCGAGAGCAAGGAGGAAGTTGGTTTAGAAACTATGGCAGCGGCCGAAGCCCCGGTTGCCGTGGAAGCTCCAGCAGAAGAAGTAGTAGAAGCTAAACCAAAAAAGAAAGCTAAGAAGAAAGAATAATCTTGTATGCGACATCAAAAACGAAAAGTTACTCTCTCGCGCGCCGCTCCGGCTCGCAACGCTTTGCTCACCCATTTGGCTGAAAGCCTGATTTTGTACGAAAAAATTCGCACGACCAAGGCCAAGGCTAAAGCTGTCCGCTCGGTTGTCGAGAGAATGATTACCAAATCTAA
>MFQK01000003.1:0-227 GCA_001783035.1 Candidatus Magasanikbacteria bacterium RIFCSPLOWO2_02_FULL_44_11
CTCGGTCGTGTTTAGACCATAACTGATCTTTGACTGCTTCGTTCTTTTTGGTTTTTGTTCCTTATCGCCTTAGTGCGCAAAGCGCACGTTTTGAAAAAATTGATAAAGCGTTTACTTGGCACAGCCAAAGATTTTTCCAACACGTTATTCGATGTTAAAAAATGTCTGGAGGAAAAGTGATTGTAAAGTATTGTCGGGATTGTGGGACGAAGTTGGAACGTATTTGA
>MFQK01000003.1:239-527 GCA_001783035.1 Candidatus Magasanikbacteria bacterium RIFCSPLOWO2_02_FULL_44_11
TATCATGTTTTGAGTTGCCGGTCAAAAGTGAATTATGCAAAAATTAGGCTAATTCTTGTATTTTATTACATTTTTGAGCCTTCGACAAGCCGGACCCGAACGCCGGGAACGCCTGCCACGAGTACGCGGTCACCGATGCCGATGGCAACATCCTGCAGGAGGTGAAGTTCCAGCACGGTCCGGTCAAGGAGCATGGCGTCGACGGTGCCCAGCACGTCGATCTCCTGGCCATCGTCCAGCACAGGCTCGACTCGTTCCAGGGTGGCCAGTTCGCCTCGGCGGTCAACG
>MFQK01000003.1:542-8075 GCA_001783035.1 Candidatus Magasanikbacteria bacterium RIFCSPLOWO2_02_FULL_44_11
GCACAAACGTCAAGGCCGCTGGCGTCGAGAAGTAGTCGCTTCGGCGACGAGAAGGGTGTGGTGTTCTACGGGAACGGTGCCTCGCGCGCCGTTCCCAACCCTTCTTATTTTCATCAAATTACTTGGTGAAAAAAAGAAGAGTAAAAATTTTAGAAATAGTATCACTAAAACCGTGGTATTTTTTTGTCTTGCTTTTTTATCATTTTTCGTCCAAAATATAGCAGTATGAATACCTCAACCACCACAATCAAACAAGAACTCGACCATCGTTTTCCACTTACCACTCGGCAGATAAAATGGCTCGGCACCAAATATATTGGCGTGTCTTTTCCGCACGCCTACGGCCGATTTTTTTTGACGTAAGATATATTTTATGGTATTATTGCGGTATGAAACTATGGGATTATAAAATTAAACCTAAATGGAAGCCCACGAACCCTACGGCTTGGATTTGGTATTTAGAGCGAAAAATTAATTATGGCGATTGGAAAGGTTTAAATCCAAAAATACTCAAAAAATATCAAAATCGGTTGCGCCTTGATCCGGGGAAAAAGTTATTACTCAAGGCTTATTTCGATCAGTATGGCGTTAGGTAAACTACAGACATTGATTATACAAATGCTGGCGAAGTCCGACTTGAAAGATCGTTTTTATTGGTCGGGAGGAACGCTGCTGGCCGAGAAATATTTGCACCATCGTTATTCCTACGATGTTGATTTATTTACCGACAAGCCATTTCGTTATGAAGAAGTAAAGTCATTTATCTCCACCCTGCAAGGCCAGGCGGGGCTATCAAAAATTGACGAGCATAAAATTTTTGACCGTTGGGAATTTTTTTTACACAATCACGAAGAAGTGCGTTGTGAATTTGTCTGGTATGATTTTCCCGCGCTCAAACCGCGTCGGCGCTGGCAGGGCGTGCTGGTAGACTCGTTGGAGGATCTGGCGGCCAACAAATGTATGGCTACGATGGACCGGCACGAACCGAAAGACGTGGTTGATTTATATTTTATTCTAACTAAAACAAAGTTAACCATGCCAACGATGTTAAAACTGGCTGGTAAAAAATTTGGATTAAAAGTTAGCTTATCAACTTGCTATTCCGAAATCTTACGGAGTTGTGAAAATTTATCCACCATTAAACCCCTATTATTTGGTTCGTCAGCAAATCAGCAGACAACAATACGCGAAATTCAATCTTTTTTTTCCACTACCAGCGCTCGCTGGTTGCGTCGCGAGTTACGTTGAACATAAACCAATACATTTATTGCTAGTCAAAAAAATACAACCACTTTAATGGTTGTATTTTTTTCGTGTCGGGCTAGTGGGACTTGAACCCACGGCCTCGTCGTCCCGAACGACGCGCGCTACCAACTGCGCTATAGCCCGAATAAGCGAGAGAAAAGAAAACTTGTTTTCTTTTCCGAGTGTTGAGAGGCTATATGGTAGAACCTATATAGCCCGATACCCCCTAAACGCGTCCCATGATATCATGAACGAGAAAGACTATCAAGCTCTCGACGTCCAATAACTGTACTATGCAACTTACCAGTGTTTTTATAAACAATAGCACAATACCGAGCAAATATACTTGCGACGGCGAAGATGTTAATCCGCCGTTGAATATTAGCGATGTTCCGCCCGAAGCAAAAAGCTTGGTTTTAATTGTGGACGATCCCGACGCGCCAAAAGGAACCTGGACGCATTGGGTCGTAGTAAATATTGATCCCAAAACAGATGCTTTTCAAGAAGACAGCGTACCACCGCGAAGTTTACAAACGATAACCAGTTTTGGAAAATCAGGGTGGGGTGGGCCGTGTCCGCCATCGCGCATGCATCATTATCATTTCAAATTGTACGCCCTTGATATCGAAAAATTGGATGTATCCGGCACCGCGGAGGTTAAGCAAATAATCGAAGCGATGGCTAAACATATTATCTCCGCCACCCAATTAATCGGTTTGTATCAGAGGGGTGTTTAAAGATTCGAAATATGTTGACGGATTTCGTCAATGCGCCGTAAGTCAGATCGACGGCTTGCATCCGCCAGTTCGGCGCGGCGCTTTTTACTTTTGGCGGCTGTTTCAGTGTCTAGGCGTTTCATAGCCGTTTCACCGCGCTCGGCGTCGCGATTTTTTTCTACCTTAGTCGCCGCCAGTCGTTCATTTTCTCTCTGTATTGCTTCCAAATCTCCTTGGGCATCTTTGAGCTCGGCCTTGGCTGTTTGTAATTCATTTTCCAAGGTCTCGGAACGCGCCATTAATTCAACATTATCCGGATCATTTTCTAAATCAAGCCGCACTTCCGCGGCTTCACCTTTTAGGTCACTTACGCGTGTTTGCCAATCTTCTACATCCTGTTGTATTTCTCGAAATGACTTTTGAGATTGGCCGGGTTCTCGTTCAGACATAAAAAATAAAATTATTTATCACCAACTAATTAAACCATATTTTAGCAATATTTACAAAATGAAGAAGCCCGCACTGGAATGAACCGATGCGGGCGAAGGCAGTCGCCTGGTTAGGCGAGCAGTGACTTGAGGCGTGCAATCGCAGCTTTCTTCGCATCTTTACGGGAATAACCCGCCTTTAACTCATTGTGTATTTTTTCCACTATCTTCTGATGATGATCCGGAGTGAAGCCTTTCGGCAGTTTGATCTCCAGATTGATCGTCCCGCTGGAAAGTATGGTGCTTCCAAACAACGTGCGGAACATTTTGTCTTGCTGGAGAGCCAGCCGGCCCAGACATCTTTTCGCATAAAAAAGAAGCAGCCAGAGGAACGTGGCAGCCTCTGGCTAAAAAACTATCGCTTGTAGATGTCTACATGGCCCCTTCCAAAATAACGTAATTGAATGTCTCGGTGAGTTTCTTTAGTACCTGTTCATATCTCGGCAGAATATCTTCCTCATGCAGCATCGCTTTGATCGAATCGAGTTGTTCTTTTCGCGGTCTGAAGAATTGTTCGCCAGGTTGAGGTATCTCAACTTCAAGAATTCCACACATCTCAAAAAAGCTCAACGCTCTCCAAATAGATTCAGAGGCCAACTCTCCACCTCCCGTGTGTTCGAGCTCAAAGCGACCCGCGATCACGTCCAAGTGTTCGACGAGCCGATACACAGCTTGCTCCGGAAACTTTCGGTCGCCATGGAACAAGAATAGTCCGGCCAGTATCTCACTGATGGACAAGTCGTTGAGCAACACCATTTCTTCGCGCCGCATTTTTTATATCTCCTTTTTGGAAAGATCACCGTCGGGCTAAGGGGACTCGAACCCCTGACCTCATGCACCCCATGCATGCGCGCTAGCCAACTGCGCTATAGCCCGAATAAGCGAGAGAAAAGAAAACTTGTTTTCTTTTCCAAGTGTTGAGAGGCTATATGGTAGAACCTATATAGCCCGAATAAGCGAGAGAAAAGAAAACTTGTTTTCTTTTCCGAGTGTTGAGAGGCTATATGGTAGAACCTATATAGCCCGTAAAGCCACCATACTCTAGCACGAATTTTCCCACTATTCAAGTCTTGATTTTTCATATATACTAAAACCATTAACTCAATATTGTACCTATTTATGAAGCGTCGTATCCTTTTTATTGCCATGGTTGTGGTTGGTTTTGGTGTGCTTGCCTATATCGTCGCCTCAAACCAAGAACCTGTCCAATCCGGATTATCGGGTCGGTCGACCGGCTTATCTTTTTCCAATCAAATGGCGAAAGTAAACAGCGATGCATCTGAAAATTTCGGGGCGGCACCTGCTACCGGCGGCAATACCGCTCCAGCCACCGATCGCCTGATCGTCAAAACCGGCAGCTTATCACTCCTTGTAAAAAATGTGCCCGATGCCGTGAAAGCAGTCACCAATTTTGTCACAGGCAATGGCGGATTTGTAGTCACCAGTAATATTAGTAAGGAAAAAGACGCGCCGTACGGGTCAATGATGATCCGCTTACCGGCTGCTAAATTTCAGGCTGGCATCGATGTTGGTAAATCTCTTGGTGAAGTAAAAAATGAACAAACCAACGGCCAAGACGTAACCGAAGAATTTGTCGATCTCGATGCCCAATTGCGTATTTTGAAAGCCACCGAAATACAATTTGTCCAGCTTATGCAACGCTCGGGCTCAATCAGCGACATCTTGAGCGTGCAGCGCGAACTGATGAATGTGCGCAGCCAGATCGAGCGTTTGGAAGGCCGCATGAAATATCTTAAAGACAGCGTCGCTCTTTCGACGATTACGCTTCATCTCTCGACTGATCCAGAAAACCTTCCGATTTTTGAAGAGAATGGCAAGACCTGGAAGCCGCTCGCCGTTATCAAAGAGGCGCTGCGCGGTTTGATTTCAGTTTTCAAATTCGTCGGGGACGCCTTGATTTATTTCGTGGTCTTTATTCCGCTCTGGCTCGTCATCGTTCTCTCAACATGGCTTGTTAAGAAAATAATCAAACGAGTCTCTACTAACAAAATTAGTCAATAAGTTGATTGTATGGTCGCTATAAAAGCATATTTTAAAGAAGCCATTAAAAAAGACGCTTCCGATATCCATTTGGTAGGGGACGAAATTCCGATGTTGCGCATCGAAGGCGAGCTGACCGATCTCGAAGACAAACCGCTCGGCAACAAAGAATTGCAGATTGCCATTTTCGGATTGTTGACCAAAGAGCAGCAAGCTGCCTACGAAAAAGATAAAGACCTCGATTTTGGCTATGAAATAGAAGGCGCGCGGTTTCGCATCAATTTACATCAAGAACAAAACCGCATCGGGTTGGCTGCCCGCCTCATTCCCGCCGAAATTCCTTCACCGGAAGATCTGAAGCTCGAACCATCACTGCTTGGTTTAAGTACATTGTTGGACGGTTTGGTTTTGGTCACCGGTCCAACCGGTTCAGGAAAATCGACTACCATTGCCGCCTTGATTGAAGAAATAAATAAAACTCGTAAGACGCATGTCGTCACGATCGAAGACCCGATCGAGTTTATGTTCCAAGATAAGAAAAGTTTGATTGAACAACGTGAAGTTGGTTCGGATACGGAATCATTTGCGAGCGCCCTCAAGTACGTTTTACGCCAGGACCCTAATATTATTTTAGTCGGTGAAATGCGTGATCCAGAAACGATCGCGACCGTGCTCACCGCCGCCGAAACCGGTCACCTGGTATTTTCCACGCTCCATACGACCAGTGCGGCCGAAACCGTAGAAAGAATCGTTGATGTCTTTGACGGTTCGCGTCAAAAACAAGTGCTTATCCAATTGAGCTCAGCTCTCCGTGGTGTTGTCGCTCAGCAGCTTCTACCATCCAAAGACGGTGGTCGTATTGCCGCTCGCGAGATTTTAATAAACACACCGGCCGTGGCCAATTTAATTCGTGAGAATAATATCGGTCAAATAAAATCAGCGATCCAAACCGGCGCCAAAGAAGGCATGGTCACTATGGAAAATTCCATTAAACAATTACTCAAAGACGGCTATATTAATGAGGAGACGGCTGCTAACCGCACCGGTCGCGCCAAACGCGCGTAATATGGACTTGGCAAAAGTATTCAAACAACTGAAAAAAACAAGTGAGGAGACCGGACAGGCCTCCTATCTTGTTGGTGGCTACGTCCGCGATTTATTATTGGGAAAAGAATTGCGAAAAGATCTTGATCTGGTGGTCGAAGGGAGCGGTCTGGCTTTTGCTAAAGCTTTTGATAAACAATTGAAAGAAGCCGGACGGCTGATCGAGTTTCCCGACTTTGATACGGCTCGCTATCTTTTGCCTTTTTCAGAAACGGAGCAGCTGGAGCTCGAATTCGCCGGCGCCAGGAGTGAAGCCTATCGTTCCACTTCGCGCAAACCAAAAGTTGAACCGGCGACGTTAGAAAAAGATTTAGCGCGCCGCGATTTTACTATCAACGCCATGGCCGTTCCCGTGGCAGTTTTTGCCAAAGCTAAGTCGCCAAGTAAGGCAACCATTGTAAAAAACATCGTCGACCCATTTGGCGGACAAGCCGACCTTAAAGAAAAAATTATCCGTACGCCGCTTGATCCGAACGTCACTTTTAGCGATGACCCGCTGCGTATGCTGCGCGCGGTGCGATTTGCCGCCCAGCTTGGTTTTACCATCGATAAAAAAACACTGGAAGCGATTTATACCAACCGCGAGCGCATCAAAATTGTTTCCGCCGAACGCCTTCAGGAGGAATTGTTAAAATTATTGGCGACCAAAGAATCGTCGATCGGATTGATTTTAATGTTCCAGACGCATTTGATGGATATTATTCTGCCGGAAGTTTCCAATCTCGATGGTGTCGAAGATGTATACGGCCATCAACACAAGAATAATTTAGTGCATTCATTTAAGGTCGTCGATAATGTCGGCGAACGCACCGATAAAACCTGGCTTCGTTTGGCCGGCTTACTCCATGATATCGGCAAACCGGGTACCAAGAAATTTGTACCGAAAATAGGCTGGACCTTTCATGGTCATGAACATCTTGGTAAAAAAATGGTCTATGCGATCGCTAAACGTTTTAAATTTTCTAAAGATTTGACCGAATACCTGGCCAAATTGGTCCGTTGGCATTTGCAACCGATTAGTCTTATGGACGAGGGGATTACCGATTCGGCGGTGCGGCGCCTGATTGTAACAATGGGAGACAAAATCAATGATCTATTAATTTTGGGTCGCAGTGATATCACGACCGGCAATCCGTTCAAAAAGGAGCGTCGGCTCAAAAACTACGATAAACTGGAAAAACGCGTGGCCGAAGTGCTCGAACGAGACAAGTTGCGCGCCTTCCAGTCGCCGGTACGCGGTGAAGAGATTATGAAAGTCTGCGGCCTGAAACCCGGGCCGACAGTCGGAAAAATCAAAGAGGCGATTGAAGAGGCTATTTTAGACGGCAAAATCCCGAATGACTATGAACCGGCTTTTAAATACTTCCAAAAAATAAAAGACGGTTATCTCAAAGACGCCGCAGAGTGGGAAAAGGTGTGCTGATTTATACAAGAAACTTTTCAGCTCATCAAAGATAAGCAGATAAGTTACGTGACGGGCGTCGACCAGATTTCTCTGATCGCGCCCGTCGGTATTTACATGAGCTGTTCGTCGTCACGCCTGTCGCGCGACGAGGCCATCTCGTCTGATACCGCCTTTATGTAGGCGGAATCTCGCCCTAATCGCCTCCAGCCGACCACGATCTCGATGATCAGGTAGGCCACGGCAACGAACCAGAGCACGAGATGCCACCTTGAAGGAAAAAAATTGTAACCTCCAAAAAACCACGCCATGAAGTCCCAGATAGCGATGATCACGATCGTCGCCATGAGACCTCGAAACGCATTGTATGACATCACGATAGTCTCCTAGAGAAACATCTGTGGTAGTCGGTAGCGGCTCCGCATCATATCTATGCGTGTTGCCGCGCGCGAGGTGTTCAACACTTCGATTTCGGCCTGCCGCGTCTTGTCCCGTTCCCGGCGCCAGTTGGCCGCGAGGAGCTTGAGCATAGCGAACATTGTGCCGATGAACCACAAAATGCCGCGAAGCACGCCTG
>MFQK01000003.1:8128-13948 GCA_001783035.1 Candidatus Magasanikbacteria bacterium RIFCSPLOWO2_02_FULL_44_11
ATGTCCGTATAGGTGATAAAAATCACCCCCAACACGGCCAAGCGGATCGCCTGGCGTTTCCCTTTGATGAATACGGTGAGTGCATTCCGCAACGTCATGTGTATTCCTCCTTTTTAAGGTTTATACTTATTTAGGCTAAAAAACAGCCTAAAATCACCAATAAACTGTATTTATGGTAGCATAAAATCGCCGTTTTGTCAAGGTATCCACTGGTTGCAGTTCGACTGTGGCTATGCTAGAGTACGACCATCCAAAGTGATTTTAATAAGTCGCTTATAGCACCGACCTCTATGGCAGATACCCAACTCATCAAAGACCGGATCGACATCGTCCAGCTCATCGGCGAATACATCCAACTCAAAAAAGCCGGCGCGAATTGGAAAGCCCCGTGCCCTTTCCACCATGAAAAATCTCCTTCCTTCATGGTGCATCCCGAAAAACAAATTTGGCATTGTTTTGGTTGCGGCAAGGGTGGTGACATTTTTGTATTCATCCAGGAAATGGAAGGCCTGGAATTTGTCGGCGCGCTCGAACTCCTGGCTAAACGGGCGGGCGTCGAAATCGCCGCTTTCAAAAACGACGGCAGCGCGAGCCAGCGCACCCGCCTCATGGAAATAAATAAAGTGGCCGCGAACTTTTATCATCGCGTCCTCGTTGAACTTGCCGCCGCGAAACCGGCGCGCGACTACCTGACCGGTCGCGGTGTCGAGCAGCAAACCATTATCGATTGGCAAATCGGTTTTATTCCCGACCAATGGGATTTACTCACTAAATATTTAGTAAAGAAAGGTTACACCTATGATGATCTGTTGACGGTCGGGCTCACGATTAAAAGAGACGGCGCCGACGTCAAGTCTGGTCGCGGATTTTACGATCGCTTTCGAGGCCGTGTCATGTTCCCGATTTGCGATGTGCACGGCAACGTCATAGGTTTTACCGGACGCGTGTTGGTTGAAACCGAACACTCCGGCGGAAAATACGTCAACACTCCGCAATCGCCGCTCTACGATAAATCTCGGGCGCTCTATGGCATCCATAAAGCTAAAACCGCTATCAAAGCGAAAGACCAAGCTGTTCTGGTTGAAGGTCAAATGGACGTCGTCGCCTGTCATCAGGCCGGTATGGCCAATGTCATCGCCGCTTCGGGTACGGCGCTCACCGTGGAGCAAATAAAATTATTGAAACGATATACGACCAACCTCGCTATGGCATTTGATGCCGACCAAGCCGGCATCAACGCTGGCAAGCGCGGTATTGGTGTGGCTGTCGAAGAAGGAATGAATTGCCAAGTGATTCAAATTCCAACCGGCTTTGCCAAAGATGCCGACGAGTGCCTTAAAAAAGATAAAAATGTTTGGTTCAAAGCGGTAGACACGGCGAAAGATATTATGGACTGGTACTTCAGTATTACTCTGAATGGTTTTGACCGTACTAACCCACAGGCCAAACAAAAAGTAGCGGATATTCTCTTGGTAGAAATTAACCGGATCCCACATGCTGTTGAGCGCGACGAGTGGTTGAAACGGCTTAGCGAAGCGGTCGATATCGACATAAACTTACTTCGCCAGGAATTAAAAAAAATTCCGGCTCCCAAAAAATCCGGCGCCGCCGATACGGAAAGAACTGCGAAAACCGCTTCCATAACCATCCCCACCAGTCAGCTCGCCTTGTTTGGCCAAGAGGTTTGGTCGCTGGTCATCAAATTTCCGGCAATTTACAGCGTCGCCCGCGAAAATCTCAAAAAAGAGTACTTTGAAGAGGAAGCGCTCGTCAGCCTTTACGAAACGGCCGAAAGCCTCTATAATAAGGATAATCAATTTGACCTCGAGGCAATTCGCCATTATTTCCATAAAGAAGGCTTGGAAAATGTCGTTGATGTGTTATTGCTTCGACCGTATAAGAATTTCACCGATATAAACGCTCAGGAAGCGAAACAGGAGGTGATCTCGCTTGCGAACCGCTTAAAGGACGAGTGGCGCAAAAAACGCGGTAAAGAATTAGAACGTGCCATTAGCCAGGCCGAGAAAGCGGGGGATAAGATTCAGCTGGAAGCGCTGGTTCGCGAAATGCAAATATTATAGGAATTAAATATAAGGTACATGGCTGCCAAGAAGAAGGCTCACAAAGCCAAGACAACCAAAGTGAAAGCTGTCCAAAAGGCAGCCAAACCAAAAACAGCCCAGAAGGCTGTTCATAAAAAAATTACCAAGGCGGCAAAGATGCCAGCCAAAAAAGGTGCTAAACACCAATTCTATAAACAAAAATTACCCAAACCGGCGTTTCAACCGGCCGTCGAGCCGAGAGTTGATCAGCTGTGGGATTTAGTAAAAAAAGGACGCAACCGCGGTTTCATTACCGAAGTTGAATTGTTAGCGATCCTCACTCACCCCGAACAATACCTCGATCTCTACGAAGGTTTTCTTGATATTATGGAGCGAAACGGAATTTCTATTGTGGAGGGAATCGGTAGCCTGCTGGGTACCAAAAAAGAACAGCAGGAAAAATTAAAACAATTTCAAGGTGAACAGCCGGATATGGATGTGCCGTTCGACCTGGGTCAGATATCATCCGATTCGATTCAAATGTATTTGCGTGAAATCGGCAAGATCCCTCTTTTGACCGGAGAAGAAGAAGTGTCGCTCGCCAAGCGCAAAGAACGTAATGATAAAGCTGCCGAGCGCAAGCTGATCGAAGCCAACCTTCGCCTGGTCGTTTCGATTGCCAAAAAATTTGTCGGTAAAAGTTTATCGCTGCTCGATTTAATTCAAGAAGGGAACATCGGTTTATTTCGCGCCGTGAAAAAATTCGATTATCGCAAAGGGTATAAATTTTCGACCTACGCCACTTGGTGGATTCGCCAAGCTATTACTCGCGCGCTGGCCGATCAGTCGCGCACGATTCGTATTCCCGTACACATGGTCGAAACCATCAATCGCTTTCAGCAAGTGCAGCGCCGTTTGTTGCAGGATTTAGGCCGTGACCCCACGCCGGAAGAATTAGCCGCTGAAATGGGGGAGGAAGTGTCAAAAATTCATCATATTATTAAAATTTCACAGGACACGATGTCGCTCGAAGTGCCAATCGGCGACGATGATGAAGATACGCAGTTGAGCGACTTTATTGAAGACGTCAAAAATATTTCACCGGATAGGCAGGCCGGTTTGCAGATTTTACGCGATTACGTGCAACAAGCGATTAAAGATTTACAGCCTCGCGAACAAAAAATTCTCGAAATGCGGTTTGGTTTGCTCGACGGCGTAACACATACGCTCGAAGAAGTGGGGCAAGAATTTGGCGTCACGCGTGAACGCATCCGCCAAATCGAAGCCAAGGCGCTTGAAAAGATCCAGCATACAGACATCATTACTAAACTTCGTGACTATTAGGAAGTAATTGTATTTTGAGCTTTCTTTGACCTGCACCATTTAAAAACCATAAATGATTCTCGGTTGGCAGGTCTCAGGAATGAAGCTGATTGCTCTTTGCCTTCGGCAAATCCGCCTCAGCTTTATAACCCGCTCAAAGTACAATTGATGCACTACTAACTCGCATACTTCCAATAATTATTTTTTGGGTGTTATATGCAAACCTTTACATTGTGAAGATAATGCTCTCCGGAGGTGGAACATTAGGGCCGGTGGTGCCCTTGTTAGCCATACGCGAAGCTTATCAAAAGGCACATCCAGAAGCGCAATTTGTTTGGGTAGGGACACATGATGGACCAGAGAGAAAGCTCGTGGAAGCGGTCGGAATACCATTTCTCACTATCTCGTCCGGAAAGTGGCGCCGCTATTTTTCGCTCCAAAACATTATAGATATTTTTAGAATTAAAATTGGATTTTTTCAATCTTTATTTATTTTGCGTCGTGAAAAACCGGATCTGCTTATCTCCGGTGGCGGTTTTGTGAGCGTGCCGCTTCACTGGGCCGGTTGGTTTTTAGGTATCCCGTCATGGGTGCACCAACAGGATGTCCGCCCGGGTTTGGCCAACCGTCTCATGTTTCCGGCGGCTACAAAAATTACCACCGCGCTCCAAGAAAGCGCCGAGCATTTACCAGCCAGGAAGACCGAATGGTTGGGAAATCCGGTACGTGATTTATCTGTATCAGATGCTGCGCTGTCACGTAAAAAATTTTCCATACCAGCCGATGCGCCGGTTATTTTTGTTTTGGGAGGTGGAACCGGGTCGGCAAGTATCAACCACCTTGTCGTCGAGACGTTGCCTTTTTTGCCGTTGGAATGGCACGTTATCCACTTGACGGGCATGACCAGGCCAGACGACCAAACCCAAGAAACATGCAAAAAATTCTCGCATTATCACTCTTTCCATTTTTTTAGCGAAGAAATGAAAGATGCCTACGCCGCGGCGGATATTGTGGTGGCACGAGCCGGTTTTGGAACGTTGAGCGAATTAGCCGCCATCAAAAAACCGGCGGTGATTATCCCCCTGCCCAATTCGCACCAGGAAGAGAACGCGCGCTTCTTTAACGAACACAAGGGTGTGGTAGCCTTAACACATGAAGAAACCATTCCGACAAAATTATCAGCCACGCTGAAAGATTTACTAACAGATTTACCAAAGCGACTGGAGCTTGTGATGAAATTAAATATTCTTTTGCCTACTGCCCAGCCGGAAAGAATAATTGCTATCATCAATAAACTGATTTCTAAATAAAAAATCGTTGTTGCTAATTTTTTATTGACGATATAACACCATTAAAGCCGGGTTTATTTGAAAAAGATAACGAGATAAAGACGCTGCGTGCGCAAATTCTTTCAGAGTTATCTTCGACTAAAAAATAAAAAATTCAGCGAGATATTCAGTCAAATCAATTACCAAACATTCCCAGCAATCGTTCACCCTTTGAACCCGCCACGCCCTATGCGTGACGGTCTCAAGAAGTGAGGGACAGGTGCGCGCGGTGTGAACCTGCGCACCTGTCCCATGACAGCGTTTCCTTTAGTCCGGCTCGAGGAAGACGATGGCCAAGATCAAGGATTTATTCGGGACATCCTTAAGGTAATCCTCGGTAATCAGACTGATGGCGACATGATCTACCAACACATCGACGTCTTTGGTGAAGACGATAAACTTAGGAATGTCCATTGCGTATCTCCTTTTCTAGCGTCCAAATAGTTCACGGATGTTGCTACTTGAGCTGGAACCGCACCCGATACCTGTACTCAGCGAACGGCCCCCGCCACTCTCCCTCGAAGTTGCAATCGCTGATGTATTCGTAGGAGACGACCTCTGCATCATCGATGCGGGACAGCGGAAATTGTCCGGCGTTGACGAGATTAAAAAGCTCTGACCTGAATGCGCGTTTGATACGCTCCTTGCTGGTAGCCTCACTGAGGCTCTCCTCGTTCTTGAACCAGTTCAATCTTACTGTGCACTCTCGAATGTCCCCATGTTCCTGTGTTAGCATTGTCTGCTCCTTTTCGTTGTTGAGTTGGAAAAGAGCCAAAACCTTATCCAAACCTGATTCAGGTTGGACACAATATTTAAGCAAAAATCCGAGCGAATGTCAATAGCCCGTCCAATTAAAAGGGAGTTTTTATTTTGTGGGATTCCCCAAATCAAACACGATAAAAATAACAATAGCTCCCCAAGGGAAGCTGTTGTTATTTAGTGGGTCGGCCGGGGATCGAACCCGGGACCTTATCCTTAAAAGGGATCTGCTCTACCAGCTGAGCTACCGACCCGTCCACAATCTGAACGGAAACTATACTATCAGGTTTCTGCAAAGAAATCAAGCACCGACCTATTTTTGGTATTTTTTGGTATCTTGCACTCGACTTTTTCTCTTCAGAATGCTA
>MFQK01000003.1:13958-19232 GCA_001783035.1 Candidatus Magasanikbacteria bacterium RIFCSPLOWO2_02_FULL_44_11
ATAAGAGTTCTATTAACTACTATACTAAAAGGACGAATATGCCTTTTGAGTGGGTTATGGTCGCCCAAGGCGACCATCCCCGAGGCGACGCAGCCGAGGAAAGCGAAAAAGGTATATTTATCCGATTATAATGTTATGCTCAATAAAAAATATTTTGAAAAATTACGCGCCGACCTGCTTTCTTATTCTGAAAAGCGTCGGGAAGTCATCAAACAAGCCGGCGACGCCCAACATGCCGCCAAAAAAGCTATTTTTGCGCTCCAACGCGACAATTTAGCCGAAGCTAAAGAAAGTTTGGCCAAAGCGGAAAGCTTATTGCTCGATCTCAGTAAAAAAAATGCCAAAGACAGCCGTATCTTTGACGAAGGCTCATTTAAGGCCGCTCTGGAAGAATATACCGAAGCGGTGCTTTTCAAACAATTTTTAGACCGCGAGCCGATTGGCGAAATAAAAACTTTCAAACTGGATTCCGATGCCTATGTATCCGGCCTTTGCGATGTACCAGGTGAAATTGTGCGCTATGCCATCAAAGCTGCCACCGCGCGAGATTTTAGAACCGTGACCCACTGTAATCTGGTCGCCGAAGCCATTATCGCCGAACTGGTCGACATGGACCTCACCGGTTACAACCGCCAAAAATTCGACCAGGCTAAACAAGCTCTCAATAAACTTCAACAAATTGTCTACGAAGTCAGTTTAAAACAATAAACCATGTCCTTTGAGCGTCTCAAACCGAAGGTGCACTTGTTTCTGGCCTGGCTCGCGTACTGGTGGTATGGCCGGCCGGCTCAAAAACTTATTGTTATTGGCGTAACAGGAACCAAAGGTAAGTCAACCACTTGCCGTCTTATCGCCTCCGCGCTCGAAGCGGGCGGCCACAAGGTCGGTCTTTTATCGACGGTCGAATTCCAGATCGGTGAAAGAAAATGGCTCAATGATAAAAAAATGACTATGCTCGGCCGTGGCGAAATCCAGCGACTGTTGCGCGAAATGGTTCAATCTGGTTGCCGTTACGTGATCGTCGAAACTTCCTCGGAAGGAATTCTCCAGTACCGCCACTATGGCTTGCTCTATGATATCGCCGTTTTTACCAACTTGGGAACCGAACATTCGGAACGACACGGCGGCTTCGACAATTTACGCCGCGACAAAGGTAAAATGTTTGCCGCGCTTGGCGCTCCGGCCAAAAAAATAAATAGTGAACGAATTAAAAAAATTTCCATAGTAAACAGCGATGATGTCCACAGTTTATACTTCATGGGTTTTCCGGCCGAGGAGCATTGGGTATTTGGTCTCATGCACAGGCCGGCTAAAGCCGGCATAAAAAATATTGACGGACAACTGGTCGAGTCAACCGGCCATGGCTCGCAGTTTACCGCCAATGGCGAACTCTATCACTTACCCCTGGCCGGTGATTTTAACGTTTATAACGCCCTGGCAGCTATCGCGGTCGCCCAGTCGCAAGGGGTCGCTTCTTCAAAGATCGCCCAGGGTTTTTCGCGAGTCACCGGCGTTCCCGGTCGGATGGAATTTATTGACGCCGGACAGCCTTTTAAGGCCATTGTCGATTACGCGCACGAGCCGATCAGTATTCGGGCGCTTTTTAAAACACTTCGTAATATAGTCAAAGACGACGGAAAGGTAATCGGTATCATCGGTTCTGACGGAGGGGGGCGAGATATAGGAAAACGCTCTACCATGGGGGAGATAGCCGGCACCTTGGCAGATATCGTGATTGTTACCGATGTGAATTGTTTTGAGGAAGATCCGGGCCAAATTGCTGAAATGCTGGCTAAAGGCGCGCGGACAGCCGGAAAGAAAGATGGTTTTGATTTATTTATCGAAGTTGACCGCCGCCTGGCAATTCGCCACGCCTTGTCTTTCGCCAAACCCGGTGATGTCGTCGTCGTCACCGCCAAAGGTACCGAACAGTGTATTGTCGTCACCAAGGGCAGAAAAATACCGTGGGACGATCGGACAGTCATGCGCGAAGAACTCGAAGCGTTACGAAAATCCGCTAGGTATGAAAAAACTTTGTTTAGAGGATTATGAAATCGAATTAACCAGGGTCTACCACTGGTATTTAATAATCTGGTATACTTGAAAAAGCATGGGTAAAACATGGAAACAATTTTTTGCCTCCCGCTGGGTGGCCGGTTTCTCCCTCATTATAGTGGGTGTTTTATTAATTGCCTACATTCGCGCCTATACCCAAAATTACCAAATAGAGCAAGAAATAAAACGGCTACAACATGAAGCCGCGCAATGGGAAGCAAAAAAGATCGAAACCATCGAACTCCTCGATTATGTGAAATCACCCGCTTATGTGGAAGAAAAAGCTCGGACTGAACTTAATATGGTCAAAGATGGTGAGCAGATGGCCATAGTTAAATTGGGTAAAAAAACAGGGGATGGACAGTCTGAAATAGAAGTGTTAAAATCTTCTAAGCTCACCAATTTACGCAAATGGTGGATTTATTTCTTTCATTAACCTATGTCAACATCATCTTTTGACCAAACACCATCAGAAATACCAACTCCGTCTGTCGCTGATCAGTCTGCTAAAAAACAAAATATAAAAACTTTTGGTATCGCTTTCGGCGGCTTATTGGCGCTGGTATTGGTTATCTCTCTTGGTATCGGCGTCTATCGCGTCTATGCTATGGGAGCGACCGATGCTTTCAGCACTCTCGTTGCCAAAGGCCTGCGTTTGCCGGCCATGAAAATAAATGGCGAGCGCGTTACCTACAGTGACTACCGCGGAGATTTGGAAGCTATTAAAAAAGTGCGTGATTATGATCAAAAAAACGCCGGACCGGCCGCGCAATTGACCGATGAACAATTATCCGATCAAGTACTTATTCGTATTGTTAACAATGTTTTAGTAGACGAGGAAGCTAAGAAGCTTGGTTTGAAAGTTGAAGATGCCGACATTAAAGAAGTCTACGACAGTCTCTTAAAAGAGTTGGGCTCAGATGAGGCGATTGCTAAAGAAATTATGAATCGCTATGGCTGGCCGTATAAATCGTACGAAAATCGTGTTATTCGACCGTTGTTGCTGCAAAATAAAGTTGCCGAGAAAATAAGTACCGATATCGAGGCGCGCCGTGCCATCGGAGTCAAAGCTAAAAAAGTTCTTGATGAAGTTAAAGCCGGCGGAGATTTTGCCGCTTTGGCCGCTCAATATGGCGAAGATGGAACAGCGAATACCGGCGGATCACTTGGTGAATTTAAAAGCGGAGATATGGTGCCGGCTTTTGAAGATGCGGTAAAAAAATTAAAGAAAGGCGAACTGTCGCAGGAATTAGTCGAGACTCAATATGGCTATCATATCATCAGGCTCAACAATGTCCGCAAAGAAAAAGTAAAAAATGATGCCGGAAAAATGGTCGACGAGACTTTTTGGACCGCGAGCCACATTTTATTAATGTATCCGAACATTAACCAGACTTTAAGCAATCGGCTCAAGGAGTCGAACATCCGTTTATACATCGACGTGCACGATCCCTTCAAGGAATTAACCACAGCTCGGGCTCCCGGGTGAACTTACGCGGTCGCCACAAGCGACCGCTTCGGTTAGCGTTCGCGGGTGTAGTATAGTGGTAATATGCGACCTTCCCAAGGTTGAGCGACGGGTTCGATTCCCGTCACCCGCTCGTAACGACAATCGGGGGATTTTCGGCGATAATCGCCCACGGATTTTCCCATAACCATAACACTTTTTGCCCAAACAGGCGGAAGTCCGAGCCAATTTTTTGCACGAAACGCCGTTTCGATTCCATATTTTCATCGAACGCGATATTTTTGGCTTGGTTGCCTTCTAAAATCCAATTCCTAAAGAGTCCGAGCCAATTATTTCCATTGGTTTTCAATGACTCATTAACTTCAACTTTTCGATTGATAATTTTTTGTTTTAGGATGGTATATTCTTCATTCCCAATCACTTGGTCAAGGTAGCCATCTGTTAGTCTGATCAATCTCTCTTCAAGCTGTTTTAATTCTATTTTCAGCGTTTTGGAATTTGCGCTGGAAGCAGTCGTTAATTTTTTATTGTCTTGCTCCCAACGCAATAAAAAATTATCTCGAACCGCATCGCTGAAAGCAACTTTTTTAATAATGGAATTTATTTGTTTCACCAGTTCTTTTTGTTCAACGTACTTTTGTCGGCAAACTCGTTGTTTTTTAGTACAGCGGTAGTACACATATTCTTTTCCACTTGGTTTTATCTTTTTTTCCGCTGTTATTGATCTGCCACATTCTCCGCATTTTAGCAGGCGTAGGAAAGGAAAATTCTTTACTTTTTCAGGATGAACGGGTTTGCCGTTCTGCTTCATTACTTCATGGATTTTATCAAAAAGTCGTTTAGAAATAATCGGCTCATGCGTGCCTTGATACATTTCGTTGCGCACTATAAACACGCCGTAGTAGGTCGGATTTTGAAGCATTTTATGGATTCTACCTAAAGTTAATGCTTCGTTGGTACGGCGGCTAACCAAGCCCAAAGAAAACGATAATTTTTGTAGTGCTTCAATTGTAAAATTGCCCGTGGCGTAGGCCTCAAACACCTTTTTTACTATTTGCCATCTTTCCGGGTCTTTAACCACAGTATGGTGCCTTAATTCGTTTAAATAGCCCACTGGGGCCAGCCCAGGCCTTTCGCCACGGCGTAATTTTTGTCTTAGTCCGCGTTTTACATTTTCCGACAGATTATCAATGTAGTATTTAGACTGCCCAAAAGCGATATTAAGCATAAATTTCCCTTGGGGCGTGGCATCAAACCAAAAAGTAGGGAATTTAAGCCCTAAAATTTTACCAGTGTCTACAAGATAAATAATTTTTCCACCATCCACAGAATTGCGGGCTAGTCTGTCAGGGTGCCACGCTAAAATTCCGTATCCGCCCCCAGCATCAATTTTATCCATCATCTTATTAAAAATAGGGCGGCCCGGAATTTTGGCGGTTTTGCTTTCAATAAATTCGTTAATAATTTCTAAATTCTCTTTTTCGGCAAACTCCCGCAATTCCGTGATTTGGGATTCTATAGATAAAACTTGTCGATCATCTTCATCGGTAGATTTGCGGGCGTAGAGAAAGTATTTCATATTCGAAATGAATGAGAGAAATGAAAAGTGCACTTTTCATTTCCGAGTGAATGAGAATATATCGCTTTAGCGAATATAGGAGTGGAAAAATTATTTATTGTGTCGTTTTCTTGGCGGAAAAAATATGGAATGTTCGCACGGGCGAACGGCAAAAAATTGGCTGCGCCTTCCA
>MFQK01000004.1 GCA_001783035.1 Candidatus Magasanikbacteria bacterium RIFCSPLOWO2_02_FULL_44_11
AATATCGAATTAGTTCCCGAGTTAGCCGCGCCGGGGCCGACAGTCGCTTGATTGCCTGTCTGTCCTGTTCCTCCCGTCCCAACCGTCACTGTTATTGACGTATTCGCGGCAACCGCAAACGATGCGTTGTGGACAAGACCGCCCGCGCCGCCGCCGCCACCACCGTCTCCGGCGCTTGAGCTTTCACCACCACCACCGCCGGCACCGCCAGCAACAACGAGAACACGAACCGTCGTCACTCCGATTGGAGGTGTAAAAGAACCGCTAGCATTGTATCGAACGATGGTCTGCCCTGGAACGGTAGTGATATCAGTCGTACCGTTTGTGACACTAAGACCGGGGTTGGTTTGAGTAGCGGTAAAAGTATTAGTGCCAATAGCTACCCTGCCAGTGTTGCGATATATATCCGAACCGCTCGTCGTCCATTGACTGCTTACAAATTGCGTCCCATTCCAATAGAGCGTGCCGCTGTTATTATAAAGCTTGTTGGTCGTTATTCCCGGAACGGAGTTCGCCAGTTCCAGTCCGCCGGTCGTCGCCGAGAATCCAGCCGCGCCAGTAACAAGACCGGTCGCGCCAATAGTTCCGGAAACATCAAGTTTGTACGCGGGCGTGGCAGTACCAATACCCATATTTCCGCCAGCTAGAATTCTCATTGCTTCCGTATTGTTGGTGATGAACCGCAGAGCATTGTTGTCGGTTGCGCCGAGAGTGGCAAGACCTGCAAAAGCGTTGCCATCGTTAGTGAAAACGTTGGCAGTGGTACTGCCACCTCCGAATTTCACCACATTCAAGAATTTAGCGCCGCCGTTATCTGTAACTGTAATTTTGTAAGCAGTGTCTGGGTCAATATCAAGAGAAGTAAATCCACTATCGCTCGCGCCGTCGCGCAAGAAAGAACCTGCGAAGTTTGAAGGAGTAAGCGTTACCGCTGACGCCGCGTCAGTGCTGATAATTGTGGCGCCAAAAGTATCTGCGGTAAAAGCCGACCCGTCAATAGTAAATCCGCCCGTGCTTTCCACATGAATTTCCGCGTTATTATGCGTTGGAATAATTGCCAAAGTCGTGGGAGCGCTGTGATGAACGGTTGACGATTTGCCAACGCTCGCGATAGCGTTCCACGCCAACACCCCTGTTCCGTCTGTTGAAAGCACCTGTCCCGATGTTCCGTCGGCCGAAGGCAAAGTGTAGAGCACGTTCGCGGCCAGCGCGTCCGGAGCTTTAAAACCCGTGTAGTTTGTCCCTCCTGCCGCCAGTTCTCCAAAGCGCAGTTCGGTTGTATTACCCACTAAGGTGCCATAAGGATTGAGAGTTAAACCCGTGGAATTTGCGATTGAAACGCCGCCATTTAAAGTTGCCAAACCATTGAGTGTCTTATCACCCGCGAAAGTCTGCGTACCCGTAGAAACAAAACCCCTAGCCGTTCCAGAAGCGTCTGGAAGATTAAATGTATGCGTTGAGCCGGATGACGAAACATTAAAATCCGCGCCGCTTGTGCCAACCGCGAATGTCTGCGTTGAGCCGGTTAGTCCATTTATGGAAGTAACGCCGGATGCAATGCCGGAAAGTTGGCTCCCGTTCCAGTAAAGCGTCCCGCTCTGATTATAGAGGGAATTGGCTGTTGCGCTGGGAACGATCGAAGCCATAGCGATACTGCCGCTGCTGGTGAGCGCAGAACCAGTGCCTCCGGCGCTGGCAGTCATCGCGCGATTCGAGCCGCTATCAGCTACCGCGACATATATACCATTTCCGTAAGCTACTCCTTTCCAGCTATTGTCCGCGGCTGACACCTGCGTTGCCCATGTGATGCCATTGGAAGACACCATGACCCTGTTGCCGATACCAGTGGATGCAACCGCCACGAATTGTCCGCCGGCATAAATAACCGAACGCCAATCGTTGTGCGCCGCCGGCGTTCTGTCCGTCCAAGTAATGCCATCCGGTGAGGTTTGCACATAACCAATGCCGCCAATGCCTCCTACCACCACGAATAAACCGTTACCATAAGCTACGGAATAATAAATTTGATCATCAAATCCGATTGAACGAGCTGTCCATGTAATACCATCAGGCGAGGTCATCGCGCGCTGTCCAAGTCCGCCGACAGCCACAAATGTACCATTGCCATATGTTACCGATGCCCAGCCATTATCCGCTGCGGACACCTGGGATGTCCACGTAATGCCGTCGGGCGAGGTCATCACCCGATTGCCGGTGCCGGAACTTGCTATCGCGACAAATAATCCGTTGCCGTATGTTACAGATTTCCATTGGTTGTTCGCGGCCACCGTACGGCTTGTCCAGGTAATGCCATCAGGCGAGGTCATCACCGTTCCGGTTCCTCCGGAATAACCTACGGCGACGAATAGTCCGTTTCCGTAAACCACGGAACCCCAAATACCTGAAGCCGATGCGGAGCGCTGTGTCCACGTAATGCCGTCGGGCGAAGTGACGAGAGCATTCGTATCGGCAACCGCCACAAAAATCCCATTTCCGTAAGCGATGGATTTATATCCTAGCACAGTGATACTGCGACTGGTCCATGCGCCCTGGGCAATTGTAGCGGCGTTTGATGTAATGGAACTATTAAACGTTTTCGCGCCAACAAAGGTTTGCGTGCTCGTTGAGATAAGTCCGGGGTTTGTGCCGTCTGCGAAAGAAAGAGTGAGAACATTACTGGCAACACTGCCGCCGTTCGCGTTGGACCCGGAAGGAGTAGTAAGAGATGTGACGACGGATGGCGCGACATCAAGATTGCCTGCGTTAAACTGAAGACCGGCGCCAAGTCCGACCTCGGCAGGCGTGGCGGCCGCGCCGGTCGCATTGCCAAGCAGTTTACTTGCGGCAACATTTTGAATTTTACCGTAAGTGATGGCGCTATCGGCAATATCGGCTGTGGCGATTGAACCGTCAACGATTTTTGAGGAATTCACAGAGTCGCTCGCCAGCTTGGCAAGAGTGACAGAAGCATCGGCCAAATCAGCTGTGGCGATTGTGGCGTCAAGAATTTTAGCCGAGGTAACCGCGTCGGCACCCAGCTTGGCATTGGTGACAGCCAGATTGGCGATTGTTAAAGCGCCGGCATTGTCTATGGTGGCGTCGCCCGAAAGAGCCACATACTCAGGCACGCCACCGGCATCAGCGACGATAATCTGCCCGCTTGCTCCGCTTGCCAGTTTGGAAAGGACGATAGCGGCCGTGGCGGCAATGTCCGCGTTGGTAATTTCTCCATCAAGTATTTTGGCAGAGGTTACTGCGTCTGTCGCCAAGTCCGCGGCAACAATTGAACCGTCAACAATCTTTACTGAGTTAACTGAATCTGTTGTAAGGTCGGCAAGAACGATAGAGTTTGCAAGGTTAAGTTTGGAATAGATAATAGCGGCCGTGGCGGACACATCAGCATTAGTGATGGTCGCATCAACGATTTTGGCAGTATCAACCGAATCGCCAGCCATATCCGCGAGTGTGATTGTTCCGTCAATAATCTTTGCGGAGTTGACCGCGTCTGCGGCAAGTTTGGCAAGGGTGACTGCAACATTGGAAATAGTAAGAACGCCAGCATTGGAAAGCGTGGCGTCGCCAGAGAGGGCTACAGCGGCAGCTGTGCTTGAAGCATTACCGATCCAAACAAGTCCATCTCCCAATGTTGGCGACATCCCGCCCGAAAGTACGCTGCCGTTCCAATACAGCACACCGTCGACGTTATAAAGCTGGTTTACAGTCGTTGTCGGCGTGCTCGTGGCGCTTACGAAATTGGCGCCATTCGCATCAAACGATGCTATTGTTACATCACACCCCGGATCAGTCGGTAGACAATTAGGGTTAGACGTTTCTCCAGGCACGAAAGCGGCAAACGCCGGTGCCGGAACCGACGACAGAATCATTGCCGCCGTCATAAGTCCGACAACGAACGATCGGATATTTAACGCGTGTAAAAACTTTGATATTTTTTTATTGATTATATTCATAATATTAGTGATTCAGAATCGCGAAATTATTAATTTTCAATATTTTGAAACTCGACTATGTTTCTTGAATTATTGATTTTCGCAATTCGAAAATTTAATTTAATTTTGATTATTTCTCATAAATAAAGCCCGACCTTTTGGGTTCGGGCTTCACGAGCCTCTGTATTAAATTTTTTCAACATATTTATACCATGGAATCATTTTTATTTATATCGTTTCAAAAGATTATAATTATTATTTTCAAAAAAAGCCCGAACCTGTAAAGGTCGCGGGCTTCTAGAGCCTCTATCTTTTAATTTATTAAATTGAGTATATCACAACTTTATAAAGTCTACAATAGATATCAATTGTGGATAACCCAGTTCGCCGTTGTATACCCGATAAATTCATCGCCATTGTAGCGCGGCAAGAAATATGTTTCAAAAAATATAGCGCTCCCCTTTTTGTGTTTTAGGGAATTTCTTAATATCCTAAACGGTCGTTTATCTGCCGCAAAAAATAGAAAAGTCATCTCATTTAAATTAGCTTCTGGTCTTAAAAAGTCGAACAATAGCCTGCCAAGCGTCTCGTCCATACTATATCCAAGAATATTGGCCATGTTTTCATTTACTGATAATAATTTTCCGGACTGATCGACATTCAATAAAAAATCGCAACGATCCACCTCATATTCATTTCGCCCGCATACGCTCTTTGAGCGCAAAATAGTTTTTATCGCGCCGCATTTCTTGCATTTAATTTCTAATTTGCATTCCAAAAGTGCTCCTTTGAAAAGGAGTCTTCCACAATCACAGCGAAAATCGTCTAAAATAATTTGATCCTCCATGTTTTTAAACTGGTAGAGTTCCAAAATCCCTAAGCTATTGTGCCAAAACAGATATAAAGATTTTCTAAAGATTTCATAAAGAAAAAGCCCAAGACCTTCTACGGTTTTGGGCTTCAAGAGCCTCTGTATTTAATTATAAAATGATTATATCATAAATCTCTATACATTTGCAAAAACGCTTCCGTGCTCGCCTGTTCCTGTTCGGCTTTTCGGGCGATATTTTCATTCCTATCAATGAACCGCAAAAGCAGTTTTTCATCTTCAAATATTTTTATAGCCGCGAGCGCTGCGCGGGCTTTTTCAGCATTAGCAAAAACAAGCTTGACATACTTTGGCATAGTCGTAAACCAAAACAGCTTCTTGAGTTCCGGCAGATCCGCTTCTAGATCAATCGTCGTTTTTTGCCAGCCTGTTTCCCGCAGGTCGCGGAGCATAAGATCAACCACGGTGCTAATATGGCCGCGCCGAAAATCCTCCTCCCAATCGTGCGCGTCGTCGTTTAACTGCATGGTAATAAGGTAGTGTTTGAAATACAAAATAAAATTCTTTATTTCCGGCGACTCGAGCGGAGAGCCACGCATAACAAGCTCCGCCACCGGCCCCAATATATGTCCTGAAGCCGGTTCATATTTTTGTTCATAATCCTTATAATCGGGCAGAGCTTCGGGAATGTAAAATATATTATTTTCCACTCGCGCTCGACAATATTCCGTTTCCCAGGCATTCGCCGCGTCGAGCTTGTCCATAAGCGCGTGGAAAAATCTTCGAAATTCGGTTTCAGCCGGCAAGAGATGGGAAAAATAATCCGTATAATGGCGCGCAAAGGTATTGGCAATCGGCAAAAGTTTCGGGTCTGCCGCTTCATCCACATCCCAAAAATCATCGAAAATAATAAAGGCCGTCCAGAAAAATATATTAGCAAGCCCCATCTCCGCCACCATATTATCGGAAACTGTCTCCTTATTGGTTCCTAATGCCTGTTTGGTATAAAAACTCATCAGCGACATTTGCTTATCGCGATTGCCATGAATGGTTTTTACAATCGCTTTCCGCGCCCGAGCCCTTGTCTCTGAAGAAAATTCAGCGAATCTTTCTTCAAATTTTTTCATGATCGAATCCATTACGCGCTCCTCGCCGGCGGTATATTGTGGACCGTGCCGGACATCTTCTTCTTTCTCTTTCAAAACCACGTTCCTCCATGCCTTAAACGCTTCTCCACGCTCTTTTTCATCGCTTGTGTATAAAAAATCCTTCAGTTTTGGAAGCTCCACATCGCATAAAAACAAAAAATGCGCAATGAGAGCGTTAAACTCAACTTCCGGCTGGTCACCCGACAGAGCGTAGGGACCTCCCTCATCAACTTCCATTTTTGTCATTTCAGACACGAGCCGCGCCAATTCGCTGTCGAAAAGTTTTTCTCCTATTTCCAGTCGGCGGATTGCTTCAGATAATTCTTTTATCAATAAAAATTGTTTGGACATATCTGGTATAAAAATAATTATAATATATTTTGCATTATTCCGGTCTGATTATTCTCCAGAATCTCCGCTGACTCAACCGGCTGTACAATTGGAACGCTGACAAGAAATTCCGACCCTTCGTTCTTTTCCGATCGCACCTCAATACTTCCGCCAAAATCTTTTTCCACGATTCGTTTCGTCATGGAAAGACCTATGCCGATTCCACCACTTTCCGCCTTGGTAGTAAAAAACGGCTCAAATATTTTTTGCTTGTTTTCATCCGAGATACCCATACCACGATCATTCACCGAGAAAATAACTGTGCCTTTCTTTTCTTGCAGAGAAACGATTATTTCTCTTTTGATTAAAGTCGGAATTTGGGGAGACGCACCAGCCTTCACTAAAGCTACGGCGGGCAAGTAAGCATCTATAGCGTTTACGATCAAGTTAAGCGCCACCTGGTTAAATTTCATCGCGTCCCCAAAAAGATGTATATCTTCGTCGGTTAAAAATCGTATGGTAACACCTACATTTTGCGCCTTGTGCGAAAGCACATTTATCACTCCTTCAATTTCTTCTTTTAACGAGAAAGTAATCTTATTTTCCTGACGGGTGAGCTGTTTTCGAATCGACACGACCATATCCTCCAGCCTTTTTGCCGCGCGCACGGCTCTGTCTACGCAACTGCCTGCTTGCTCCGAGGCCTTCATAGATAAAGCTGTGGCAGGCGCGCCGGATACTGACTGATTTCTTAACTTTTCCACATTAAGTGAGACGGCATTCAAGGGATTGATGAGATCATGAAAAAGACCGGCTGAAAGCCGGCCAAATTCGGCAAAACGATACAGCTGAGTCATTTTCTCTGCCTGCGTTTCTTTGAGTTCTTTTGTCCTTTCCTCAATTTTTACTTCCAACGAGTCTCGTTCTATCTTTAATTCCGCTTCCGATTTTCTAGCCCTTGCCAACGATTTTTCAATTTCACGGTTGGAGAGCCAGGAGACGATGGCAATTATGAGAAAGATGACTGATGTCACTATAGTATCTGTGATCAACCATGGCTCATCCCGCCAGTAACGATCTACCTCAGTAATCTGTGATTTCTGTAAAATATCTACGGTCGTCATTATCATTGCAATAATGGCCGTCGTGATAAAAGCAAAGCGAGTGTTGATAAGAATTCCCGACATTACAATAACGAGGGCGTCAAGTAAAATCGTGGAAGGCAGATCAACACCCCACCGATAATTCATGTATATAACTAGTAAGAAAAAAATACCAAGAAGAAGATGGGAAGCAAAACTAAAAAATCCCCTTCGAGATGCAAGGTAAAGAAAAAGAAGAAGACCCAGAAGACTGAACAACAAGCCGAAAGACAATGCGTTGTTAGCACGACTTTCTGTATTAGAAAAAAAGAAGAGGGTGGCTGTGCTACTGATGATGGAAACTGTTAAAAGTAGCCCAGCAGAAACTAGGAGAATATTCAAAATGAATTCCTGCCGGCGGTCGTCTTCGTCTTTCGCCCTAGGTTCGATTAATTTAAAAAGGAGGGCTTTCATTGGCATAAAAAACTGGGTGAATTTTATATTATCACCAAGTTCACGAAGCGGCAAAAACTAAATCTAAAGACCGGGTTCCTGCCACGGCGTCCCCACGCTCATCACTGTCACCACAAGCGTCAATAAAGCCGAGTAGTTTCTGATTTTTTTGTTCGTCAAAATTTCTTTCATTAGTTTATTCATATTTTTTGAATTTAATTATTAATAAAGATTCCATCGACCTTAGGAATCGAACATTTCTATTATACCACACAACAAGAAAATAAACCAAAAAAGTCAACAGATTTTATACCCCGTCCCGGACACTGTGTGTATAAGTTCCCTTTTGTTTCTCTGCCTAAGCTTCTTGCGCAAATTTACGATATGCGTTTCCACGGTATTGGTAAACAAATCGGCGTTTATATCCCAAACGTGCTCCAAAATTTCCGCGCGCGTGAGAACCTTGCCTTCGTTCCGCATCAGATATTCCAGAAGGAAAAACTCTTTTGGAGCCAAATATTTTTGCGTCTTTCCCCGCGTCACTATGTGTTTGCGGACATCTAAAACCAAATCCTCAATCTGCAAAATTTTGCCCTCAAGCTTTTTTGGTCGGCGCAGAAGCGCCCTGATTCGCGCCACAAACTCTATATACGAAAAAGGCTTTACCACATAATCATCAGCCCCGATATCAAAAAGCTCTGCTTTGGTACTGATTTCTCCCTTAACGGAAAGGATAAGAACGGGCATGCACTTCCCGTCCGCGCGCAATTCTGCCGCAATCTGCCTGCCATCTTTGTTGGGCAAGCCAATATCCAAAACAACAATATCATATGAATTTATCCTGGCTTTGTATAAACCGTCATTTCCATCTTCGGCCACATCAACAACAAAACCCTCCGCTTTGAGGGAGTCCCTTAAAAAGTCCAGCGTCTCTTTATCGTCTTCAACAATGAGAATATTCATATGGAGTAAGATTCATTACTTTATACTATACCACAATTTACCTTATTGATAAAAAAACAAGAGCTTGATGCCGACGGGGCCGGACCTCTGTCCTGTAAAACAGGAACGGGGTCTCTGCCGCTTTCGCGGTTCCTCGTCGGCATTAAACTCTCATTTCCACCTTAGTATAAAAAGACACCCTACCAGGATGTCTTTGCTAAAAACAAATAATCTATTGAAGTAGCCGTGATATTACCACTAATTAGAAGATTACGCAAGGACAGGCAACAGGACAGGCAGAAGTACCTAAGTTAATTTTATTTATAGAAATCCTCTTCTTCGTAATAGTACGACTGCTCGATACCTTTCATATAAACTTCACGGTCGTTTATTTTGTCGGTTAAAGCGCCTCGCAAAAGCTCTCTGATTTCTAAACTATTAACTGGGCTGCGTTGCATGGCACTTAGATAATCCATTTTGTTAATTTGGGCCCAATCAACGCACTTTTTCAGATTTTTTTTCAAGACTAAATCTAACCAGATCCGCATACTGCGACCATTGCCCTCCATAAACGGGTGCGCGATGTTCATCTCCACATATTTAGCCACGATTTCCTCAAAGGTCTTCTCGGGCATTTTTTCCACTTTAGCCAAGCTCTCCGCCACGTATAAGTGAGAAGCAAAACGAAAGCCGCCTTTGCTTATATCACAAGTCCTAATTTCACCGGCAAAATCATAAAGACCGCCAAAAAGATAGACGTGAATTTGTTGTAAACCCTTCGTGGTTCCAACTGCAAAACTTTCAATTTCCTGGCTACCAAAAAGTTTTATGGCGCGCTCTTTACTGACTTCGTCAATGTTTTTCATGAAGTAATTATACTATAATTACGCCCCGACCGCAACCGGGCGCAAAGCCATCGATAAAGCACAAAAGTGAGCAGTTAAACTCACTTTGTCGCGATCTGCGGAGAGAGAGGGCGGTCGCCAAAGGCGACCTATTCGAACGCGCTCACTTCGTTCGCTTCACGAAAACCTTCGGGTTTTCGTGAGCTTTCCTAGGCATGTAAGAAACTTCGTTTCTTACCATCTTCCGTTCGAATCCCCTCGCCATTCTACATCACAATAAAATATCCCGCAAAAAAATGCGGAGTATTTTATTGTGCGGAGATGTATTAACCTTTGCGCGAACCCACTTCGCACGCGCGGAGCGCGTGGTGGCTTGAAACTGCCTCGTACGCTCCGATTGCGCTGTGATGCGAACCAATGCGCCT
>MFQK01000005.1:0-4547 GCA_001783035.1 Candidatus Magasanikbacteria bacterium RIFCSPLOWO2_02_FULL_44_11
CTAAGGGATATTCACGAGGCATAAAAAAAATAATAATCATTTAGGTAGTAATGATTCAGATAGTGTTTTCGCTTTCCTCGGCCGCGAGGCCTCGGGGATGTCGCCTTGGCGACATAACCCGCTCAAACACCATCTGAATCATTCTATACCAATTGCTTATTTGGAAAATCGGGCAAAGTGGGCAAAGGCTTTGTTGGCTTCGGCCATTCTGTGCATATCGTCGCGTTTTTTCATGGCGTCACCGGTACCTTGGCTCGTTTCAAATAAAATAGTCGCGAGCTTCTGCGCCATCGGCTGGCCTTTTTTGTTGCGAGCGGCATCAATAATCCAACGGAACGCGAGCGCGTTCTGACGACCACCGCGCACCGGCATCGGCACCTGATAGTTCGCGCCACCAACACGGCGGGAACGGACTTCCACTTGCGGAGCGATCGACTTCACGGCTTCTTCAAAAATCTTCACCGGATCTTTTTTACTCAACTCTTCCACTTTGATGAGCGCTTCGTAGACGATTCCTTGGGCCACAGTTTTCTTGCCGCGCTGCATGATGTTGTTGATAAATTTAGCCAACAAAACATTACCAAATTTAGGATCTGGTTTTATGTCTCTTGGTTTAGCTGCTTTTCCACGCATAGTATTTTTAATTTAGAGTCGTAAGTGAAGGTATTTTCATTTTTTCGACATCGGCTTAAAGCGGCCGCGAGGCGAAAAAATGAAAGTACCGAGCGCCTTTATTTTTTAGCTGCTTTCGGACGCTTGTTGCCGTAAAGAGAACGGCCGCGTCGACGATTCGCGACACCTTGCGTGTCATAAATACCGCGGATGATATGGTAACGGACACCTGGCAAATCTTTCACACGACCGCCGCGGATAAGCACGATCGAGTGCTCCTGGAGGTTGTGACCTTCGCCCGGAATATAGGCGATGACTTCCATACCGTTACTCAAACGGACTTTGGCGACTTTGCGCAAAGCAGAGTTTGGTTTTTTCGGCGTGGTCGTATAGACCTTGGTACAGACGCCGCGTTTGAAACCACTGCCTTTGGCAAAGGTGGTCATGCGACGGTGTAGGTTGTCGACCGTAAATTGCAAAGCAGGAGTTTTTGTCTTGCGAATCTTGGCTTGGCGCGGTCGCTTGATCAACTGGTTCAATGTTGGCATAGCTTCGTAAAAATTGTGATGAAGTTTTTTTAATTAAAAAGCTGAACGGTTTATTGCTCAGCCACGAGTTTTTTTGGTCGTTCTAGGCATCAGTATATAGGAAGAGACTATTTGTGTCAATAGTTGGTAAACAGGCCCAGCTGACGTTATTGGTTTTTTAAGAAATGGCTAAACTAAGCTATTTTTGTTGTTTACACCTTGACAAAAGCCTGTTTTTATGGTATAATGGTTCGTTGTGGAATGAGGAAGAAGCCTGAAAAACTACGTAATTGCATCAGGCATCCGGCCTGGCACAATTACCGGGATTTCACCCGGAAGGAGGAAACATGCTGTACTTTGGATTCGGTATCGCTCCCTCGATGTTCCCGACGAATTGCATCATCAAGAGGAGCAGGATCGGGATCACCAGGGGCGTAAGGCTGATCAAGGCGATGGACCACCTCGGAAAGCTTGTGTCGTGCCTGAATCCGTCGCATCGGGCCACGATCGCGATCATGAGGGAGCGGTTTGGGATCGGAGTAGAGATTCCTGTCACGGCGCCCAAGGTCACCCTCGGGACCGGCGACATGATCCTCGTCATGGGGGTCAGCGGCCTGCCGCGCCTCGAAGGGCGGCACGAGTACACCCGAAAGGAGGCGGAAGGCGCGAAGTTTATGTTCTCCCTGTTCACGGTGAACCCCGTGGCCAAGGTGGTGTACGCATAACGCCCTCGCGGGTTGGTACGGTCGACAACCATAATGTCGACCAGAAATAAAGCAACCGAGATTTTCTGGGTTGTTTTTTTATTTTTTCATAATATTTCTACTTTTCTGTTATGGAAAAATATTTATGTAAAATGAATCTATTGTTGACGAATATTGATAATCTGATAAAATAAGCGCTGTGAAAAGTGCTGCGACAAATCTCTAATTTTTTTAAAAAAAATGTGTCAAACATAGAAAAAAAACTTAATTTTAAAGAAGTCGAAAAATCGAAAGAGATAACTGAAAAAGAAATTGAAAAAATAACTCTCGAAATTGAAACTATAATTTTGCCTCTGCATGAAGAAATTGAAAAATTGAGAAAATCAAACCCCAAAAGAGAAGTCGGGGGCAGAATTAAAAACGGCAGAATCGAATTACTGGAAGAGTCGAGATGGGAGGAACACGCTGTTGTCGGTGAATCTTATGAAGAAGAAAGAAGAATGGGAAAAGAAGGAATAGTAAGCTTTCATACCCATCCGGAAGATGGACTGACGAGCGCATCAGCCCAAGATATACTTACAGCCGCTTTTAGGTTACGAGAACTAATTTTTCATAAAGACGGCATGACTTTATTACTACCACTCGAAGAATTGCCAATCGATCAAATACAAAAAATAGATGAGCAGGCGTGGGAAGAGGCACAGGCTGATGAAATGCGATGGGGTGATCCTGCTTATTGGTTTTGGAAGAGAAAACTCCAGCAGAGACTGCCGATTCGCATTGTTGAAATAGTGAATAAAAATAAAAGCCAATAATTTTGACTTGTTATGATTGAGAAATACCGGGGAAAACCAGAATCAGAGATGCTGCCTCAAAAATCGATTGTGGAAGATGAAACAGAGGAAATGTTTTACGATTTTCAAGTCACGAATGAGGCTGATTTAGATAAAATAATCAGCAATGTATTTTCAGAAATCTGTGGTGAATATGGTAAACAGGAATTTTTTAAATATACACTTCCTGCCGTGAAGCAAATCTATAGCACGAATTATCGCAAAGCTGGCTTGAGGCTTTTAGAAATCATTAATGAAGGCGCGGCGCATAAACCAGCGGTAATAGCAGAGTATTTTAGAACAGTAATTCCCAAAGAAGAAGAGGACTATTCAATAGAACCAAAAGAAAAAATCATCAAAGACATTGTAACAGAAATTAACTCAATAATTTTGAAGAAAAAGACTCAGTATGGTGAGAAATATAAAGGGATTGTGGCCGTCATTATCCATGGCAGTTTTGCCCGTAAAAATTTTTCTCTAAATAGCGACTTAGATTTAATTTATATTTCGGAATCTCAAGAAGATGGTATATATTTTGAGGATGAAGATAAATATATTAATTACAAAAAGGATTTTGAATATAATTTGGCGAGAAAAATTAGGCCGCCAATAGATAATTTTTATGGAGTGTACTATATTGGTGATGAATATAAGTTTAAAGAACTCGCTGATACAAATAATTCTCCAGACAAAGATACATATATTATTGTTAGTCCGTACCCAGAAAAAAAACAACAAATTAGATCTTTAATCGCTCGGAAGTAAAAAAAATTCACTTCTCATCGCTAGGAAAGCTGCTTTTATGTCAATAATACATTGGCAAACAGGCTATGCAGACTTTCGAGTTTTTCTCCAAATGGCTAATATAAGGCGTTTTGTGCGCTTATACCTTGACAAAAGGCTGTTTTTGTGATATAATTGTTCGTTGTGATGATACGTTGAAAGGGTGAAAAACTACGTAATTGCATCAGGCATCCGGCCTGGCACAATTACCGGGATTTCTCCTGGCGGAGGGACAAACAATGAAGACCTACTTCGGCTTCGGGATCGCGCCGTCGATGTTTCCTGACAACTGTGTCATCATCAAGAAGAAGATCGACCCAGAGATGGCAGTTAGCATCGTCGACGAAGAACGCAAGAGTGGCCGCCTCGTGTACTGCTTCAACCCGTCTCACCTGGCAACAATCCAGGTGATGACGGGAAAGTATGGCATCGAGGGCCAAATCCCTCACAAGGCGCCGGCGGTCTCCCTCGTGAACGGAGACAGGATCATCGTCATGGGTGTCAGTGGCCTGCCGCGCCTGGAAGGGCGGCACGAGTACACGCCAGATGAGATCGCGGAAGCGTTGTTCACCTTCACGGAGTGGTGTGTGTTCACACTCAGCGGTACATAAGGCCACGCTCGATATGAGCGGCTGGGAGAATTGCTGACGCCGGTGAATCAGAAGTTTGTATTGGAGGGAACTGAATAGTTACTTTACATATCATTGACAAAATGGCCCGACCAATGTATGATAGTCCGTTCTTTGAAAATTTAACGGACCTAACCGAAAGGACGGAGGCACCGTGATTCATATATTTATAAACGGCGCGACCAGCATCATGCTAGTCTTCTTCTTCGCCAACATGCTTTGGGCTTTTCCCGGCGAAGGTGACTCTAACTTTTTCGAGAAAGGAAAATACTGGATCTTCATTGGAAATGCGCTAATGGTGGCTAACGTGTACTTGTACAAGAAATACAGCGGATTCCCAACCAAGAAGTGAGGAACGCATGGCTATTCAAATTTTCCTGCCGACCATCTCGTTGGCGGGAACGCCGGCGGACCGCGCTTTGCGGAAGATTAAGAACGCCGGCTTTGATGGAGCGGAGA
>MFQK01000005.1:4556-8994 GCA_001783035.1 Candidatus Magasanikbacteria bacterium RIFCSPLOWO2_02_FULL_44_11
GCAGCCACAATCGCGGACAAGCCAACCAAATTCGCGAGCTCGCGAACAAGTATGGTCTCGGTCTGCGTTGGCACCAAAGCTGGAGCCTCGCCGAGAATCGGACGCACTGGTACAACGTTGTGGCAAACTGGCTGGGTATGCTTGAGCCAAAGGGTTACTCGCTCAGCGACATCTTGCCCAAGAACCAAATTGAGCCGATCGTTGTCTACGCCGATCGCTGGCAAGAAACGCTGGATCGGCCATTGGCGCTTCTCCAAACCTGCTCCGTCATGAACGGAGAAGGAAAGCGCGCGCTTTCTTTGGACCAGTTCAAAAGAATTGCCCGCGAGTATCAACCGCGATTGGTGTTTGACACCCAGCATTACCTGGAATGGCACTTTGATTGTGTAGGTGTGGGTGATCTTCCCACCGACCGGGGCGAGCTCGAAGCCGCGCTTTGGGAGGGCTGGCAGGAGTTTCATCATCTGGTAGAGGAGATTCACTGCAACGACTTCGATCCGAAACGCGGCCACAGCCGGGGACGCAACTTGTTTCCCGGTGATGGTGTCGCACCGCTCGAATCGTTCGCCGTGATGGTGCTTCAAACCGGTTGGGAAGGGGTGGTGGTTCCGGAAGTTTCTCCACTCAATTTTTTCCCTTACCGGAATTCAACGATGCGGCATCTGTATGAAGATGTCTCCGGCCTGTTCGATCTTTAATTCCCGGGAGGAAAGATGAGCAAGACCTATCTTGGTTTCAATATCGACTGGCACATGTTTCTACGGAACTGCCAGATCGACAAGAAGCAGTTGTCGGTCAAGGATTTGAAGGACTGGGTGAGGCTGGGCGTCATCGTGTTCGCGGAGCAGTCGTATAAGAAACTCCTCAAGGTGATCGTGGAACGGTTCAACCTTGGGCTGGAAATTCCGGCCAGGTACCCGGCGGTCTCACTCGCAAGCGGAGATCGCGTCCTCGTGATCGGCGTTTCGCGCCTGCCCAGGCTCAAGAGCGGCCGCTACACCAGGAAAGAAGCGGGGAAGGCGACATTCACCTTCAACCTCTTCACGGTGTCGTAAAGAAACATATGGGAGTCCTCTTTTGGGACTCCCGAAGTACAAACAACATCTCTATCCGAGGTGTTTTTTGTTTTTAAGTTTATATTGACGCTCCTTTGACGTGGAGCTATAGTTGTAAGCGATGGCTACGCAGGAGGAGACCGTGCCCACGGAGAAAAAATATAAGTTGAAAGTTTTCGAAGCAATTTCGAGTTTGGTAGTTATCGGTTTCGTAGGCGTATTTGATCTGCTACAGCATTTTTCGTCGAGACCTTTCGACGATGGGCAGCTCGAACTTTTGGCAGATGTCCCCCTGGAACACCAGGCGCTATTCAGCAAGCTCTGGCAGGCGAAGGATGAAGAAGATCTGGCGCGTGCCATGAATGACTGCCGAAAGGCTCACCTTCCCTCCGAACTCTACAAAGAGTTCGTGCCCGGAACATGGGCGTATGGGAGGCACTAGGCTGGGATGGGTCGCGGAACACCGCGGCCCATCCAACAAATTTTCAGTGTTAAAGATTACTTATCAATGTAAAATTTTTATAAAGTCTATTCTTGACGCAAATTATAATCCGTAGTATCCTTTTCTTAGGTGGTAAGTCTTAGCTGCAGTCAAAAGCCGCACTGAATTCCAGAGCTCCCGCAAGGGAGCTCTTTTGATTAATACTTTATGAAAAATTTACTTCGGTTATTGTACTGTTGCCACGGTGGTCGGCAGGGCGGTGCGCGGCTGGTGCCGCAGCTACGGCTTACCACCTTAGCTTTGGGGTTCAATTCCCCCACCGTCCACCACCCAAAACAATCTTCTTAAAGAAGGTTGTTTTGTTTTTAGAGGTCATCCACATCAATAAGAAAACTACCCGGTTTTGGTTTCTTCCGCGGTTTCACATCTTCATCTATATATGAGATATCTTCTTTCGGGTCGTTGAGCACAGTCGGGTTGACCAACAGTGAGTGGTCGTCGATTAAATCATAATCAATTTCGTCGAGAAACATGCTCGGACCGGAGAGAAAATCACCAAATGAGCCGCCCGTCATGGGAAAGGTAAAATACAATTCTTTCTTGGCGCGCGTAATCGCCACATAGAGCAAACGGCGTTCTTCTTCCAAACCATTTTCTTCTTTCAAAGCGCGCTCGCTAGGGAAAGCGCCACTCGATAAATTCAAAACAAACACGGCAGCCCACTCGAGCCCCTTGGCCTGATGAATGGTCGTGAGCACAATTTTCTCGCGCGTATCTTCTTTGCCATTTTCACCGAGCGCGCGGAATGATTCTTCGAGCGTCGCTTCGGCCAAAAAATCATCGAGCTTATCGTATCGCTCCGCAAACAGCGCCAGTTGGTTAATATCGTTCAATCGTTCACGGCTATCGATAAATTCCGTGTCCAAATAATCGCGGTAAGCAGACTGGGCAAGCGCATCGATGAGCCCGGTCGGTGAGCGGACCACGCTCGAAAGCATCGCTTCCCAAATTTTCATAAAATTATTCCAGCCCATTTGCGCCTTGGCGCCGAGCACCGCCGCCCCCAGGCCGGAAATTTCTTCGATGTTTTTCGCTTCGCGAATGACCGCGATTAATTTCTGCGCGGCACCCGGACCAATTCCCTCTTCGTGCATCAAGACGCGCAACCAGGCGGCCGTGTCGGCTATGTTATTCATCAAACGCAAATACGACAATACGTCCTTAATATGAGCACGTTCAAAAAAGCGCACGCCGCCGCGATAATCATAGGGAATGCCGCGGCGCACTAGCTCGACTTCGAGCATCTGGGAATGATGCGAAGCACGGAACAAAACGGCGATCTCTTTGGGCGGTGTCCCCTTCTCGATCAAGGCTTCAATTTTCGAGGCGACGAAATTTCCTTCCGACTGCTGGTCGAGCTGCGGGTATAAAAACGGCTTCGGTCCGCGATGGCCGATTGCTTTGAGCGTTTTTTTATACTGCGATTGGTTGTGCGAGATAACGCTGTTAGCGACTTCGAGAATTTCTTCGGTCGAACGGTAGTTGCTTTCGAGTTTGAAAATTTTTGTGCCGGGAAATTCGTTGGGGAATTGTAAAATATTTTGAATGTCAGCGGCGCGGAACGAATAAATACTTTGCGCGTCGTCGCCAACGACTATCACATTATTATGCAGCGAAGAAAATTGCCGCACGATCGAGGCTTGAATTTTATTCGTGTCCTGATATTCATCGACCAACACATACTTAAATTGGCCGGCATATTTTTGGTGCACTTGCGGCGCGTTCAGCAACTGCAACAAATTAACGAGCAGGTCATCGAAGTCCATGGCATTCGCTTCTTTTTTTCGCTTGGCGTAGCTCGCGGCAATTTGTTTGAAATCTTCAATGTACGGCGTCCACTGGTACCAGCGCGTGTCAACGACGTTATCGATTGGCAATTCCGCATTGCGAGTGTAACTTAAAATGTTGGCCACCACACGCGCTGACGGAAATTTTTTGCCGGCCGCCTGGCCGCTGCCAGCCGATTCCGGCTTGGTTTCCTTAATGCACAATTTTATAATCGATTCACTGTCATCACTGTCAAGCACTGTAAAATTGTTGCCGTAACCGAGGAGTGGCGCGTAAATCCGTAAAATGCGATAGGCCACGTGATGAAACGTCCCCGACCACGGAAGCACCGAGGGCATGCCGGTCAAATGTTGCACACGGCGACGCATTTCATCGGCGGCTTTATTCGTGAAAGTAACCAGTAAAATATTTTCGGGCTTGATGCCTTGCTCCAAGAGGTGGGCCACGCGATACGTGATAGTGCGCGTCTTGCCACTGCCGGCGCCGGCCAACACCAAACACGGCCCGTCGCCTTTTTGCACGACGGCGTGCTGCTCGGCGTTCAATTCTTTTTGAAAATCAACCATACAAGTGCGAGCATTATAACGGAAAGAGGCCAACCGGTCAAAGAGCTTTTTTATAAGGTGACATTTCTACTTTGGTTTAACAAGAGCTTTTTTATGAGCGTATTACTACCACCATTAAACTTTATGAAAACTTTATCTGACTATTGCTATACTCACCCTTGACGCTTCGTCCGCGTCGTTTTATACTATTAACACTATGCGATTTATGGTCCACAAAAAAGATAACCCAACGATCCAAGATGTCCTCGAGGCCATCAGTGATTTTGCTCACTATGTGCAGGGTAAATTTGAAGGAATTGACGGAAAATTTGAAGGAATTGAACAACGTTTAACCAAAATAGAAGAAACAATGGTCACTAAAGACTATCTTGATGAGAAACTAGCTGATTTTCGTGGTGACATGGTAGTTTTGGTCCGCAAAGAAGACACGAAACTTACCTCGCTTATCTCTCTGCTTGCTCACAAAAATGTCTTATCCAAAACAGAAGAACGGCAAATCTCAAACATGGAGCCGTTTGCCCACTAAA
>MFQK01000006.1:0-1446 GCA_001783035.1 Candidatus Magasanikbacteria bacterium RIFCSPLOWO2_02_FULL_44_11
GCCTACCCCGACATTAAGACTATTGCGCACACTCAAGCTGTTGCCGATATCAATATTTTCCCAAACAGTCAAGTCGTTGGTGGATATATTACCAATCGAGGCGGCATGAATATCCGCTCCGTAAATATCAATAATTTGCAAACCGTTTGAATCATCAGCCACATAGGCATACTTACCGGAGACATAGACATTATAGGCAGATCCGGTCGTATCATAGGTACCCGTCAACATAGGATTAGTGGAAGATGAAATATCGATAATCCGCAAACCGCTATAAAGATCAGCGACATAGGCATATTTACCGGATACATAAACACCTCTTGCCTCTGTAGTACCAAGTGTACCGGCTAAAATTGGACTCGCCGGATTGGAAATATTAATTATTTGCAAACCGCTTGAACTATCAGCCACATACGCATACTTACCGGAGACATAGACATTAAGAGCAGATCCTGTCGTATCAAGGGTGCTAATCAACGTCGGACTGGCTGGGTTGGAAATATCGATAATCTTCAAACCACCCCCTCCATTTGCCACATAGGCGTATTTACCAGAGACATAAACGCCATTTGCATCATAAGGAAAAAACGTATAATTACCCGCCAACGTCGGATTGGCTGGGTTGGAAATATCGATAATTTGCAAACCGCTTGGACCACCAGCCACATAGGCGTACTTACCGGAGACATAAACACCAAAGCCACCTGCAGCATAGCTGCCCGTCAACGTAGGATTGGCAGGATTGGAAATATCGAAAATCTCAAACTCCCACCCCGTTTCGACCACATAAGCATACTTGCCGGAGACAAAAACATTATACGCATCCAAAGAAAACGTACCATCGGTACCAATCAATGTGGGAAAAGCCGGGTTGGAAATATCGATAATCTTCAAACCACCCCCTCCATCAGCCACATACGCATACTTACCAGAGACATAGACACCAAAGGCATTGGTCGTACCATACGCCCCTTTTAAGGTTGGATTGACGGGATTATCGATCAATAAAGTACCGTTGACAAGATGGGTTTTTTCCTGCGGAGTCGTCGTGCCGATACCGATGTACTTAGAAAAAGTGGTGGTCACGAGTGTTGACGTGCCTGTTACAGTAAGACCGGTCGACGTAACACGATTAAAATTAAAATTACCGGTTGAATCGGAAATCGGGATGTAGGTCGAAGACGACGCGGTGGAAGTAGCCGCTACGCCATCGAGAAATTTGGCATTGTAGGCGTATGGTGACGCAGTAAGTTGTTTACGCGGAGCCAATGTCTCACCGCCGACAATGACCTGCAAATAAAGCGACTGATTGTTTTGAAAAATTGTCGGATCAAGACTGTTGGTTCCTGATCCACCAAAGTTGACGGTAAAAATACCGTTTGTTGGCGTGACCGAGATTGCCACCGGAGTACCGATGGTCCCCGAGGCCGTGTATACAACCGACCC
>MFQK01000006.1:1464-10147 GCA_001783035.1 Candidatus Magasanikbacteria bacterium RIFCSPLOWO2_02_FULL_44_11
AACCGAAATTATCATGCTGACCGTTGTCGTCACCGCCAAATTATTTGATAAAATTTTTCCCTGATAAGTAATAATATCCGGAGCTTGCGCCGCACGAACCGGTTGGACGGAAAATTTATTGAAAGCAAATAAACTGACTGCTAAAACAAAAAAACCTAAGCTTACAAAAAGTAGCCCTAATCTTTTCGGATTTCCATAAACTTTTTCTCCGAGCTGCATAGATAGTAATATATATAGTATACACTAAAAAGCAGTTCCGAGTAAGCCAAAACTGTTGATAACTTGGAGATAATTTCACGTTTTTTTCCAAAAGCGACCTTGCTCGAACATTTGTCGCTTCCAAGAGTAGAAATTTAGATAATCGCAGAGAGTCAAATCGGGGGTTGCGCTAACCACGCCTGATGCGTCACAGGCTATTTCTGTCGGCAGGTTATAATCAACTTGCCGCTTCCCTTTTTGGTCTACCTGGTTGATATATAACCCAAGTTCATGCATGCCAAGCAGGTTAGGAAAACGTTCGCGATCGGAAAAAATCGAGTAACCTTCAAAAGAATTTGGAAAATTCAAATCAAACAACTGTAAAATCGTCGGCGTAATATCCAACCCCGAAGCATAACGGTCAATAATTTTTGGCAAGACAGAATCCGGAATATACATCGCCAAAAAATTTTCATCATAATAGGTCAGCTTGCCGGCCTCGTCGGGAAAAATATCTTTGGTGAGCGCGGTCGGAAAAATGGCATGATCAGCCAAGGCTACAACCATAGTATTTTTGGCGAATGGACTTTGCTTGAAATCATTCCAAAATTTTCCAAACGCATCATCCGTTGTGTAGACCATATTCAAAACCGGTTGCGAACCGTCTTTAAAATTTACCGCGTCTTTCGGTAAATTATACGGCGGATGCGTATCGACTGTCGCGAGCATCATCAAAAATGGCTGCTTGGCTGTCTGCATAATATTGAACATCGCCGGAAAAAGTTGATGGTCGGAATAACCCCACGAAAGCGGTTCTCCAGAAATTTTTTTAGCGAGCTCTTTCGTACCTAATACTTCGTCCACTCCCATGCTGGCAAAAATACCATCTTTATTGGCGTAAGTTTTATCCACAGCCGTAACATAGGTCGCGGATTGGAAACCGGCCCGTTGTTTCAAAATTTCCGGCAAACAAAGTAAAAAATGGTGCTGCAGCTTGCGCTCATTTTGAATTTCATTGTGGCCGGTAGGCGGCAAAAAAGAGCATAACTGAGCCAAAGTTCCGGTGATGGTCGGCGTTGAAGCGTTAAAGTATTTTTTAAAAACTGTGACCTGCGGATCGGCCGCGAACGCGTTAAAATGAGGCGTCACGTCTTTCATCGCGGGGTTATACACACCGGTCAAACGCGCCGAAAAAGATTCCAAAAAAACAATCAAAATATTTGGCTTTTGTTTTATAAAACGAGCCGGCAAAAGAAGCGTGCTCGTGGGAGTAAAAACCCACTCGCGCTCGTTCACATAAAATTGCTCCTGATTATAAAACAAACCAAATTTTTCTAATTTTTTTTGCACCGCGGGATCGAGCGTCACCGGCGACTTCTTTACAAAGTAGTGGTCATAAAATGAACGGGCTATCACCCGCTCCGGCGTGTTCCAAAACGACGTTAAAAAAAAGATGACCAAGAGAGCCGCCGTAAAAGCGACGTAACCGTATCGCCGGTGCCACAGGTCAGTCGCCTTGCTTCTCTCTTTCACCCAGCGCCTCAAAATAGAAAAAATAATGATCGCGGCCACGATAAAAGTCGCGATAAGAAAAAAAGATAATCGGTTGATGGCGACACTCCCCGCTCCCTCGGCGTGCTGCAAAGCAATCGGCGAAATATACAACCCCGAATAATATAAAATAGCGATATTAACGGTCCAGACCAAAGAATAAAAAATAAAAATAACAAACCACGCGCCAAGGCCAAGGTGACGCAAAATATTTTTAAATAGCGAGCTAATTAAATGCAATCCGGCCGCTAACCCCAGCCAAAAAACCGTCATGGCAATAGCCCTAAATAAGACAATGTTAAAGAACCGGATGTTGACATCCAAAATATATAACCGGTAGGCGGTATATTGCCAAATCGCTTCCAATAAAAAAATAAAAGCTCCCAACCAAAACCATTGGCTATGAGCGGCGAGCCACGGTCGCGCCTGCGGATGACGTTGGATGAGCGAACGGCTAAAACCAAAAAATAACGCCCCCCAACAGGCCATATATATCAGACTCGGAAGTTCGCGGCGAAATAAAAAAATCCCAAATGCCAATGCCGATATAAAAAACATCTGTTCCATCTTTTGATCGGCAATATCGCGCCAAAACCAATTGGCCTGGTAACGCCGCGTGGTCTTTTGCGAAATTTTTTTACCGACAAAAAAAATAACCGCCATTCCGACACCGAACAGCCAGAGTTTGGCGATATACCACCGGTCATGAACATTAAAATGGTACGATCCCCAACCATAGGCAATCATGAAGGACCCGCTTAATACCAAAATCACCGGTACAGCTTTTTTAATTCGCCTCAACCAATCCATAATCAATAGTCGCTTTGCGGCGTATATTCTTTTGACTTGCGCAAAGTTCGTTTATTCTTTTTTTCTACACCGCGAAGTTTCACTTTGCGTTTTTTTAATTCACGCTCCAATTGGGCGCGCAGCAAATCCAGCGCCTCGTAAACACTGCTCGCGTCTTGACGACTAAAAAGATCTTTACCGGGGACTTTCAGCTTACATTCCGCAAAAAATATCCGCCCTTTATGATGATGGTTGGTGGCTTTACCCAGCATGACGTCCGCCTGGATAATACCGGAAAAAAAACGCTCCAAAGTATTCAGTTTCCTACTGACATACGATTCGATCGCGTCCGTTAAATCGACCCCCCGACCGGTAATGATGATACGCATAGCAGATACGTTACAAATTAACTCCTTACGATATAGACTTCTTCCTCGAGTTCCACCTTAAATTTATTATATACCCTCTCCTTGACTGTATCAACCACGGCCAGCACATCGGCCTGAGAAGCATTTTTGTAATTAATCAAAAAATTACCATGCTCCTTGGATACCATCGCGCCTCCGACTACAAAACTTTTTAAACCGCTTTGCTCGCATAACCAGCCGGCCGGGACACGCCCTTGTTCGACAAAATCGGACGGCAACCCTTCGATCGAGGCGGGCCATTTTTCAAGAACAACATTTTTAAAAAAACTTCCTCCGGATGGAAAGGGTGGGTAGTGACCGTTGCGTTTGCGGACAATATCTTGCATCATTTGTAAACTTTTTTTCTTGTCTCCGGGTGCGAGCCGAAATTTAGCTCGTAAAACAACGTCCTGATTAGTTTTAAAAATACTCTCACGGTAACCGTAGGCGCATTCATCCGGCGATAAATCCCTTTCTTCTCCATCGCGCCACACCGTCACTTTTTCCAAAACGCGAGCCATATCCCCTCCCATCGCACCGGCATTACCGCGCGCCGCCCCACCGACGGTACCGGGCAAACCGGCCGCCCATTCCAACCCCCTCAAGTTGTGCTGAATAGCGGTCGTGATCACCGAACCAAATAAAGCTCCCGCCTCGGCCTCAACCATCTCGCCATCAATAAAAATTTTATTTGTCCTAATCCTGATAACCACTTTATGAAGACCTTCATCCGGCAACAGCACGTTTGATCCACCGCCTAAAATAAAATATTCAATCCCTTCTTGATTTAGGAAATTCAAGCCCGCTACCAACTTTTTTGTCTCGGTCACTTCGAGTATAAAGTCAGCCAGACCGCCAATTTTGAAGGTGGTCAGCGAGGACAGCGGCGCGTTTATTTTAACATCGCCAAATTGCTGTAAAATCTGCTTTAATCCATGCATACGAGGTAGTATACCCCAAACTCTAAAACTATTGTCAAAATAGGGATTTTTTGATATAATTGATAAATATGAAATCATTGGAATTAGCGCTAAAATCAGCACCTTTAGTCTATGTGACCCGCGATTTGGAGCGCGCACGCGGACTCTCTTCCCAAACATCCAATTATTACATCATCACCAACCGCGCATCGACCACCAAACGCGACGAGGCGCACGACCAAAATATACTCTCTATTTCGGAAAAAGCCAAGTTGGACACGCACAAACTTCTCAAACACCCCAAAACAATCTCATTTTTGGCGGGGCTAACAAACCCTCGTTTATTGGTTTTCAAAAATACCACCGCCATCGAAAAAATATGCCGCGAACATCGCTGGACACTCCTTAACCCCCCAGCGGAACTGGCTAACATCGTTGAAGAAAAAATATCTCAAATTACTTGGCTTGGGGAATTGAAAGAGATGCTCCCACTCCATCGAGTAACGATATGCCAAGAACTTACCTGGACCGGTGTACCTTATATTATTCAATTTAATCGCGCCCACACCGGGAGCGGAACAATCCTGGTTGAAAATAAAAACCAAATTATTATTTTGCGCAATACGTTTCCCCGTCGAGAAGTACGGGTTACCAAATTTATCTCCGGCCCGGTTTTTACCAACAATGTCGTGGTTTGGGGAAAAAATATTTTGAGCGGCCCGCTGAATTACCAAATCACCGGACTCACACCCTTTACCAAACTTCCTTTCGCCACCGTGGGTAATGATTGGGAATTACCGCGCAAAACGCTCACCAAAAAACAGCTGAAAGACTTCGAAACTATGACAATCAAGGTCGGTAAACGCTTAGCTGCCGCCGGTTGGAAAGGATTATGCGGCCTGGATATGGTAGTTGAAGAAAAAACTGGAAAAATTTATTTGCTTGAAGTCAACGCTCGACAACCAGCATCGACTACATATGAATCGCAACTCCAGTCGCAAAACCGGCCAAAAAACATAATCACTACCTTTGAAGCTCATCTAGCCGCGCTTCTCGACCTGCCATATAAAAACGAAAAAATAATTTCACTCAAAACCGGATCCCAAATCATCCAGCGCGTAACCGCCGACGTGACCTCCATTACTAAAGACACCCTAAAAAAACTTACGAAACTGCAGGCCGGTTATATTCTCTACCAAAATAACATATCCGGGGCGGACTTATTGCGTATTCAGCTAAAAAAGGGCATAATGATGGGACATTCAATATTTAACGCGCTTGGAATTGAAATCGCATATGCCTGCGATCCGAACAAACAAAATCACTCCGAACTTTGCGTTGGCGGCAAAACGAATTAAAACCTTTACTTTTTAAACTGCTCTAAAGGCCGGTTATGCTGTCACCCCAAGCTGAACAAATGATCTATGAGTATCTTAATCTTCCTTTCAAAGACATCGCCGGCATTCGCTGCCCTTATTTAAACAACAGCCGCCACAATCAGCGCGGACAATTACGCGTCTTGGTCGGCAAAGGCACACCGGCCGAGATTGTAGAAGAAGCTCATATTATTTCGGTCCATTACCACAACGGTTTATTTGATAAAAATGGCAACTGTTGCCTGCACAACGATCATATTCATCACCCCGCGGCAGTCGAAAAGATACGAAGGTTTTTAATTGATAACAATCTGGGCATCGAATGTTCCGGTTTTGTGACGCAAGTACTCCGAGTGCATTTCCAGGAAACAAAACAAAAAGATATCGTCAATGAAATGCGTTTGGTTAACCCCGCACGCCTGCTGCGTTGGCTCATCAGCCGACTCCGACCGGTTGAAAATATTAATGTCAAAACGTATGCCGACAGCCGGAATAGTATTTTTGTAATCGACGCAAAAAAGGCTTTTGACCCAGCCGCCCTGCAAGCGGGAGATTTCATCATCCTGCTCGAAACAGGACCCGGCAACAAACGCAACCATATTATACTGATTCGCGACATCCAAAAGAATGTCGTACATTATGTCCACGCGCGAGCCTGGACCAACGAGGGCCAATTCGGACATGGTGTTTCGGAAGGAACCATTACTATTTCTAAACCAAAAGCCGGAATCCTCGAACAGACCTGGGAAGAGAATGGTTTTACCGGAAATAAAAATGAAACATATCTCGAAGCTAAACAAGCTAAAACATTCGAAATTAGGCGCTTAAAAGCATAACTATGGATGTCTCCTTACTTAAAGAATCATTGATCTATCTACTCTGTTCCGCTGTTGGAGCATTTTTGTGGGCGCCCGTCTTAACCAAATTATTATATAAATACAACATCACCCGCCGGAGCGATTATGATCACACGCTGCAAGGCGAAAGAAAAATAAAAACAGGCACCCCGATTATGGGTGGACTATTGGTTATTATCACAGTCACATTGGTTACCATACTATTTAATTGGGAAAGAAAATACACCTATGTACCGATCGGCACCATGGGACTAGCGGCACTCCTAGGCGCGGCCGATGATATTCTGAATATTACCGGCACTCGTCGACGCCTGCGCAACCTCAAACATACTCTCATCCTGATCCGCGTGCATAAAAAATGGTTCATGAAAATATGGCACACTTTGTCTCTGCCCTGGATTGCCTTTCAAGATTTTACCGGCATGTTCGGCTCCAAACAAAACCGCGGATTGCAAGCGCACGAAAAATTATTATTGCAATTTACCGCCGGCGCGATTACCGCCTGGTGGGTCTATACCAAACTTGGTGAACATTGGCACACTCTACAACTGCCGTTCGATGGTACAATCAGTGTCGGTTGGCTCATTATCCCGATTATTATTTTCCTCGTCATGTTTACCGCGAACGCGGTGAATGTTACCGATGGTATGGATGGTTTAGCCGGCGGATCATTGATCATCACTTTTTTAGGGATGATGATGCTAAGTTGGATCGAAGGCCTGACTGCTTTTGCGCCGCTAAACGCCACGGTCGTCGGCGCCTTAATCGCTTATACTTATTTCAACGTTAAGCCGGCGCGTTTCCAAATGGGCGATGTCGGATCGCTTGGTCTGGGCGCGCTGTTGGCCATCAACGCCATTGCTATCCAAAAAACGTTACTGATTCCCCTGTTAGGCTTTATTTTTTATATTGAAATATTTAGCGTTATTTTACAAATTTTGTCCCGCCGGTTGTTTGGCCGCCGGCTTTTCAAAATGGCGCCATTGCACCATCATTTTGAAATCAAAGGTTGGAATGAAGAAAAAACCGTCATGCGTTTTTGGATTGTGCACGGTTTTGCGGTCATTGTCGCTGTCTGGCTCGCTCTCAACTAATATGTATCTTTCTTGGGCCAAAAAAACCGTTACCGATTTTTCGGATAAAAATATTGATAACCTGTATGACCAGGGTTTTGTTTTTACGAGAGTTGGTCGCGGCATAATGAACCAGACGAGAAGTTTACGCGTAGATTTGTCGGCTTTTGCACTTTCAAGTGAAAACCGTCGTGTGCTTAAAAAAACTGAGAACGTAAAAATTACCAAGTTCTCGGTCCCATATGATGATTATAGCTGGACTGTCGGGAAACTTGGTAAAGATTTTTACGAAACCAAGTTTGGCGAAGGGACTTTTAGCGCCAACAAGATGAAAGAATTAATGACCGATGCCGCCAAAAGTAATTTCACTATTGTTTTCTTATACGAAAACGATGATGTGGAAAAAATCGGTTATTGCATCGCGCTTGAAACAGCTTCCATTCTCCACTATTGCTACCCATTTTACAAACTCGATACGACGATTCCGAACCTAGGCCTCGGGATGATGCTTAAAGCAATCGAATGGGCGCAAAAAAATGGTAAAAAATATGCGTACCTCGGCTCCTTTCAACGCCCGACCGATACCTATAAATTACAATTCGAGGGATTGGAATGGTTCGATGAGCAAAATTGGCAAACCGATCTGAGTAAACTCAAGACTGTTCTAAAAATAGTATGAACGCCAAGCGTATCCATTTTATCGGTATCTGTGGCGTGGCGATGAGCGCGATCGCTTTAGCCTTCAAACGTCGGGGTTGGAAGGTCACCGGCAGTGATGTCGGTTTTTATCCGCCTATTTCAACCTATCTCCAAAAAAATAAAGTCGATTATTATCCCGGTTGGCACCCGGAAAAAATGACGGCAGAAGGCAACCCGGATGTCGTCGTTGTCGGCAATGTCGCCAGCTCCACTAATCCAGAATGGTTGTACGTGAAAAAAAATAACCTACCGTATCAATCGTATCCGGAAATTATCCAAAAATTTTTTATCAAAATAAATTCGATCGTTTGCGCGGGCACGTACGGCAAATCATCTTCAGCAACACTTCTGACCTGGATTTTGAAAGAAACCGGCCACAACCCCAGTTACATGTTTGGCGGACTAAGCCTGAACAACATTCCTGCCGCCGAGCTAACCGACAGCGACTGGAGCGTGGTTGAAGGCGATGAATACAAAGCATCACGCTGGGACACGGGACCAAAATTCGCTTACTACTCCCCGACCCACCTTCTTTTGACCTCGTTGGTGTGGGATCACGCCGATGTCTACCCCACCGAACGGAAATATCTGCAAGCCTTCAAAAAATTATTAAAAAACGTCCCTAAAAACGGACTTAAAATTATTTCCGAACAAGCCCAAATGGTTTTGGATTTGAAAAAAGACAAACTCGTCGTCACGTATGGTTCGAAATTTGATAATGATTACCGCTATCACGCTATAAACCAAACGCCGGAAAAGACGACCTTTGAAATAGCGACAAAAGATGCTACCTACGCCATTACGACTTCGTGT
>MFQK01000007.1:0-2280 GCA_001783035.1 Candidatus Magasanikbacteria bacterium RIFCSPLOWO2_02_FULL_44_11
GGTGCTATGGATTACACCGTGGTAGTGAGTGCCAGCGCCTCGGATCCGGCAGCATTGCTTTATGTCGCCCCGTATGCCGGCGTGACAGCGGCTGAATATTTTATGGACCAAGGCAAGGATGTGCTTGTTGTTTATGATGACCTTTCAAAACAAGCCTGGGCCTATCGTGAAATTTCACTTTTACTACGTCGTCCGCCCGGTCGTGAAGCTTATCCCGGCGACGTTTTCTATCTTCACTCACGTCTCCTAGAGCGCGCTTGTCGACGCAATAAAGAATCAGGCGGCGGCTCCATTACCGCTCTGCCTATTATTGAAACGCAAGCCGGCGATGTCACCGCCTATATTCCCACCAACGTCATTTCCATCACCGACGGTCAGATTTTTTTGGAAAGCGACTTATTCTACCGCGGTATTCGCCCGGCCCTAAACGTCGGCATCTCGGTGTCACGCGTCGGCTCGGCCGCTCAAACCAAACCAATGAAAAAAGTGGCCGGTAAATTAAAATTAAGCTTAGCTCAATTCCGTGAACTGGAAGCGTTCGCCCAATTTTCCAGTGATTTGGACGCCGATACAAAAAACCAAATCGAACTCGGACAACGAATGGTTGAAATATTGAAGCAGCCCCAATACAGTCCGATGGCTGTGGAGCATCAAGTGGCTATTATCTATGCCGTGTCTAATGGTTTAGCCAATGACGTCGCCGTCAAAGATATAAACGTATGGGAAAATAAATTCCACGCCTTTTTAGATAAAACTAAAAAGTCATTACTGGATAAAATTGCTAAAGGCACCTGGGACGACACTATCGAACAAGATTTGAAAAATGCCATTAGTGAATTCAAAAAGCAAGCATAATATCTATGGCTTTGAATACCAAAGCAATTAAACGTCGCATCAAATCCATTACCAGTACTCGCAAGATTACAAAAGCAATGGAGATGATTAGTGCGGTCAAAATGCGCCGCGCCGTGTTGAACGCCCTAGCCACCAGAAATTATGCTGTCCAGGCCTGGGAAATTATTAATGATATTGCCAAGCGGACCGATATAAAACTTCATCCTTTATTAATGCATCGCCCGATCAAGAAAATCGGTCTCATATTTATAACCAGTAATCGCGGACTCGCCGGCGGATTTACCAGCCGGCTCATCGCTGCCGCCCAGGAATATGTCAAAAGCGCCAATCTCGAAACTAATGCGGAAATCGATTTAATTTTGATGGGTAAGCAAGGTAAAAAAGCTATCTATCGACTCAATAAAAAAGTAGTCGCCCAATTTGAAAAAATAGACTTAACGACAAAATTAGAAGAGGTTATACCGCTCAGCCAACTGGCTATTCAAGATTATATAAATGGAACTTATGACCGAGTTGTGGTCGCTTACACCCATTTTTCTTCCGCGCTCCAACAGGTACCACGTCTCAAACAAATTTTACCGCTGGAAAAAGGATTAAACCAAGTGCTTGATATTATTGAAGAATCAATAACCGAAACAGACCTAGAAACATCTAATGTGGGAGAATCTGAAAAACAGTTCAGTGAAGCTTGGGGAGACGAAGAAGGTTTAAGCACTTATCGCTTCGAGCCAAAAACTTCATTAGTTTTAAATAATTTGTTGCCTCGTCTCGTTGAAATGCAAGTTTATCAAGCTATTCTCGAATCGGACGCCTCGGAACACAGCGCCCGCATGTTGGCCATGCGAAACGCCAGTGATGCCGCTAAAGATATGATCAAAGAATTAAATTACATATTTAACAAGGCTCGACAGGCTGCGATAACCCAGGAAATCTCGGAAATCGTCGGCGGTGCCGCGGCCCTAGCCTAATATATAAAGAAAAAATATGCTCAAAGGATCAATAACCCAGATTATCGGCGTGGTGGTTGACGCTCATTTCCCGGAAAAATTACCAAACCTGTATACCGCCATCGAAACCATCAACCAAGACGGCGGTAAGCTCGTACTCGAAGTCCAACAACATCTCGGCAATAATAATGTCCGGGCAATTGCTATGAGTACGACGGATGGTATGGTCCGAGGGCAAGAAGTTACTTCAACTAATGAGGCTATTTCAGTTCCGGTCGGTAAAGAAACGCTCGGACGCATGTTTAACGTCACCGGCGATCCAATTGATGGTAAGGGCGCGGTGAAAACAAATATAAAATATCCAATCCACAGGAAAGCGCCACCCTTCACCAAACAGTCCACTAAATCAGAAGTTTTTGAAACCGGTATTAAGGTTATCGACCTGATTTGCCCTTTCTTAAAAGGTGGTAAAATTGGT
>MFQK01000007.1:2300-2541 GCA_001783035.1 Candidatus Magasanikbacteria bacterium RIFCSPLOWO2_02_FULL_44_11
CGGTAAAACCGTGTTGATCCAAGAGCTTATCAGAAATATTGCCCAGGAACATGGTGGCTACTCGATGTTTGCCGGAGTGGGGGAGCGTTCTCGGGAAGGCAACGACCTTTATCGTGAAATGAAAGAAAGCGGCGTGCTCGATAAAACAGCCTTGGTTTTCGGCCAGATGAATGAACCACCGGGTGCTCGCGCTCGTGTCGCCTTGACTGCACTCTCGATGGCGGAATATTTCCGCGATGAA
>MFQK01000007.1:2577-11141 GCA_001783035.1 Candidatus Magasanikbacteria bacterium RIFCSPLOWO2_02_FULL_44_11
TTCCGTTTCACTCAAGCCGGTTCTGAAGTATCCGCGTTGCTCGGACGCATGCCTTCCGCCGTTGGTTACCAACCAACCCTGGCTTCTGAGATGGGAGCGCTGCAAGAACGTATTACCTCGACCGACAAAGGTTCCATTACATCTGTTCAAGCGGTATATGTGCCGGCCGACGACCTGACCGACCCGGCTCCTGCCACCACTTTCGCGCATCTCGACTCGACTGTTGTTTTGAACCGCTCACTCACCGAACTTGGTATTTATCCGGCTGTTGATCCGCTCGACTCAAATTCTAACATCCTCGATCCCAACATTGTCGGTGAAGAACATTATCGCACTGCCCGCGAAGTGCAAAAAGTTTTACAGCGCTACAAGGACTTACAAGACATCATCGCTATTCTTGGTATGGAGGAGTTAAGTGATGAAGATAAGATTGCCGTTAACCGTGCTCGTAAGATCCAACGCTTTTTGTCACAGCCGTTCTTCGTGGCTGAAGTTTTCAGTGGTATCGAAGGTAAATACGTGCCGGTTAAAGAAACAGTCCGCGCCTTCCGAGAAATCCTTGACGGTAAGCACGACGATAAACAGGAAAGCGCTTTCTATATGAAAGGCTCCATCGATGAGGTAAAATAATGCATATGCATTTTCAGATTATCACCCCCGAACGTGAAGTCTTTTCCGACGAAATTGACCAAATTAGTTTAATGACGGAAGACGGCGAAATTACCGTCTTACCACACCATATTCCATTGGTCACAAACCTAAAACCGGGGGAATTGCGCTACAAAAAAAAGACAGAGGAAATTACGTTAGCTGTCTCCGGCGGCTTTGGCGTAGTCAGACCAAACGGTTCAGTGATCGTCTTGGCCGATACCGCCGAACATGCCCATGAAATTGATCTAAAAAGAGCCGAGGAAGCCAGATCACGTGCGGCAAAACTCATGGAAGAATCTCGTAATAAAGAAGACATCAACTACACTTCATTAGCTCTAAAACTAGAAAAAGAACTAACCAGGTTGCGCGTCGGCAACAGGTATCGTAAGCTTCCTTAATGCAAATTAACACCAAAAAAACACTTCGATTATACTGGCAGCACACCAAAGGGTATCGACCGCATCTGGCGGCGGTTTACCTGGCGGTTATGGCGGCCGCAGGCACCGGTACAATCGTCCCGCTATTCTTTAAGAAATTTTTTGATACCTTGACGCTACCCGGCGACCGATCCGTCTTGGTCGGAAGCATCGTTTCAATCTTGGTAGTTATTAGCTTTCTCGAAGGTCTTCGTTGGCTCGCCTGGCGAGTTTCGACGTACTTCAACGCTATTTTTACCCCGGCTGTCATAGCTGAACTTTCCAAAACTTGTTTTCGTTATCTTCATAAACATTCATTTTCATATTTTAACAACAATTTTGTCGGCACTCTGGTTAAACGTTTTGCCAGGTTCACCATGGCTTTTGAAAGCGTCCATGACAAAATAATTTGGAACATCATTCCGTTAGTCATTAATCTTTCGGTGACGATAGTGGTTTTATGGATGCGTCGTTGGTGGTTGTCTGTGGTGCTCATAATCTGGTTGATAATTTTTCTTTTAATCAATTGGATCTTCACCAAATACAAACTTCGTTATGACCTCGCTAGAGCTGAAGCCGAGAGTAAAACCACCGGTCTATTGGCGGATACGATTACCAATCATGGTGCCTTAAAACTTTTTACCGGTTATAAACACGAGGTCAACCGTTACAGTGAAGCTGTCGACCGGGTTCGACAACTCCGCCGTTACACCTGGCATCTCGACGGGATTTTCGATGCTGTCCAGGGTTTGCTGGTTATCATTCTAGAGATCGGGATTTTCTACGGCGCCCTTAGATTATGGGAACAACAAGCAGTTACCGTAGGTGACTTCGTTCTTATTCAGGCATACGTCATTGTTATTTTCCACGAAATTTGGGGTTTTGGAAAACTGCTGCGTTACTTATTCTCCGATCTGGCCGATGCCGAAGAAATGACGGTTATGCTCACGACTCCTCACGAAATAAAAGACACCATCGACGCCCAACCACTGACCATTTCCCAAGGCACCATTGTTTTTAGAGAGGTGCAATTTAATTACCATGCTACAAGAAAAATTATCAGCGATCTAAGCTTTACTATTGGCTCACAAGAAAAAGTCGGCTTAATCGGCCCTTCCGGAGCCGGCAAAACAACCATTATAAAATTGCTTTTACGTCAGCACGATCTGACTGCGGGTGCAATTAAGATAGACGGCCAGCGTTTGATCGACATAACGATGGAAAGTCTTTGGTCGGCCATAAGTTTGGTGCCTCAAGATCCCATCCTATTTCATCGCACTTTGATTGAAAATATACGTTACGGCAAACCGGAAGCCTGCGATGCTGAAGTTGTGCAAGCCGCGAAATTGGCCCATTGCCATGAATTTATATCAGAATTTCCCGATAAATATAAAACATTCGTGGGAGAACGCGGTGTTAAACTCTCCGGCGGAGAACGACAACGCGTAGCCATCGCTCGAGCCATACTTCGTAATGCCCCCATACTCATACTTGACGAAGCCACTTCCAGTTTAGACTCTGAATCGGAATCACTTATCCAAGACGCGCTCGTAAATTTAATGCAGTCCAAAACAGTTATAGTCATTGCCCATCGTTTGTCGACAATTATGAAAATGGACCGTATTTTAGTCATTAATCACGGATCTGTAGTCGAACAAGGCAGTCATGATGTTTTATTAAAAAAAGATGGACTTTACAAACAATTATGGAAACGCCAAGCCGGCGGATTTATGACTGATGAACCAGCTAAAGATATTTATGAAGGCATTATCCATGAAGTACCGGAAAGCGTCATTGACATAGTTACAGAAACCGTTAAAATGGAAAGTAGCCTTAAAATAGAAAATACACCGGACGGCGCCAACCAAAATTTACCATAACCACGATGAAAAATATGAAAAAAAATATTCTAATTATCGCGCTCGCTGGTGGCTTGGTTTTAATCGGCTATTTTGCTTATCGACAAATTTCTGAATTTACTGCCACCGTTACACCGGTGGTTGATGAAACAAAAGGCTATGATTCACTGGCCGAAGATTGGATACGAGAAAATGCCTGGACATATCGATATGACGGATCGGATTTAATGTTAAAAATTAGCTCTCCCTGCCCGGATGAGGATCGTTGTCTCGAGCTGTCCTATACTTTTGAATCCGCTCATGGCGGCTACGGCGATCGCAGGGACAAAGTCTTGACTCAAGTCATAACCCCGCATACCGTGGTAATTATTATCAAAGATGCGACTGTCGTTTCGGCCATAACCGATGGAAAATTTGATGAAATCAAACAACAATTATCTCCTCAAACACCTGTCAATCCCATGTAGAAATATTCGAGTTCGCGCCTTCCCAAGCACCTTGCCAGAGGTGCTTTTTTGTGTTAACATTCAGCAATTATGGCCTCGCAATCCAAACAGTTACAAGAAATACTAGACTCTCAGCCGAGCTATCGCCGCAAGCAAGTTGAGCATGCTTGGTTTGACATTACTATAAACGGCTACGATGAAATTTCCACCCTGCCAAAGGAATTTCGCGAGAAACTGATGGTTATTCCGTGGAACAGTTTAGAGGTTCACACCGCACTTCAAAGTAAAGTCGACAATACTAGAAAATATCTTTTCAAGCTTATCGACGGCAACATGATTGAAACCGTAGTCATGGGTCGTAAAAATCTTAAAGATGATGCTGTCGAAGGCGCACCGGATCGCTATACCATCTGTGTTTCTTCGCAGGCCGGCTGCCCCATGAAGTGCGTTTTTTGTGCGACCGGGAAAGCAGGCTTCAAGCGCCACCTATCGGCCGAAGAAATTATTGATCAATATCGCTTTGCCCAACGGCTACTGGCTAAAGAGGGCGCCAGAGTGGCCAATATTGTCATGATGGGGCAGGGCGAGCCTTTGCTAAATTATGAGCAGGTGAAGCGAGCTTTATCAGTCATTTTAGCAAATACCGATTTAGGTGAAACAAAAATAACCGTTTCCACAGCCGGCGTACCAGCTGCCATGAACAAATTTCTAACGGACGAGGATTTTCCACCGGTACGCTGGGCATTGTCGCTGCATAGCGCTATCGAGGAAACACGCCAACAAATCATGCCTTCACATAAGAAAGGATTTTTAGAATGGCTTGTGAAGTGGGCTGAAGATTATCATCGCCGTTTTCCAAGTCGCACCCATTTTATCGGTTTTGAATATATTATGTTGTCTGGTATCAACGACGATGAAAAGCATTTACAGGCTTTGATTACGCTTTGTAAAAAAATTCCTTACTTCCGTATAAATCTTATTCCCTATAACCGCATTACCGATGAGGCGCGGCCACATGAAACTATTAACACCGACGGATTTCAGTTATTCGATCGCACGCCACCGGAACTCATCACCCATTGGCATGAGGAACTCATGAAAGCCGGTTTTACGACCACCGTACGATATTCACAAGGCCAAGATATCGCCGCGGCTTGCGGCCAATTACGTAATAAAGCCGAGTAAAATAATAATACTGTGACCAGTTGTAAAAAAAAGTGATCCTGCTATAATAATAGCATTGAAAAAAGTGCTTTTTATGTCCAAAGAAAAACTCAATAAAGCGCAAAAGGAGGCCGTTGACTATATTAAAGGGCCTCTTTTAATTGTAGCGGGCGCAGGCACCGGTAAAACCACGGTTATTGCGTCAAAAATAGCCTACCTTATCGAAAAAAAACTCACTGAACCACAGGAAATACTAGCCCTAACCTTTACCGATAAAGCCGCCGAAGAGATGCAAGATCGTGTCGATAGCCTGGTTGCTCTCGGTTACGCCGATATTGAGATCAGAACCTTCCACTCTTTCTCTCAAAAATTACTGGAAAAACACGCTATAGATATCGGGCTCAGCGGCCAATTTAAACTCTTGACCGAAACCGCCGCCTGGCTCTTAGTTCGAAGAAATTTATATTCCTTCAAACTTGATTATTATCGACCACTTGGCAACCCCACCAAGCACATCCACGAGCTGCTGAAACATTTTTCAAAATGTAAAGACGAGCTAATTACCCCGGCAAATTACCTGGCGTACGCCACAGGGCTGGCCAAAGGAAATTCCTTGAATATCGACGAACAAAGTCGTTTATCTGAAATCGCCCATGCGTACCAAACCTATAACCAGTTATTGCTCGACAACGCCCTTTTGGATTTTGGCGACCTTATCGTATACGCGCACGCCTTATTGTCGACAAGGAAAAGCATCTTGGAACAATTGCAAAAAAAATATAAATATATTTTGGTCGATGAATTCCAAGATGTAAACTATGCCCAATATGAGCTAATTAAACTTCTAGCCGATCAAGAAGCGCGACTAACCGTGGTCGGCGATGATGATCAGAGTATTTATGCTTTTCGCGGGGCAAGCGTCTCAAATATTATGCGTTTTAAAGACGACTTTCCTAAAGCTAAAGAAGTCGTATTGAATGAAAATTATCGCTCGGGGCAAACCATCCTTGATAAAGCCTATGCTTCTATTCAACACAACAACCCGGATCGCTTGGAAGTAAAATTAAAACTGGATAAACATCTCGTCGCCAAAAATAATAAGCTGCCAGATGCGGTCTTGCATATACATGAAGCGACACTTGATGATGAGGTGGAAGCGGTGGTCAAAGAAATCGCCAAACTAAAACAAACAGACGAAACTTCGACTTGGGATGATTTTGCCATCTTGGTCCGGGCAAACAACCACGCCGAACCATTTTTAAGCGCCCTTCACCGACAGGGGATACCCTATGAGTTTTTATCGTCCACCGGACTCTACCGCCAACCGATTGTTGTTGACTGTCTAAATTTTCTTAAAATAATTGTCGATAAAAACGAATCTGCGGCAATTTACAGGCTATTGTGCCTACCCTTTTTGAATTTACGGATAAATGACCTACATGCTATCACATTTGCCGGTAAGAAAAAAACGCTTCCCTACTATGCCCTACTAAAAAATTCTGAAATATACGGCGTGTCACCGGAAGGTGCCGAACAATGTATAAAATTAGTCACTGTTTTGGAAAGTGGTTTACGAAACCTGAAATCAAAAAAACCGTATCAACTCATCGTCAATTTCCTCGAAGAAATAGGCTATTTCAAATACTTGATCGATGGAGAAAAAAACAACAATGAAGCAGTCATCCGCAAACTCTATCATCTTAATGAATTTCTCAAATACATCAAAGAATTTGAAATCGTCAGCCACGACGCGAACGCTGCCGAATTTCTTGAGCATTTTACGGCCGTAGCCGAATCCGGCGATAAAGGATCGCTATATCAACCATCCGACACGCCAGACTCGGTAAATATCCTAACGGTGCATTCTTCAAAAGGGCTCGAATACAAATACGTCTTTATAGTTAATTGCGTTGAGGAACGTTTTCCAACGCGTACCAAAGGAGAAGGCATCGAGATTCCCGCCGAACTAATCAAAGAACAGCTTCCGGAGGGAGACAGCCATTACCAGGAAGAGCGACGTCTTTTTTATGTGGCTATGACCCGCGCGCGGGAACGATTGTACTTTACCAGCGCCTCCAACTATGGCGGCACCCGTGCCAAAAAAGTAAGCCGCTTCCTCACCGAAATAGGTTATGTGGCCAAAGAAAATGTTGCCGTTAAAAAAATAGTTTTACCAGAAGTTATTATAGAAGAAGAAACAGTTGGAACTTTTGCCTACACCTTGCCAAAAGCATTTTCTTTTTCACAAATTCGGGCGTACGAAACGTGCCCCTATCAATACAAACTGGCACACATCTTACATATCCCCACCAAGGGTAATGCCAGTTTTAGTTTTGGTCAAACCATGCACGCGACGCTCCAAGCCTTCTACACGCGTATTCAGAAACTAAATAGCGTACAGCAAGTCACATTGTGTACCACACCCCGCGCAGTTACTCCAACAGCTACTGCTACTGTCGTAAAAACAATCAAAGCGCCACCGCTTGAGGAGCTTATTAAAATGTACGATGAGCATTGGATCGGCGATTGGTACAAAAACGAGCGTCAGCGCGAAGAATTTTATGAAAACGGCAAAAAAATTCTCAAACTTTTCTATACATCGCACGAAGACAATTGGACAATTCCGACAAATCTCGAAAGTTGGTTTAAAATCAGGGTAGGGGATTATCTTGTCCATGGCCGCATTGACCGAATTGACCGAGAAAATGACGGATCGCTGCAGATAATCGACTATAAGACCGGCAAAGCCAAAGAATCGCTGACGGGTGAAGATAAAGAGCAGCTTCTAATCTACCAAATCGCGGTCGAAGAACTACCTGAGTATAGCCATATCGGAAAACCGGGCAAGCTGACATTTTTTTATCTGAATGATAACCTTAAAACTTCTTTCATTAGCAAAAGTGAGGAAATCACTAAACTGAAAAATAAACTGGTCGGCGTGATCGATAAAATCCATTCCAAAAATTTCGCCGCCACACCAAGCAAGTTCGCCTGTGATCATTGTGATTTTCGGGATATTTGTGATTTCCGCGTATGATGAATTCAATGCTAGATATCCTAAATAGCCGACAAAACCAATCCGCTCTGGTTCGCGGGGTAACCGCCGCCATGATTGTCACGGCTGCGAACGAAATTCTATTAAAACGTTTTGGTAAGGAAATTCTAGAACACGCTTCGGCCGCTTATGTCCGCAACGAAACATTGTGCATAGCGTGTTTAAGCTCCATTGCCGCCCAAGAGATAAAGCTCATCGAACAGAATTTTTTAGATGAATTAAATCGCGAAATTCCTCGGGCTAACCTCAAGAAAATCCGCTACCTGTCATAGCTTGTCAAAACAAACCCATTCGACTACAATAGCCCTATGTCACTCAGATTGTACCTGTGGATTATGTCACTTGGCACCTTTTTTTGTTGGGTAGCCTGGTTTTTTGTCATTATAAAATTAGCTCCTGAAGAGGCCGGTTTTATGGGTCTAATGTTTTTTTACATGAGCTTGTTTTTGGCAATTGTCGGTACTTTTTCAGTGCTTGGCTTTTTATTCCGTCTGCTGCGTCTGAAAAACGACCAACTGGTCTTTCGGCATGTCCGACATACTTTCCGACAAAGCATACTGATTGGGGTATTCTTGATTAGCCTCCTGATGCTTAAAGCCAACGAGGCTATAACTTGGTGGATAGTTACCCTCTTATTGTTACTATTATTCCTCATTGAAGCTATTCTTTCGACAAGACGAAAGTTCAATAATGTTGACTATGTTTAATGGTTTTTTTAATAGGTTCCGAAAAGAAATAGGAGTTGACTTAGGTACCGCGAATACGCTTGTTTATGTGAAAGATCGCGGTATTGTCATAAACGAACCAAGCGTAGTCGCGGTTAATACTAAAACCGAACAAATTCTGGCAGTCGGACATGAAGCAAAAAATATGCTTGGCAAGACGCCACCGCATATTATTACGACACGACCGCTTACCAATGGCATCATCTCGGATTTTGAAGTAGCTGAAAAAATGCTTCGCTATTTTGTAG
>MFQK01000007.1:11166-19650 GCA_001783035.1 Candidatus Magasanikbacteria bacterium RIFCSPLOWO2_02_FULL_44_11
GACATTTATGTCACGTCCTAAAGTAATTATCGGCGCACCCGTCGATATTACCGAAGTCGAGCGGCGGGCGATCGGTGACGCCGTTATGAATGCCGGTGCTCGGGAAGTCTGGATCGTCGAAGAACCAATGGCCGCCGCTATTGGATCGCGTATGCCGGTGCGCGAACCGGTGGGGAACTTTATCGTTGAAATGGGCGGTGGAACATGTGAAATCGCCGTCATTTCGTTGAGCGGTATTGCTACTCGTCGGTCCATTAAAATCGCCGGTGATGAATTAAATCGAAATATCATACACTACGCCCGTGACGTTTTTAACTTATTACTTGGTGAACGTCAAGCCGAAGAAATAAAAATCAAAGTCGGATCGGCGGTTGAGCTCGACGAACCGATTGAGTACCCCATGCGAGGTCGCGATCAAGTGACCGGTTTACCGCGCGAAGTCATGATAAATGATGCCCAAGTTAGGGAAGCTATGATCAAATCATTGCGCGTTATCGTCGATAATATTAAGGATATTCTAGGGCTAACACCTCCCGAGCTTGTGGCCGATATCCATGAACGAGGAATCCTCCTTTCAGGCGGCGGCGCCCTCTTACGCGGATTTGATCAGCTTATTAATCGGGCGATCGATATCCCCGTGCGAATCACCGACGACCCGCTAACCTCTGTCGTGCGCGGAGCCGGAATGCTGCTCGACGACCAAAGCCTGCTAGAAGATGTCGCAATTTATCCTTTGCTTAACAAAAAAACCGCGTCTTAGCGCCTATGCCTTATCCTTCAAGACATCGCGCCTATGCTAGCCTTGGAGTAGTTTTTATAATCCTTTTAATCTTACATTATTTAGGAGCCATCCGACCGATAGAACAGTTTATTCGTAACATTATCATGCCTGTTTTTGGCGGACTGCACACTTTTAACATCGCGGTCGGGGACAACTACCAATTTTTTAGAAATAAAGAAGAGTTTATTAAAAACTACCAGCAATGCATAGCGACAACTGAACGGCAAACAACTTTATCAGCTGATAATATACGTCTCGAGGATGAAAATAACGAATTAAAAAAACAATTGGCTTATATAGAAAAAAATAAACCGTTATTTGTATTGGCGCAAGTGGTGGGCCGTGAAATTTCCAGTATAGGTCAGACTATCATTATTAATCGGGGAACAAACGAAAATATTTCAATTGACGAGCCGGTCATCGCCAACAACGGCATCCTAGTCGGCAAGGTGATCAAAGTCGAACCGGATATTAGCATCGTCCGGCTGGTAAACGACAATCAGAGTCGGATAGCGGCCAGCATTCTCAATGATGACCGCAGCCTGGGCATTGTTGAAGGTGGTTTCGGAATCAGCCTCCAAATGAATTTTATTCCCAGAAACGAAGTAGTTCAAGTCGGCCATCAAGTCATTACCTCCGGTCTGGAAAAAAATATTCCGCGCGGGCTGGTAATTGGTATTGTCGCCAGTATAGAAAACGAGGCTTATAAACCATTCCAACGCGCCATTCTTACTCCGGGCACAGAGTTGAATAAACTTACGATGGTCAGTGTTATCACCAATCCATAGTTGATATGAAAAACGCCATCACTTTATTACACGCTATCGCGTCTATCCTCGTAATTTTTGCTTTGCATACGGGAGTGGCTTACAGCGCGCCTTACCCCATATATAATCTCCATACCATCTATATCTATTTGGTTTGGCTTTTGATCCACTCCCAAAAAACAAAGGCCATGTGGTTGGCGCTCACTTTAGGCTATCTGACAGAACTATTTTCCGCGGAAACTTTCGGTGTTCATACTATAACCCTGCTTATTAGTGTAACGGTGGTCGGTTGGCTCATCGAAAAAATCTTCACCAGTCACTCTTGGTACATCATCTTGATCATTGGGTTGTGCGCGACCTTGACTTACCGGCTATTATTTATTTTGGTGAGTTCAGCCAGCCATTTCTTCAAAGATATAACGTCCTACATGACCTCCAATACAATTGAAAGCGCCGGAGTCGAAATTCTGGTGAATACGACAGGCCTGTTACTTCTCTATGGGATAAATAAACTATTTACCAAACGCGTCAATCCTCGTTACATTTGATTATGGCTCATAATCCATTTAAAATTGAATTAGCAGAGCTTTCCGACACCTATTTGGATGGCAAATACAAAAAAGCCTGGATCGAAGAAGCGGTCGATATTGATAATGGCAACCAAAAACTTAGCATATCCCACACCAGAACCTACCTGGGAACCTCCATTGATTGGCGGAAAATAATAATTTTTCTGGGGATAATTTTTTTAGGAATGGGAGCGATCTGTGCCAGAATATTTTACCTGCAAATAATAAAGGGTGAGTACTACCATAGTCTAGCCGAAGGTAATAGGATAAGATTGCAACCTATCCCAGCCGAACGAGGAGTTGTTTTTGACCGTTTCAATAAAATTCTGGTTCATAACATTCCGGGATTTTCTCTAGTCCTATCACCGCAAGATCTGCCCGCTGACCAAGAAAAAAGAAAAGAGATTATTCGGGCGGTCGCCACGATGAGTGGAATTTCGGAAACTGAAATTCAACAGCTTCTTAAAAAATATGGCAACTATAGTGAAACCATCACTCTGAAGGAAAATGTTGATTATAATACCGCTCTTCAATTATATATAATAAACGCCGACCTGCCGGGAGTTAAGATAGAAAGCGGCAGCAAACGTCATTATGGCCTGTCTATAACATCAACTGCTGATTCTTTGTTGAGTATGTCCCACCTTATCGGGTATATGGGAAAATTAAATGATGAGGAATTAACCGTTCTGCATAATAATGGCTACCTTTTATCGGATAAAATAGGCCGAACCGGTATTGAAAAAATGTATGAACCATATTTGCGCGGAACCTATGGAAGAAAAAAAATCGAAGTAAATGCCGTTGGACGTGAGCAAGACGTTTTAGCGATGACCTCACCGGAACCGGGGAAAAACCTGGTTTTAACTATCGATATCGAAGCCCAGCAAGTGCTTGAAAAACTAGTCAAAAATACCGCTGAAAAAACCAATCAACGAAAAATTGCGGCGATTGCCATGAATCCGAATAACGGCGAGGTGTTGGCCTTGGTCAGCTGGCCTAGTTTTGATAACAATAAATTTTCTCAAGGCATTGATCAAGCAACTTTCCAATCATACATTAACGACAAAGATCTGCCATTGTTCAACCGCGCCATCGGTGGCGGCTACCCTCCAGGATCAACTGCCAAACTTATGATTGCCGCGGCGGCTCTTCAAGAAAAAATTATAACCCGCTATACATCGGTCAACAGTGTCGGCGGCATATCGGTTGGTGGAACAATTTTTAAAGACTGGCAAGCCGGGGGACACGGCATAACGAACGTAACTAAAGCACTAGCTTGGTCCGTCAACACTTTTTTTTATTATGTTGGCGGGGGCTATGAAAAGTTCACCGGTTTGGGTATAGATACGATTGTCGATTACCTGAGCGCTTTTAACCTTGGACAAAAAACCAATATTGACCTGGCGGGAGAAAATCCCGGCTTTATTCCCTCAAAAGAATGGAAGAAAAACAAAAAAAATGAGGCCTGGTTTGTCGGTGATACTTATAATGTTTCAATCGGACAAGGTGATCTCCTTGTTTCGCCTCTTCAAAGCGCATTGTGGACAGCGATCGTGGCTAACAACGGGATAATAGTCACTCCCCATATCGGGAAAGCGGTGATCGATCCAGTTTCAAAAATCACCACCGAACTCGAATACCCGAGCAAACGTTTACAACAAGTCTCTGCCGATAATTTAGCGATTGTTCGTGAAGGTATGCGCGATTGTGTAACCATAGGCAGTTGTAAACTTTTACAATCACTACCTTTTTCCACCGGAGCAAAGACCGGCACGGCGCAATGGAGTAAAAATCGCCCAACGCATGCCTGGTTTACTTCTTTCGCCCCTTATGTTAATCCGCAAATCGTAGTGACCGTATTGGTGGAAGAAGGCGGCCAAGGATCCATCGTATCTATGCCTGTAGCTCGCGATTTCCTCGCCTGGTGGGGGAAAAAATATCGACCTTAAAAAAGTCAGTCTTGACACAAGTATTTTGCCTGCTATAATACAGTCCACGATTACCTAATATTAATATTTATGGATGATAATACCCACTACTTGTCGAAAGAAAGTTTGGAAGATCTAAAAAAAGAACAAGAAACATTACGCAATACTTCCATACCCGAGATCGCCAAACGGATTGATGAAGCGAAACAACAAGGAGATCTTTCTGAAAATGCCGAATACCATCAGGCCAGAGAAGATATGGCCTGGGCACAAGGAAGAGTTCAAGAATTGGAACAAATAATTAACAATGCTAAAATAATTGTTAAACAAAACACCGGCACAGTCTCGGTCGGCAGCACAATTCAGGTGGAAGTTAACAATAAGGTAAAGCAGTACACCATTGTCGGACCGCAAGAAATTAATCCGGCAAAAGGGCTCATCTCTAACGAATCACCATTAGGTGAAGCGTTTATTGGGCGCACGGCAGGGGACGTAGTGGAAGTAAAAACACCATCCGGCCCGACAAAGTATAAGATAATAGAAGTAAAATAAACCATCATAGCCAGGCCCCGACTAAGCGGGGCTTTTTTGACTAGTCAAACAAAAACAGCTATACTGTAGCCATTATTGTTACCTTCAAACTATGACTACGAATCCTCCAGCTGCACATCTTACCGAAGATGCGACCCGTCTCGAGCACTTAAAAAATCTCCGCGCCGCCGGACTCGAACCATACCCATCAAAAGGAGCACGAACACACACACTTGAAGAAGCTAAAGCCAGTCCTGAAGGCACAAAAGTAACGATAGTTGGCCGCCTGATGACTAGACGTGAAATGGGCAAGCTGACTTTTTGCCACATTCAAGACGCTACCGGTCGCTTACAAGTCGTTTTCAACGAACATGAGATCGAAAAAAACAGCTATAAATTATTTTTAAAAAATTTCGACTTAGGAGATTTCATCAGTGTTGAAGGCCATATTTTTACAACCCAAAAAGGTGAAATTAGCGTCAAAGTCTCCAATTATACTCTACTTTCGAAAGCACTACTACCCCTTCCTGAAAAATGGCACGGCCTGACCGATATAGAAATACGTTATCGCAAACGTTATCTCGACCTCATTTCCAATGAAGCTTCGATGCGCATAGCCAAACTAAGAAGCGCCTTAATTCGCGAAATGCGATCATACTTTGATACTCATGGTTTTTACGAAGTGGAAACTCCTATATTGCAAACGCTGTACGGCGGAGCACTCGCTAAACCATTTATCACCCATCACAATGCCCTCGATATACAATTATACCTTAGAGTGGCGCCGGAATTATATCTAAAGCGGCTTATTGTCGGCGGATTTGAAAAAATTTACGAAATCGCCAAATGTTTTCGCAATGAAGGTGTCGATAACAACCACAACCCGGAATTTAGCCAAATCGAATTTTACTGGGCCTATGCCGATTACCATGACCTTATGGATCTAATGGAAGATCTTTTACCCCGCCTTATAAAAGCCGTCGGTTTGCCGTTAAAGTTTACCACCAATGGCGGCGAGGTGGATTTTACTCCTCCTTATCCGCGTGTTTCGATGCGTGAACTAATTAAAAAATATGCCGAAATCGATATCGAGGATTATCCCGATCAAAAATCAATGTTTAATATTTCGAAAAAATTAAAAGTGGACGGAATTGAGAAAACATCGGATCGCGGACGCTTGATCGATGATATATATAAGCACTTTGCCCGTCCCAAAATCATCAATCCGATATTTATGACCGACCATCCAGTTGAATTATCTCCGCTCGCCAAGCGCCGCAGCGACGACCCGCGCTATGTCGAGCGCTTCCAATTACTATGTGTGGGCGGCAATGAACTGTGTAATGCTTTTTCAGAATTAAACGATCCTTTAGACCAGGAAGAACGATTTAAAGAGCAAATAAAAAACCGGTCGGCCGGCGATGAAGAGTCTATGCCGTACGACGAAGATTTTATCAACGCGCTTAAGCATGGCATGCCGCCAACTGCGGGATTAGGAATGGGTATAGACCGACTGGTAAAATTATTAGTCGACGCTCCAAACCTGAAAGAAGTCATCTTATTCCCCACGCTTCGTCCGGAAAAAACCGATACTCAAATATGAAAGTCATGGTTTTCGGCACTTTCGATATTCTGCATGAAGGGCATTTACAAATGCTTAAAGAAGCTAAACAATTGGGTGACCACTTGATTGTCGTAGTAGCCAGAGATGTAACGGTAAAAGAAGTTAAAGGTTCACAGCCACTAAATAATGAAAACATTCGAATAGCCAGGCTCGAAGAAAGTTCCCTGCCGCACACAGTTAGATTGGGAAACCAGGGCGATAAACATACCGTCGTGTCCGAAGAAAAACCGGATATTATAGCTCTGGGCTATGATCAACGTTTTTTTACCGAGGGTCTTGAAAAATTAGGAATTACCATCATCCGTCTAAAACCATACAAGCCTGACATCTATAAGAGCTCGCTTTTGAAAAATTTGAAAAAAGCGAAAGGTACTACCTGATAACATTACTACACTTAACCAGTACTTAAACTGATATGTTAGATATTAAATTTATACGAGAAAACGTCAAACTGGTCGAAAATAACTCTTTAAGCCGAAACGTTAAAATCGATTTCAAGGCTCTATTGAGACTCGATGAAGAAAAAACAAAATTGCAGCAGCGCATTGAAGTGCTGCGCGCCAAGCGCAATCAAGGTTCAAAAACCAAGCCAACACCGGCGCAAATCGCCGAAATGAAGAAAGTGGGGGAAGAAATAAAAGAACTGGAGTCTGCCGTCAACCAGATAGAATCCGCGCTTCGCGAATTACTTATAAAAGTGCCGAATCTCAATCACGAAAGTACGCCGCTCGGCCAGGATGAATCCAAAAATAAAGTAGAAAAAAAAGTGGGCGAAAAACCGGATTTTTCCTTTACACCGAAAGAACATTTTGAAGTGAAAAATGTTGCGCCGCTCATCGATATGGAAAGGGGCGCAAAAGTCGCCGGTTCACGATTTTATTATCTAAAAGGCAAAATAGCAATTTTAGAACGCGCCATCATACAATACGCCATCGACATTACCCTAAAACAAGGTTTTGAGCTTATTCTGCCGCCCGTTTTAGTCAAAGAACAGGCTATGTATGGGACAGGCTTCTTCCCCGCTGAAAAAAACGAAGTATATACCGTCAATCCGGGTGAGGATAATCTGTTTTTAATAGGCACTTCGGAAGTGCCTTTGATATATTTACACGCCGATGAAGTGCTTGAATCAAAAGATTTCCCTAAAAAATACGTCGCCGTAACTCCTTGCTTTCGGCGTGAAGCAGGCAGCTATGGAAAAGACACTAAGGGCCTTTTCCGTGTTCACCAATTTTATAAAGTTGAAATGGTCGTTTTTTGCGCTCCGGAAAAATCGTGGCAAATTCATGAAGAATTACTGGCTTTAGAACAAAACTTTATCCAATCCCTAGGTATTCATTACCAAGTGGTTAATGTCTGCTCGGGGGACCTTGGTTTTCCGGCAGCCAAAAAATACGATTGCGAAGGATGGTTTCCCGCCCAAGGCAGATATCGCGAACTCACGTCCACCAGTAATACGACAGATTACCAATCACGCCGAAGTAATATTAAATACAAGACAGCCGATGGTAAACGAGAGTATGTCCATACCCTCAATGGAACAGTCTCGAGCGATCGGCCAATGCTCGCCCTCATTGAAAACTTCCAACAAAATGACGGATCGGTCATTATTCCAGAAGTACTTCGCAAATATACCGGCTTTGATCGCCTCTAAACGCTATGCTTACCTGGGTTGCCATCAGCAAACGGGCTTTGCGCCACAACCTGCTAACATTTAAAAAAATAATCGGCCCAAAAAGACTCCTCATGCCGGTAATAAAATCAAATGCCTATGGTCACGGCTTAGTTGAAGTAGCTAAATTTTGTGACACTAACCCACTGGTCGACCGTCTATGTGTAGTAAATCTGGAAGAGGCCCTGATTTTGATAAAAGCGAAAATAAAGAAACCACTGATAATTCTCGGCATCTATGAAACCGATAATAAAAAATTGGCGATAGCCATCAAAAAAAATATTGTCTTTCCCGTTTATACGCTCGAACAGGCTAAAATTTTAGACCGAATCGCCAAACACCTGAAAAAGAAAGTTTCCGTTCATGTAAAAATCGATACCGGTGCTTCTCGAATTGGCATTCTACCGAACAACGCATTAACTTTCGTACGTCAACTGCGTAAAAACCGACACTTGATCATCGAAGGGCTTTGGAGCCACTTTTCATCCAGCGAAAACAACGCCAAAGAAACTCACCGCCAAACCCAATTGTTTGAAAAAGTCGTCGCCACATTGGAAAAAAATCATAGCGACATTCCTATTAAACATATGGCTTGCTCCGCGTCTACTA
>MFQK01000007.1:19668-48211 GCA_001783035.1 Candidatus Magasanikbacteria bacterium RIFCSPLOWO2_02_FULL_44_11
TTTATATCCGGCGAGCCATTGTACGGCAGTTCGTTTTGGAATAAGCTTATATGGACTACACCCCGACGCGGTAACCACATCACTGGTCCGGCTAAAACCGGTCCTTACTTGGAAAACAACGGTCATCCAGGTTAAAACTATCCCCACAAGCAGCCGGATAAGCTACGGTGGAACTTATATCGCAAAAAGAGAGACTAAACTAGCAATTTTACCAATTGGCTATTGGGACGGACTGCCGCGCCATCTCAGTAACCGCGCCGACGTTCTTATTAGGGGAAAACGTTGCCCCATACGCGGCCGTATTTGCATGAATTTAACTATGGTCGACGTATCTGACCTCTTGAATATTAAAGCGGGGGAGACGGCTACTATTATTGGTCGGGACAAAAAAGAAACCATCACAGCCGAAGAATTGGCTGGCTCGGCCGGGACGATTAACTATGAAATAGTTTCTAGAATCAATCCGCTTATTCCAAGGCAAGTTGTTGCTTGATATGCGTTATTACCAATCACCAAACAGCTATCGGTCAAACCAACCTAAAAGGGGACTGTGGTTTCGTCTTTTTGGACATAAAAAAAGAAAAATAGTAACTCCCGAAACCACCCGCTATAACAATCCTTATTTAAAAAACAAAAAAAAATCATGGCGCATCCCTTATACTTTGATTGGTTGTCTGCTTATTTTTTTCGGCTGGGTCAGTTTGATAATCTGGTTGCCATATTTCAAAATAAATAATATTACGGTCCAAAGTCAAAAAATTATTAAATCCGAAGAAGTAATTTTATTAGTCTCAGATTTCATTGAACCGAAATATTATTGGCCGAAAAATAATTACTTTCTAGTAAACCAAAAAAAAATCGCCGATTTATTAATGGGAAAGTTTGTCTTACAGGGAGTCGACGTTCAAAAGACATTCCCCAACACTATAAATATTACCCTACAGGAAAAAATTTCCTCGATTATTTATGATGATGGCCACGATTATTATTTGCTGGATCAAAGCGGATCCATTTTAAGACAAATTGCCGGAGCAGGGGAGTCGGTGGCAGTCTCGACCAGCACTTCCCCCACCTCAACTCCAGAACACTCACCGGACCTTGTTTTTCTAAAAAAAGAGTACGGTTCATACCCGATTATTTATGACTTAAGAAAAAATGAAGAACTTGATCAGACGTCTATTCTGTTTCCGAATAATTTCATAAAAGGAGTCATAGAATTTTATAATAGCTTCAAACAAGCCAAATTAGGCACTATTAAGTACGGCGTCCTCGATGAATCTGGTAAATTAACCATCTTAATCGATAAACCGTGGATTATTTATATGCAGCCAACCCACGATATCCGCGAACAAATTGAAAACCTCTCCATCATCACCAAACAATCCAAGCCAACGGAATATATTGATGTTCGTTTTGGAGAGCGCGTATATTGGAAGTAATTTTATGAGTCGAATGCGTTGTGGAAGGAGATAACCGGTCAAACCGGATCTGAATAGATAAGAATTACATAACGTCGCATAATATAGATTAAGCGATTATAGTATGGTATACTACTAAGGTATACATATCTACATAATTTTATGTTCAAACAATCCTCCCAGCCCATCATTGGTCATATAATTGACTTCCTGGAATATTGTGACGTTGAAAAAGGCCTCTCTTCGGTCACTGTCCATAACTACGACAACTTTTTAAAAGTTTTTTCCGAATGGCTTACCATCAACAAACTGGAAAATTTGAAACCTCACCAGCTTAGCGCCGACCATATTTGGGATTATCGCGTCTATTTATCCAAAAAAGAAGACCAACGCGGCCGACAGATAAAAAAAACCACCCAAAACTACTATCTCATCGCTCTGCGCAATCTGGTAAATTATTTTGCCGACAAAGATATCCGTTGTTTGCCGGCTGAAAAAATAAAATTACCAAAATTAACCGCCAAAGACAAAATGATCAAATTTTTGAAATTTGACCAAGTCATCCGATTATTTGAAATGCCTGACGTATCAAAGCCGGATGGCTTGCGCGATCGAGCGATACTTGAAGTACTCTTCTCCACCGGTTTGCGAGTATCGGAACTAACGTCGCTTAATATTACAACTTTCAGCTCTCCCGAAGTATGGAAGGTAAAAAAAAATGATTTGGAAATAAGCGTCAGCGGCAAAGGCGGCTCTGTTCGTGTAATTTATTTTTCAGAAAGGGCTCTCGGCTGGCTCCAAAAATACTTAAAAACCAGAAAAGACCTCTACTCTCCCCTCTTTATCAATTACCGAAAAGACGAAGATGATAACGAACACCGCCTCACTTCCCGCTCGGTTGAGCGACTAGTAAGAAAATATACGACCATGGCCGGTTTGCCTGTCAACGCCACTCCGCATACTCTCAGACACAGCTTTGCCACTGATCTTTTAGAGCAAGGGGCGGATATGCGCTCGGTCCAGGAACTTCTTGGTCACAAAAATATTGTCACCACTCAAATTTACACGCACGTGACCAACCCTCAATTGCGAGAAATCCATAAAAAATTTCACGGCGGAAACAATAAACAATAATGAACTCCCAACTGAATAGCGCTGTATTAATCTGTAAGAGTATCCTCCTCTGTCTGTCGAATACAGCATATGCGCATTAGTCAACAATTACCAAGATTTCCCAAGAAAACAATGTTTATTGTTACCGGAAAACAAGATGCCCGATTCTACATCGCCTACAATGACATCATTGAACGAGTAGCGTCATTCCGCATCAGAAAACCAAACTATTCCGATCGCGAAGGTTTTCGACAATTCACTCCGGCTGGAATTCGCGGTATGATATCCGGCTCGGTGCTAAATCCGGTCGACCGAGCTATACGCCTGGAATTTCGCCACACTATCGCCGCTACAGCCGCAGCACTTTTTCGCCTGAACCAAATCAAGCGAGTGATCTTATTTGCGCCACGGCAATTCATTTCAGACACAAAATTATCATTACCAAAAAATGTCCAAGCGATTATCACCCATATTATCGCCGCCAATCTTTATGAAAGTCACCCCTTTGAATTAATTAAACGTTATCAACTCACTCGCATTAAACATCTATAAATTCAATATTTGACTTGAAAAATAGTATAATAGACGGTATCATATATGAATGCAGGTAAACATCAGAAAATTGGCCATTACCGGTATTTTACTAATTACCTTGGCCCTACCGACCGGGTTTGGCGCGCAAGCCCAAACCTCGGTTATTAACGTTTCTGAAAAAGAAAAACTAGAGAAAGAACTGGCCGACATCGAGATCCAAATTAAAGCCTTCGAAGATGAACTGGCCAATACGCAAGGCGAAAAAAAGACATTAGAACAAGCCATTAAAAGACTTCGCGGCCAGGAAGATAGTCTTCGCTTGCAAATTAAATCGACCAACCTAAAATTAAAAGACCTCGACAAAAAATTGGATTATACCGAGCAAAATATCACCAAAACAAAAGCGCAAAGCGCTAAACTAAAAAAACAATTGGTCGAGGTCATCCGTTTAATAAACCAAAAAGACCAGGAATTATTAATCGAAAGTTTGTCGGCCAAAGATGGTCTTTCCGAAGTGGCCCAAAATATTCAAAATTATACCAAGATTTTCAGCCTTCTCCAAGCTATCGTCGCAAAAACCAGGTCGGTGCATGAAGATTTACAAAAACAACAAACCGCTCTCGAAGACCAGCAAGACGACGCCCGAAAATTACTGGAGATAAAAGCCTCCCAACAAGAATTGTTGCTTTCCACGCTAGCCGAGAAAAAAGAGCTTTTGACAGAAACAAAAGGAAAAGAGAACACTTTCCAAGATATGTTAGCTGACGCGAAAAAACGCGCAAATCAGATCAGAAACCGCATTTATGAAACGATTGGCGGAGGCACTCAAGTGACTTTTGAAAAGGCCGTGGAAATTGCCGATTGGGCCGGCAAACAAACCGGCATTCGCACGCCTTTTCTTTTAGCTGTGTTAACGCAAGAATCAAACTTAGGCAAAAACGTCGGCACCTGCAATCGCTTGGGCGATCCCTCCGAAAAAAGCTGGCAAGTTATTATGAAACCGACACGAGATCATGAACCTTTCAAAACAATTACCTCTGAGTTGGGGCTAGACATCGACATCACGCCTGTTTCTTGTCCGATGCGCCAAGGCGGCAAACAAATCGGTTGGGGTGGCGCCATGGGTCCGGCACAATTTATTCCCTCGACCTGGATGGGGTATCGTTCGCGAGTTTCAGCCATAACCGGTCGGCCGGCAAATCCCTGGGACATCAAAGATGCCATGCTGGCGGCAGCAATAAAGCTCCGTGCCGACGGCGCAAACGGTACCTATGATAGTGAATGGAAAGCGGCGATGAAATATTTTGCCGGTTCCGTTAACCTCGCTTATCGTTTTTATGGCGACAATGTAATGAAAATAACCGCCAAATACGAAATCGATGTTGAAGCCATCAAAACCGCGAGCTTCTAATTTATTACCTATGGCGTAATATAACCTAGAGGATTAACTGGAATACCGTTTAATCGAACTTCAAAGTGAAGGTGAGAACCGGTTACAAATGGCCCGGCACCGACCGTGCCCGGGCGGCCTCCGGAATAACCGATTATATCTCCTTTATTTACAAATTGGTCGTTGATCACGATTATTTCGCTCATGTGACCATAAAGAGTGGATAAACTGCCGGTGTGGATAAGCAAAACATAAGCATAACAACTGGCTAAAGTACAGGTACGCGCTCGGGCAACATAACCAGACGAAACGGCCCGCACGGGTGTACCTTGCGCTGCCCGAATATCGAGGCCGCTATGTTCGAAAACATTGCGATAGGGGTAATCGATATCATGAAAATAAGAGCTGATATAACGGCTTATAACCGGCCAAGTCATTAGTACGCTGCCGCCATCGCTAATTTTATCTTGTTGCTGTAATTTCTTGCGTACGCGGTCTTCAAAAGCTCGCACCTCCCCCTCCGTAACTTGGTATTGCTGTTTTAGGCTGCTGAGGAGTACCTGGTATTTAGCTTCCGATGATTTTGTTTGCACTAAAAGATTTTGTTTAGCTCCAATTTGATTATTGAGGTTGACGCGGATATTTTCCAATTCACCGCGTAATTCTGCTAAATCTTTCCGTTTAATCTCCACTTGTTTTTTTCTTGATACCAAATCCTCTTTAGCTAAACGAAGCGTCTTAACCGATCTGCCCAGATCAATATAAACATCTTCAGTTTGTTTAAGTTCATTATAAAAATCGGCGAAATTTTCATAAGTCAACATGATTTCAAAATAATTTTTCTGATCGGCATCGTGAATCTGTTTGATCATCTGCGCGACTATCTTTTTTTGCTTACCCATCGCGCTGTTTTTGTCACCAATCGACAGCGTCAATTGTTGAATTTCTAATTCAGTTTTGACTATTTTTTCCTTAGTAAGTTCGATATCCGCGTTAAACTTATCCACTTGTGTATCAAGAATTTTAAGTTGATTACCAAGCGAAGCCGCTTCTGTTTTTCGATTCGCAATTTCCCGATTATACTTGGCAATCGACTCCTCCAAAATCTTAATCTTTTCTTTCCGAACCGCTATTTCTTTGTTTAAAACTTGAACATCATCGCTGCTAACCTCGGCAGAAACAAAAGAACCACTACCAACAATAGTGAAAATAATAAATGCTACAACAATTAACTTGGCCCTTTTCATGCTATTTAGTATAGCACACCTAAATAACTTTATGAATTGCCGCTTTTAAACGAGTAACCACCTCAGCTTTACCCAATACCGCGGCGATTTCAAATGGACCGGGTGATTTTTCCAGTCCCGACAAAGCGACCCGAAATGGCCATAAAACACTGCCGACCTGAAAACTATTAGCTTCAATCCAGGTTTTAATGTTATCCTCAAGTGTTTTGGTATGCCAATCAATATCTTTTAACGTCTCTAAATATGCCAACAAATCAGGAATAACCTTTTTAACTTCTTCCCGCGTGCCTTTTTTCCACACCAACATCTCCACCGGATAATCGGGCACGGAAAAAATAAATCTTATCGCAGCTGGCAATTCACTCAGAGTCGTAACGCGTTCTCGTTCCAGCATCAAGACCCGCGCCAACCAATCACTATACTTTTTATCCTCAAGTTTCTTCTCATCAATCAGTTTAGCCTCCACCAACCATGGCCAAGCCCTCTTCAATAACGCCGCGGGATCCAGTCGTTTTAGATATTCCTTATTGAACCAGTCCAATTTTTCTATATTAAAAACCGATCCGCCTTTGCCTACTTTTTCCAAACTAAAGGCCTTTATGAGTTCATCAAGCCCAAAAATTTCTTGTTCACCACCGGGATTCCAACCCAAAAAAGCGACAAAATTAACCAAAGCTTCCGGCAAATAGCCTTTTTTCTGATAATCAACCACTGCCACATCACCTTGGCGTTTACTTAATTTCGATTTATCGGTATTAAGCAATAATGGCAAATGGGCAAATTCGGGCGGCTTCCAACCAAAATTAAGATAAAGTTGTAAATGTTTGGGAGTGCTGCTAATCCATTCCTCGCCACGAATAACATGAGATATTTCCATAGTATGATCGTCAACCACCACCGCCAAATGGTAAGTTGGAAAACCATCCGACTTAATTAGAATTTGGTCATCAACAAGTTCATTTTTTATTCTGACTTCCCCGCGAATGAGGTCAAAGAAAACCGTTTCACCGATTTTTGGCATAGCCAAACGAACTACATGCCTCTCCCCCGCCTTTACGCGTTTTTGCGCCTCTTCCGGCGGTATCGTTTTTAGACAATGTTGATCATAACCGGTCGGCATTTTATTTTTTGTTTGTTGATCACGCAATTCCTCCAACCTTTCCGGCATACAAAAACAATAATAAGCGGCTTTTTTTTGAAGTAGTTCCTCGGCATATTTTCGGTAGATCGACAAACGCTCTGATTGTATGTAAGGACCGCGATCGCCTTTTTGATCTATTTGATTTTTATCCTTAGCCAAACAAACTCCCTCATCTTGAACAATACCGGCCCAATCGAGCGATTGCAATATATTAAGCGTGCCATCAGCCACTAACCTCTCTCGATCGGTATCTTCAATCCGTACCAAAAACTTTCCCTTTTGTTTTTTAGCAAATAAGTAAGAATATAGAGCCGTGCGCAGACCACCTACATGCAAATAACCGGTGGGGCTCGGAGCAAAACGGGTACGAATCATATGGTCGAACGCAAAGCTAAATAACTAAAACGTATTATGGCATTAAAAATCCGGCCGATTCGGGTCGGCTGCCGGATCAAACGATAAAGCCATTCTAAACCAAGCTTTCTCAAAAGTAAAGGCGCGCGGGGAATCTTTTCTGAAATAAAATCAAAGGCCCCACCCACTCCCATAGCCACCCCGACAGACGGCAGTTTAGTTATATATTTATCAATCCATTTCTCTTGCTTTCCCATACCAAAAGCCACAAAAAGGATAGCCGGCTCAGATGTGGCAATCTTTTTGAGCACCATTTCATTAGCCTCGCTATCAATCATCAGTTCACCGACATCATTTTCTTTCATGATCGGCCCCTTATCAAAACCGGCGACCGATAGTTTTGGAAAACTCCGTAATAAATTCTTTTTTGTTTGAGCGACAACATTATCATCCCCGGAACCTAATAAATAAATCGACCGGTTTTCACTTTCGGCTAAAGCGCAAATACTAAGCATCAGATCTACCCCAGAAATTCGCTCAATCTTTTCGCTAGCGAAAAATTGAATACCGCGCCCATCACAAATATTTAAATCCGCGGCGTTCAGAATATTTCTAAAATAAACGTCTCCTTGTGCTTTGACCAACATTTCGGGATTGGGTGTGTACAATTTGAACTGTTTTTTTTCAACCAAAGCCTCTTTAATTATTCTAATAGCGTCCGCCGAAGATATTTTTTCAATGCGTACACCCAGTAAACTAAATGACATAATCAAGAACCTAGATGATTGTAAACGTTTGGAAAAGACACCAACCCCAGAGTGTTAAATAAGAATAAGGGTACTTTCTTCGTCAGATATATAAGAATCTCACGGACCGTTTGGACCTGTTTTTTGTGTAATGAACCAAGGAACTCCAAGCTCACATGAACATTGTGCGGTTGAATCCAGCGGGCCAGCAGTAACGGGTACTTTTTTTGCCCCAATTGACAGGCCTCTATGGTTAAGCGCCTAACGGTTTCAGGTACTGGAAATGCGATAAAAAGCCGCATAACTAAGGGCAGTATACCATATTTGACAAATAAATAAAGTGTGTTATACTTAAATTATCACTCTCACTATTAGAGTGCTAAAAGTAACGAATCTCCCAGCGAGTAAAACCCACATATGATGCCCCAAAATTTTACCAATAAATCACAAGAAGCCATCCAACAGGCCGCCCGCATCGCCCACGAAAACGGCCAGCCACAGGTAGAACCGGCACACCTGTTTTTAGCTTTTCTCCAAGATAAAGAAGGTCTGATTATTTCAGTCCTCCAAAAACTAAACTCTTCTATACCAGAAATTGAACAAGCGGTACAGAGAGTCGTCAACCGACTAATCAAAGACGACATGGTTTTCAACACCTCGACCGGTCAGGTCATGATCTCACAAGCCATGTTGCATATTTTCCACGTCGCCGGGCAGGAAGCCAAAAAAATGGGTGATGAATATATAAGCGTTGAACATTTGCTCCTGGCTTATCTGGCCGGAAAAAACGCCATTAATGATATACTGTCCGCTCACGGCGTCCAATATGACGCCATTCTTAAAATTTTAGCCAGCATCCGCGGCAGCCAGAAAGTCGACTCGCCGGAGCCTGAAAGCAAATACAATGTACTCGAAAAATACGGCAAGAACCTGACCGACTTGGCCCGTAAAGAAAAAATTGATCCGGTAATCGGCCGTGACGATGAAATCCGCCGTGTTATGCAGATCTTGACCCGACGAACCAAAAATAATCCCGTCCTGATCGGCGAACCTGGCACCGGTAAAACAGCGATCGTGGAAGGCCTGGCCCAACGTATCGTCAATGGCGATGTACCGGATTCTTTGCGCAATAAAGAAGTTATTTCACTGGATATCGGATCACTAATCGCCGGAACTAAATTTCGCGGCGAATTTGAGGAACGTCTTAAAGCCGTGCTTCGTGAAATTAATAATGCCACCGGCCGGATCATATTATTTATCGATGAATTGCACACCATCGTAGGCGCTGGCGGTTCTGAAGGCGCTATCGACGCTTCCAATATGCTGAAACCAATGCTAGCCCGCGGTGAATTGCACACCGTCGGCGCCACCACATTAAAAGAATACCAAAAATATATCGAAAAAGATGCCGCTTTAGAGCGCCGCTTTCAACAAGTCTACGTTAGCGAACCCACCGCCGATGATACCATCGCCATCCTGCGCGGTATTAAGGAAAAATACGAAATTCACCACGGCGTCCGCATTACCGATCCGGCGATTGTTGCGGCTGTAAAATTATCGGAACGGTATATTACCGACCGTTTCTTGCCTGATAAAGCCATCGACCTAATCGATGAAGCCGCGGCGGCGCTTCGTCTGGAAATTAATTCCATGCCCGAAGATTTGGACAAGATGAACCGCACTATGATCAAACTCGAAATTGAAAAAAACGCTTTGTTGCAGGAAAAAGACGAAGAATCTAAAGAACGATTGCAAAAACTGGAAAAAGAATTGGCCGATTTACAAGAGACATCCGGTGTCTTGTCTGCTAAATGGAAAAATGAAAAAGAAATCATTACCAAAATCCATAATTTGAAACGTGAAATTGACCATCTCCGTCAACAGGCGGATATTTTCGAACGTCGGGGCGAGCTGCAACGCGTCGCGGAAATCCGCTATGGTCGTATCCCCTCTCTCGAGCGATCTCTGCATGAAGAAGAAAACAAATTGGTCGAACTCCAAAAAGAGCACGGCATTTTAAAAGAGGAGGTCAAAGAAGAAGATATCGCTTCGGTGGTTTCGCGTTGGACCGGTATTCCCGTCAGGAAAATGCTTCAAACGGAAGGTGAAAAATTAGCCCGCTTGGAAGATATCCTGGCTAATAAGATCATCGGACAAGAAGAAGCAATTACCGTTGTTTCAAACGCCATCCGACGCTCTCGTGCTGGCGTGTCTGAACCAAACCGGCCAATAGGGTCGTTTATCTTCCTTGGTCCAACAGGTGTCGGTAAAACCGAACTCGCCAAAACCTTGGCTGAATTCTTGTTCGATACCGATCAGGCGCTGATACGCGTCGATATGAGCGAATACATGGAAAAACACAGCGTCTCCAAAATCATGGGTTCGCCGCCGGGATATGTCGGTTTTGAAGAAGGTGGGCAGCTCACTGAAAAAATCCGCCGTCGCCCCTATGCTGTTATCCTTTTCGACGAAATTGAAAAAGCCCACCCCGACGTCTTTAATATTTTGCTGCAAATTTTGGATGATGGACAAATTACCGACGCCAAAGGCCGCAAAGTAAACTTCAAAAATACGGTCATTATCATGACTAGCAATGTCGGCAGTCAAATCATTCTCAACCTCAAAAAACGCGGAGAATTTGGCTTCCAGGGAGCTCGCAAAGACAAGGCGGTTAGCGAGAAAAATGTGAAAGATAAAGTCATGGAAGAGCTGCACAACCACTTCAAACCTGAATTTTTGAACCGCATTGATGAAATCATAATTTTCCATTCTCTGGCTGAATCTGATATTGAAAAAATAGTCGAACTCCAACTCGAAAGGACGCAACATCGCCTGGCCGAAAAGAAAATAACTCTTGTGGTCGACGAAAAGGCCAAAAAATATTTAGCGAAGGAAGGTTACGACCCCGACTATGGCGCTCGGCCTCTCAAACGCGTACTCCAAACCAAATTGCTTGATCAATTAGCGTTGAAATTGATTGAAGGTTCGATCAATGAAGGTGACACCGTGTCTGTGAGCGTCAATAAAGATGTAATCACACTTGAAAAGATCGAGAGTAAAGTGCCGGTAGGAACAGCACTATAAAAAGTAGGAAAATACCACTCTTGATAGACTTTGAGCGGGTTCAACGACCGATGTCGCTGCCCTGAGGCCTCGCGGCCGAAGAAAGCGAAAAGCCTATCAAGGGTGGTATTATTTTTATTGTAAAGATGTGCTATACTAAGGCACATATGCATCGGAAAATAATTTCTTATTTTATCGTCGTCGTATCAATCCTATCCCCTTTCCACGTACTGGCACAAACGGATTTTAATCCGCATTTTATTATTTCCGATCCCGAATTGGAAGACTACCAAAGTTGGACGCGCCATGATATCCAACAATTCTTGATCAGTCGTGGCAGCTATTTGAAAAATTACGCGGCAGAAAATGTAAGTGGTACCATTAAAATGGCGTCGGATATTATCTACGACGCCGCGCAACGTTATAAAATTAACCCAAAATTTTTACTCGTCACCCTCCAAAAAGAACAAAGCTTAATTACCGACGATACCCCGGCTGAAAAACAACTCAATTGGGCTACCGGTTACGCCGTCTGCGACAGCTGCAACCTGGAAGATCCTAAAATTCTGAAATTTAAAGGATTTGGCAAGCAAGTCGACAACGCCGCCGGCATCATGCGCTGGTACTACGACAACCGCGATAAAGATTTCATAAAGAAAAAAGATCTGGCCACGACCATCGATAACCAGCTCATCTCGCCGCAAAGTTGGGCCACGGCTTTTTTGTATACCTACACACCCCACATCCACGGCAACCAAAATTTTTGGCGCATTTGGAACACGTGGTTTGAACAAGTCTACCCGAATGGCACCTTGATCGTTTCAGCTTCCAGCACTGAGTATTGGCTCATTGACAATGGCCAGCGTCGTAAGTTCAAAAATAAAACCACGCTCATCACTCGCACCGACCCGAAAACTGCCGTCACCATGAGCGAGGTTGATTTGAGTAATTATAAAATCGGCGCCGAAATCAGCTTCCCTAATTATTCGCTGCTCCATACCACCGATAAAACGTTCCTCCTTGATCACGACACCTTGCGACCATTTGCTTCCGAGGCTATAGTTGGAAAACTTGGTTTTAATCCCCAAGAACTTATCGACGTCGATGAATTTGAGCTGGCCGGATTAACAATTGGCTCGACTATTACCGCCACCTCAACCGCTCCTCAAGGAGTTGTATATTATATTCCCGAAATCAAATCGTATTATTTTTTAAAAGACAATATTCTTTACCCGATAGTCGACAAAGCAATTCTGACATCTGCTTATAAAAACGTCCCCATCGAAAACCATAAGCTAAAGGATCTGGCAAAATTTGAAACAGCTGAGCGACTAGCTATGTTTAACGACGGCACACTGCTCAAAGACAAAGAGAATCAGACTATCTATGTCATGGATCAAGGTAAAAAAAGACCAATCGCCGACGATGACACTTTTATCGCCCTCGGCTACAAGAGCTCGAACATTACGACCGCCGCCCATTTGACGCTCGCCAACATTCCGACCGGTGAAACGATATTTTTGAACGCCAGTTTACTATCATCAAGAAATAAATATTTAGGTGATAGCAGGGCTGAAATTCCAGATATCTATACTAAAAATAACCTATCCGCCTACCTGGTGGCTGAATATCCTTCCAGCCGGATAATTTCCGGAAAGAATATCGACAGTCGCCAACCGATCGCTTCCTTGACCAAAATCCTCACGGTAAATGAAGTCTTGAATAATAACGTTTCACTTGACCAAACAACTATTTACAATCCTAAACTGCACGCGACATACAGTAACCCACTGCGCTTTCAGACCGGCGACAAATTAAAAAATAAGGACTTGCTCAATGCCATGATGGTTGTTTCCAACAACACCGCTTCTCGCATGTTGGCCTTGGCCACAAAAATGGATGAAACCACCTTTGTTGAAAAAATTAACAAGCGCCTGGAAGAATGGGGCGCGGATAACACGACTATTGCCGACGTCACCGGTCTCGACGAAAACAATAAATCAACCGCCCGCGACCTGTTGAAGATATTTACAAAAGTCTTGAATAATGACACTATACGTGTGGCTTTGGGCCAAGCAACCTATCCGTTTAGCAAGACCTCCGCTAAAAATAAGACAGAAAAATGGACTTTGCATAACACCAACCAAATTATTTTCAAAATTCCTTTTGCTAAACGGCACTATAAAGTCGTGGCCACAAAAACCGGCTACACCGACGAAGCGAAGGCAACCCTGCTCATGCTCATCGAGGATAAGGTCACCAAAAAACAATATATTGTCGTGACACTCGGCAACCCCGATTATGCCAAGCGATTTCAAGAACCTCATAAAATCGCCGAATGGATTACCACCTCTAAAGTTTCCGTTGCCGGCAATTAATTAAATATTATGTCACTAGTCTTCGCCGCAGTCACCCCCCATACACCGCTACTCATCCCGTCGATCGGAAAAAACAATTTGAAAAAAATTACCAAAACTAAAGAAGCTTTGCAAAAAATGGAAGAAGAGCTTTATTTGTCGCACCCTGACACGATTATTATAATTTCTCCCCATGGTACGGTTATGTCGGATGCTTTCACTGTTAATTTTTGCTCCGAATACTCTATCGATCTAAAAGAATTTGGCGATTTATTAACCAAACAACGCTTTCGCGGCGAATCACATCTTCCCTATCACATTCGCCAGGCCAGCTATGAACATGACATTAAAACAGTCCTCATCAGCAAAAGTGAGCTTGATTACGGCTCGGCCGTGCCGCTAACATACCTTACTGCTCATCTGCCAAATGTTTCTATAATGCCAATCGGCTTTTCGGATCTCGAATGGAAACAACATCTGGATTTCGGATATATTTTGAAAGAGCAAATTATGCGGACCAACCGCCGCATCGCGGTTATCGCTTCGGCCGACCTATCCCACGCCTTAACATCCGAAGCGCCGGCCGGTTATCACGCCAAAGGTAAAGAATTCGACGAAATCATGCAGGCCTTATTGTCATCGCATAATACGGCAGGTATGTTGAAACTAGGACCGCAATTTTTGAGCGATGCGGCCGAATGCGGATTCCGATCATTACTTATCATGATGGGTGTTTTACGCGACATGAATTACAACTATCAATCCTACGCCTACGAATCACCTTTTGGCATCGGTTACCTGACCGCCGAATTTAATCTCGCTTAACTTCACGGGCTATGATCGCCCATGTTATTCTGGCAAAGCGAGGGACTCTTCATCTTCCCTATTTTGATTATAACGTCCCGCCTGAACTTGAAAAAACCATCTGTGCGGGCCAACTTGTCACCATACCCTTTCGAACGCGTATTGAATGGGGAATTATTTTATCACTCGCAAAAACCGAGGCTGGTTCAAAAACCAAAGACATCATAAAAATTATTTCACCGTTCCCCCTCATACCCCCGCCGCAACTCGCCTATTTACAAGAAATAAGCGAGCTCTACCACATTTCCTTGGGATTCCTCGTCAAAAGCAATCTTTTACCTCTTAAAAAAAGAAAGCTGGCCACTCTTGATGAACGAAAACCAAAATTTAAACCTACCAAAATCAAACCAACCACCAAACCATCTAATTTTATTTATCGAAGTGATTTAGAAAAACAAAACTATCTTCTCCAAACTATTAAGAAAAACGAGCAAACCCTTATCTTGGTGCCGGAGGTAAATGATTGTTTACCACTCCAAGCACTGATTGAAAAAACACACCCGGGCTCGAGTGTCGTCATCACCAGCAGTTTAACCGAAAAAGAATTATTCGAACGCTGGATCGCCGTCTGGTTAAACGAAAAAACCGTTATTATCGGCACGCGAGGAGCTATTTTTTTACCGTTTAATAAACTTCATACTGTCATAATCGATAACGAGGGGCACGACGGCCACAAAAGCTGGGATATGGCCCCGCGCTATCATGTCCGCGATGCCGTCTTTTTCATGGCCAAACACCATGGCGCGAACGTCCATCTCTTATCACATACGCCATCCATCGAAACCTACTTTTTTGCCAAACACGGTGTCTACCAATCAGAACCTATCGCTCTACTACCTTTTGAACACAAAAAGTATTCATTGCTTAATGTTAGCGCGGAGAGACGTGGCGGCAACACCAGCCAATTAAGCGCCGATGTTATTGAAACACTCCAAGCTGGCGGCACAGTTTTTTTGTTTTGCCACCGCCGAGGCACGATGAGCTACATCAGCTGTCGCGATTGCCAAAAAGTTATTACTTGCCCAAAGTGTGAGCGTTCACTCACCTTTCACCGCCCTACCAATAATCTGCGCTGTCATCATTGCGCCTATAACCAACCCATGCGGCCAAACTGCGAAAAATGCAACGGCATCAACCTCGCCCTCTATGGAATTGGTACGGATTATGTCGTGCAGGAAATAAAAAAATTACTTCCCAATGATAAAAGGCCAATTATCACCATAGACCAAGATAGCGAAAACATCACTATTCCCGACACCGCTGGCCTGATTGTAGGCACACAATATGCTTGGCGTTTTATTCCCTGGGAAAAGTTAGCGGCGATGGTCATAGTCGATGCCGATACGCCGCTTTTTGTACCCGAATACCGAACCGCCGAACGCCTGTGGCTCGAGCTTAGAGATATGCTCTATCGCCTACCGAAAAAATCGCCGCTTTTAATCCAAACCAATCATCCGGAACATCCGCTTTTTGCCGCCTTATCCGAGCCTGACATTTTTTATCAACAAGAAATCGCCCAAAGAAAACTGCTCAAATATCCACCTTATCGCTATCTATTAAAACTAGTTTTTGGACACCTGGAGGAAACAATCGTTAAAAAAGAAACCCTACAAGCGTTTGAGACACTCACCCGATTGACGAAAGACATTCCTGATTGTACAATAACGTCGCCTTATTCACTTGAACCGGCCTACAACAAAGGTCGGCATTGGCAAGCCATTCTTATAAAACTCCCCTATAGCGCCTACAAGAAATATTGGCGGCAAATTGTGGCGCTTTTGCCGGATTCTTGTAAAGTCGACCCCAATCCCCTGACCATTTTTACCTTATGATCTACGACATCGTTTTTGACCACAATCCAATGCTTCATCGACGAAGCGCCGATATTGATATCAAAACAATCACTTCTCGCCAGATGCAAAAATTCATTAAAGACATGATCGAAACCATGTACGTCAAAGACGGCGTTGGGTTGGCTTCGGTCCAAGTCGGCAAACCCATCCAGCTATGTGTCATTGCCAAAAATTACAATACACTCAATCAACGCGATGACCTGGTACTCATCAATCCAACCTGGGAAAAATTATCAACTCATACCAATATCGACGAAGAAGGCTGCCTGTCGGTACCCGGACTCTATGGCAAAGTAAAACGGTACAGCCAAATTAAAGTTAAGGCCTTTGACCACAAGGGCCGCGCCCTCGATTTTGTGGCCGAAGATTTCTTCGCCCGCATCATCCAGCACGAATACGACCATCTCGACGGCCATTTATTTATTGAAAAAACCAAAGACGTACACCAGTTTGACAAGACAAAAGCTATTTAAATCCCCTGCTGACGGGGATTTTATACTCTATGCCAAAAATTATTTTTTTCGGGACGCAACATTTCGGGGCGGGTATGCTCGATGCCCTTATTGATAGTAAACAATATGAAATTGCGGCAATTGTGACCCAACCGGACCGACCAGTCGGTCGAGCGCATGAAATCGAAATGTCACCGGTAAAAAAATTAGCGCTGGCTCGAGGCATTAAGACAATTTTACAGCCTGAAACGCTTAAAAATTTCACGGAAACTACCAAACTTCCCGAGGCTGATGCTTTTGTCGTTTGCCAATATGGCCTCATTATCCCCCAGGCCGTCCTTGACCTGCCTAAAAAAGGAACCATCAACGTCCACACATCTCTTTTACCAAAATATCGCGGCGCTTCCCCCATCCAAACTGCCTTGATCAATGGCGAAACTGAAACCGGCGTTACGATCATGCTTATGGATGCGAAAATGGACCACGGACCGATCTTGGCACAAGAAAATATACTAATCACTGCCGATGACACCGCGGTGACCTTGGCCGAAAAAATGATCCCCATAGCTAAAAAATTACTCATCCAAACCCTGGCCGGCTGGTTGAACGGCATGGTATCGCCCCAAGAACAAAATCACACCAAGGCCACCTTGTGCACGACCCTATCCCGCGCTGACGGCAAACTTAATTTTTCTAAAACCGCTTCGGAATTATATAATATGTATCGCGGCACCTATCTCTGGCCCGGTGTTTGGACCACTTGGAAAGGCAAACGACTTAAACTATTAAACATCCGCCCAAGCGACAGACCAGGAAAACCCAGACAGGCCATTATTGACCAGAAAAAAATTTTAGTTGGCGCTGCCTACGGATCCCTGGAAGTGCGCGAACTTCAGCTCGAAGGTAAAAAAGCTATGTCAACCGAACAATTCATCGCCGGCTACCCGGACTTTAATAACGCCACTCTCGAATAATGCCCAATCGAACCCGTCTCACTTGGCTACTTCTCGGTTACGCGGCTCTCCGCGTGTTTTCATATTTCTTCGGCCCGGCCACACCGCTTTTTGTGGCTCACCCTTTGAACACGGCGGTGACAGGTGTAATCGTCGCCTTGGTCACTCTCCTCCTTCTTAAAAACGATCGTCGCGGCTGGTTCATCATCGCCGGAGAAATAATTCTTGGCGGTGGCGGCAATTATTTGGAAGCTTTTAACTTATCAATCCGAACTTGGCTGCTGCTTGCTTCTTTAGCCGTTTTTTTTGGCAAACTTTTATACAACCACCGAATAAAATCCCTGTGGACATCAGAAAAATTAGCCATCATTACCATTACCCTTCTTTATATTGCCATTGCTTGGGGAAGCCTCAACGGCCTTCTCCAAGACCATAACTACAAACTTATCATCAACGACGCCTTGCCTTATCTATTCATTCTCTATTATTTCCCCCTGCGCCAGCTTTGGACAGATGAATTAAAATCGTTTATCTTCGACTTAATTGTCGCGGCTATCATTGGCAATTTTTTGTTAATTATTTTTACGTTTGTCGGTTTTTCATCGCACCTCTTTATCTTGCAAGACAACTACTACCATTGGTTTCGCGATATCGCGCATGGAAAAATTACCGAGCTGGGTTTTTTTTATCGGTTGGTCATCAACGAACATCTACTCCTCATTCCCCTCCTAATTTATTTCGCCGCCGCCATTATTAAAAAAGAACACGCGCGCCTCTTTACCGGCCTCGCCTTACTTTTGCTCATCTTACTATCAATAAACCTTACCCGCATTTATTTGGTAGCCTTGGCGATAAGTTTTTGTTTCTTATTTACCAAAAAATATTGGCGGCGTTGGCTGGCCGTCGGCCTCGGTGGCGCGGTTATCTTTATTATTTCCTTTACCAGCATCCATCTGACCGCGAGCCGCGGCGCGAGCCTGGGTTGGGAACTATTTGGCATCCGCTTATCAAGCATTGTTGCCCCGAGTACGGAAAATAGTTCGCTCAGTCGTCTACTATTATTGCCAAAAATAATTACCAAAATACAAATGAACCCGTTTCTCGGGTGGGGGCTTGGCGAGACGATAACCGTCTATAGTCCGGTCTTCAAAAAAGAAGTTACAACTCCCCACTTTGATTGGGGTTATCTGGAAATTCTAACCGAGCTGGGGATAATCGGCTTTTTTGCCTGGTACAAACTCCTACAATTAGTCAATAAGCGCATTAAAGCGGCTCCTAGACCCTCTTGGCAGCTCGCTTCGCTCATTGCCCTCCTCGTGATAAATATCACCTCCCCGGCCTTATTTCATGTCTTTGGGATAATCTGGTTAACAATTCTTCTTTACCACAAACCAACTCAATCGGTCGTTACGTCAACCGATGTTTTTTCAAAATAATTGCTTGGGCGGCTTCGTAGCTCTTCACCTGTTTCGTCTTCCAAGGTAAATGATACAAAAAGCCGGGCAGCCAACTGCTCATCCCGCGTCGCCGGCCGACAATTTTTTTATACAGTGTTTCAGGCAAAAAAATCCCCTGCTTACCGCAACTAGCCAGCGTCAACCACAGGTCCCAATCTTGAAAGCGCTTTAATTGTTCATCAAAGCCGCCAAAAACCTCGCGACGCATAAGCGATGTCGTATCAATATAGTTAAATTTTTTCAAAGCTTTGAGATCAAACTCACGGCTTTTCATTTTCTTCCAACCAAAACAATATTTGGAATAAACATACGCGGCTTCATCATGCACCAATAATACCGCCATCATCTTTTCGAGCATCTCCGGCTTGGCGACCGTATCGGCATCCCAAAAAATAATAAATTGACCGGTTGATTCTTTAAAACCACGGTTCCTGGCGGCCGCGGCACCCTGGTTATTTTGGCAAAAAACTTTACCATGCAAAGATACGAACGGCTCGCGGTGCTGAATGCGTTTCATGACTTCCAAAAAATTATCGGTACTGCCGTCATTAACAATTACCACCTCAAGCGGTCGGTAAGACTGGTTGGCGAGCGATAACAAAATCCGCTCCAACAGGTGGGCATGGTTGAATATCGGAATGATAACGCTAATTAGCGGTCTCATAGCTTCACTAATTGTTTATCCCAGGTAAATTCATTAAGAACCCGGGCTTTGCCGGCGGCACCAATGGCTTTTGCTCGCGATGGATCTTTAAGTAATTCTACAATTTTATTGACGGCTTGGTCGGCATGATGCGCTTCAACGACATATCCGGTCACGCTATTTTCCACAGCTTCTTCCACTCCCCCAGACATGCCGGCAACTACCGGGATACCACTGGCCGAAGCTTCCAAAAATACCGTGCCCCACCCCTCTTCCACTCCGCCATCCGGATGCGTCAAAAGAACAAAGGCATCAGCCGCCTGATATAATGGCGGCAATTGCTCCGGCGGCAACTCACCCAAAAATCTCACGGCATTTTGCAAATTATTTTTCTGGACCATAGCAATAATTTCGTCACGTTTCGGCCCGCTTCCGACCATGACCCAAACAATATTAGGTATTTGCTTTAATAACTCCGGTAAAAGACCAATGCCTAAAGGAAACCCCTTGCCATCAACCATCCGACCGACAGTCAATAATACTTTTTTTCCGCTCAGGGCCAAATGAGCTCGTAGCTTTTGAATAAATTCCGGATTCGCTTGTTCTAAAAAGTAAGGGGCGGGACAAGGATTCACCACGACCATAGGAGTCTCATCATTATATTCACGTACCCGGCGCTCCAAAAATCGGCTGTTAACGACAATTTTTTCGGCCTGCTGGCAGATTTTCTTAAACCAAGACAGCTTACGACTTTGACTGGTCGCCCGAGCAATATCCGTGCCATGCAAAAAGACCGTATATGACCGCAGTATATTAAATTTATTTAGAAAATAAGCCACATAGCCAACCGGCAAAACATGGTGCACATGCATGGTCGTAATCCCCTCTTGTTTAATTATTTTCCGAACGATAAAAAATAAACGCAGCCAATGCGGCCAAACAAACGAATAAAATAATTTGGCCCGAATAACCTTCCAAGGATACGCTCCGTCAAAATCCGCTCCCTTTATAACCGACGGCGCCAAAACTACAACTTCTTCGGGTTTGAAATGCCCGGCATATTGGCTCACGTAACCAGAGATGCCACCAATATTCGGCGGATATTCGAGCGTAATGATTAATATCTTCATAACGAACGCTGCGGCAATAATTTTAACTTAAATTCCTGAACTAATTCTTTGGTTAATCCTCCCGAGACGTATAATAACACCACATACAACAAAACACTAATGGCTATAACCAGCCAAAGATTCATGATTTTTAGCAAAACCAAGGCCGCTATACCCATGACTGCAGCCGGCCAGAAAGCATTGAAACCATAATCCCACAATTCGGAAGTTTTAATGGCGACGGTCTTTTTCACCAAAACAAACCCGCCAACTGCTAAAATAATATTACCGATAAGCGCCGCAAACGCCGCCCCTCGAATCGTAAACAACGGAATCAATAACAAATTCAAGAGAACATTGGTAACCAGTGTCACTGCCAAAAGAGTGGTCTGTTTTTTTTGATTATTCGTAGCGTTGAGAGTGGCCCCGGTAACAAAACTCAAGAACCCAAAAACCAAACTAAACAACAATATCCGCAAAACGGTGACTGAAGGCAGGTAAGCCGCGCCATAGAGCTTCACGATAAGCGGTTCGGCAATTGCCCCCAAACCAAAAGTCAAAGGAAAGACAATCAAGAACAAATAACGCCAGGCTTTCACGAATAACTCACCGATTTTTTCACGGTTAGTGATCATCCACGAACTCATCACCGGATAAATACTCGCGGACAAGGCGACCGGTAAAAATTGAAAAGCAAAAGTGATTTTATACGACACGCTCCACCAGCCCAAATAAACCGGGTCAAGCAACTTTGACATGATAATCGAATCGGCATAGGAATATAACCTCAACAAAATGCCGGCCACTCCGAAAGGAATGGCAATGTTTATAAATGATTTTAAAATTGCCGTATCAAACGCCAAACGATAGTGCAACTTGTAGACGCGCTGAGCGGCAATAGCGGCAAAAATAACGGTTGTAGCGCTCGCTATCGTGTACGCGGCAATAAGGGACCACAACGGCCAATGGTTCCAGAGCGCGAATAAACCGACCGCCATTGTAATCGTCTGTGACATGATAATTCCGATTGATTCAATCAGTAAATTTCGGTGAGCCCGAAACACCCCAAAGAAAACATTATGCAAATTATCAAAGACCATGGTTAGACCAGCCACCAAAATTAACTTTTTCAAAATAGGATCATAACCAAGCGCGTAGGCCGCGCCAATCATCAAAACCCACGAGCCAAGACCAAAGGCAATTTTCGTCCATAAAACCGTCGTTAAATAACCTTCTGTCTGATCGGGATAACGCGCCGTTTCGCGAGTCAGAACCGCCGCCAAGCCAAAATCCGCGATAACCGTAAAAATAGCGGCAAATGATAATGCAAAAAAATAATGCCCAGTATTCTCGACTCCTATAAGCCGCGCGACAATCGTGAAATAAATAAAAGAAACAGCTTTCTGTAAAATAGAAGCTGTCGTGTAAAGGGAAGTATTTTGCGAGACTGTGTAGGCCATAATTACAGATATTATACCTTTATAACCGTCAGCTGGCAATTGTTCAATAAATCATAGTACAATTTTAAATACACAGCATAAAACCGCCGGCGGGCGGTTTTTGCTTCCATCTCGGTCGCACGCGAGTGCTCCCTGCGATGAGGTATTTAAAATTGCACTATGATTTTATTGAAACAGACTACGGCTGCACGTTGATAAAACCGGATCCGCCACCATCACACGTAATATTAATTTTACCTTCGGCAGATATCGAAACCGCCACCCAGCCGTAGGCGGCTAATTTATATGAAGCGGTGCCGACGCCAATCGTATGAGGTTTGTCGTTGCGGTTGTCGAGCATGAATTTAACACCCTTTTTCACCGTCATAGAACCGGGCACCGCACTACAACCGATAAATTGCATGCGATAACCTGAACCTCCGTATTTTGCAACCGCTTCATTATAGCTCAACTCTGCCGCCGGCGAACTAATATTAGTAGTTGGAGACGTTGTCTTCTTGATCACTTTCGGAGCAGCCTTAGTCGTTGTCGGCGAAGTAGTAACCGGTACCGTAACCGGTACCGTAACCGCGTTATTTTGAGGTGTCGTTGTTGTCACCGGAGCCGGTTCGCTTTTCTTGCAACCCCAACCCGCCAAACTAAGGACCATGATCATCGCCACGATACTCCCCAAAGATTTACGCATAAAAAAACAAAGAAATAGGTTAATATAATATTACTCTACCATACTTCTATTACTTTTGACAGGGGGTGGATATATTAGGACATTTCCACTTTGGATTGACAGTGGGTAGGCATATTAAATATGCAAACCGACGTTTCGAATTTTTTTTCGCCGCTCACGGTAATCGGGAATAGTTTGTGATACCAATTTCCAAAATAAATGAGAATGGTTTAAAAATTCAAGATGACAAAGCTCGTGCACGACAATATAATCAGCCAATTCTTCCGGTAACAAGGCAATTCGATAATTAAAATTCATATTACCCTGCCTCGAACAGCTTCCCCAACGCGTCCGCTGATTGCGAATGGTAACCCGCCGATACGGGTAGTTATACACCCGGTTGAAATGAGCTAAACGCGCCATAACCAAGCGCCGGGCATCCAGGTATAGTTTTTGCAGCTCAGCCTGGCTGCGTTTAATCGGCGCCACCGTAGGCAACGACTTAAAATGATGAAGTTTTTTTGTTATCCAGGCCATTTTCGCCCGAACAAAATCGTCTACAAAAGGCCGGTACCAACGACTGCGGACAGTCACGATCACACGGCCATCGCGATATACGGCTAACCTCAACCCTTTTACTCGCCGATTATAACGGACAGAATACATACTAAACCGCTCCCCGCCTCTCTAAGCGACGCCAAAGAGCCTTATACACTTCCATTACTAACAACAGCGAAGCGGCAATACCCAAGAGCGTCATCCAGACACTGAAAGAGACCGGTTGAATTCCCAAAACTTTCTGAGTAGCCGGAATATACATCGCCATAATATGCACCAGCTGCGATACCACGATGCCAATCATCAAATACGGATTACGCTTGAACGGTAACGAGAAGATAGACAACCGTTCGGAACGGCAATTCATGGCGTGTATATTTTCAAACAATACCATCAGTAAAAATAAAGCATTACGCGCGACCGACTCGTCAATCCCCAATTTAATGAGCATGGACCAGATGCCGAAGGCCGTCAGCCCGATATATAACCCGGAAATAATTGTTTCATTGACCAACAACCGATTAAACAAACCTTCATTCGATGGTTGCGGTCGGCGCGACATCACTCCAGGCTCCCCGGCTTCAAAAGCGAGCCCCATATCTTGGACACCGTTCGTCACCAAATTAAGCCATAAAATTTGCGCCGCGAACAAAGGCAGCGGCAACCCGGTCGCTAACGATAAAATAAATAGAATGATTTCCGCAAAACCGGTCGAAACCAACAAATAAATAACTTTACGGACGTTTTCATTGGCAAAGCGCCCTTCCTCCACCCCGGAAACGATAGACGCAAAATTATCATCGGCAATAATGAGCGAGGACGTTTCTTTGGCGACATCAGTCCCCGACCCCATCGCGACACCGATGCTAGCTCTCCGGAGCGCGGGTCCATCGTTTACACCATCGCCGGTCACGGCCACAAAATGGCCGGATTTCAATAACGCGTCAACAATCTGCAATTTTTGAACAGGCGACACTTCGGCGAATACTCTAAAATCTGGGAGCATTCCCATAACTTTCTCTCCAGCTGCCGCAATTCTTTCACCGGTAATAACTTGTGTCTTATCTTCGGCAATTCCTAATTCTACAGCAATCGCCAAAGCGGTCGCCGGATGATCACCGGTGATCATGACCACATCAATGCCGGCACTGCGACAAGTCGACACGGCCGCCGCCGCTTCCGGTCTAAGCGGATCAATAAAACCAACTAACCCGAGCAAACTCAAATTCTTGACATCTTTTTCAGAAAAAACTTCTTTGTTTTTAGGCGCTACTCCTTTACCTTGCGCGACGGCCAAAACACGATGACCACTCTCGGCCAAGGCAATAGCCGCTTGGCGGATCATCGGCACATTCAATGGTATTTCCTTGTCACCGTGGCGCATATTTTTACAATACTGCAAAACAGTTTCCACAGCGCCTTTTAGGGCAATATGAGTATATCGGCCCTTGCGATATAAAATCGCGGCATGCCGCTTTTCAGATTCGTAGGCAATTTCTCCCAACTTCTCAATCGATTGGCGCAGCGCTATCGGTTGGATCTGTATTTTATATGCCAAAGCTAAAAAAGCGATATCGATAGCATCGCCGCGGTGCTTCCATTTTCCTTGCTCTTTATTTAATTCCGCTTCATTGCAAAGCGCGCCGGCTTCGGCCAGCGCCCGCAGCTGATTTTCGATGGCCTCATTCCGCCTTTTACCAGATAAAACCTGCACCGCGCCAACTCCATCGTACCCTTCACCGGAAACATTAAACACCTCACCAGACGGCAAAACAATTCGTCGAGCGGTTTGGGCATTTACAGTCAACGTGCCGGTTTTATCGCTAGCAATCATCGTGCAACTCCCCAAACCTTCCACCGCCGTCAATTTACGCACAATAACCTGACGACGGGCCATCCTCGTTGAAGCAACCGAGAGTGCTACCGTGACCGCCACCGGCAGGCCTTCCGGAATAGCCGCCACTGCCAAAGCTACAACCAAAAAGAAGACATCATGGTACGGGATTCCTTTGCTCAAAGCAAGCGCCGCGACAATCGAACACAAAACCATGATTATCAAACCAATTTGCATCGTAAAACGTTCCATACGCATGATCAACGGCGTTTTTTGCGCTTTCGTCGTGGCGATAGCTTTGGCAATTTTACCGACTTCAGTATTAATTCCAGTCGCTATAACTACACCTTCACCCCGCCCCGTCATCACGGTGGTTGCGGTAAAAACCATATTCGTATGTTCCCCAATCGTCACACATTTCGTCAGCGAACCGCTTACTTTTTCCACCGCCGTCGATTCCCCGGTCAAGAGAGATTCATTGATGGTAATATTCCTTTCGCTGAGCAGCCGAATATCGGCCGGCACTTTGTTCCCAGCCGCGAGAAGTACGATATCGCCAGGCACTAATTCTTCGGCAGTCAGGTCGACCGTAACGCCATCACGCTTGGCGAGGACCATGATGCGCAACAATTTACGCAAAGCGGCGGCATTTTTTTCCGCTTTTAATTCTTGCCAAGCGCCGACCGAAGTATTAATACCCACGGCAATAAGGACAAACCAGCCATCGTTGAAATTACCTAAAGCAAAAGCAATGCCGGCGGCAGCCAACAAGATATAGACGAGAGGGCTTAAAAATTGTCGAAAAATAACCGCCGCTATCGAGGGAACCTTTTGTTCGGGCAATATATTTTTACCGTAACGAATTTGCCGTCGCGAAACCTCACTGGCGGTCAAGCCCTTGAATGAAGTAGAAAGTTTTTGGATGACTAGATCGCCGGATAATTGGCACCACGCGTTATCGTGCTGGAGAGATGCGGACATATGCCACCTATTATACCATAAAAAAATTGCTTTTCCTAAGATCGAGCGAGATATTTTTTACGTTCCTTTTCTGGAAACCGTTCAATAGCGTAGCGCACCGTTGTCCGCGGTAATATTTCTTTATATTCATTCAAAAATTGGCGTAAAACAGGCGAAGAGCGCTTACCGATTTCACGCAGCATCCATCCCATCGATTTATGGATCAGGTCGTGCCGATCATTTAATAATAATTTAATGATGGCTACAGTGGTTTCAAAATCATTTTGCTTGATAAAATAAAACGTAGCAATAATGGCAATGCGCCGCTCCCAAATATTTTTTGAACGGGCCAAAGTAAACAATTTTTGACGCGAATGATTAAAAAGATACCGGCCCACTATTTTATCGGCCGACAAATCAACCAAGTCCCAATTATTAATGCGTGTCGTCGAAGCTATGTACAAAGTATAGATGTCTCGTTTTACTTTTTCATTCCCTTTATCGAACCGCTCCACCATCATAAGTAAAGCAATCAATCTTTCTTCATGGATGGACGAGGTTAATAATTTTTGAATATCAACAACCCGCAGCGCGGCGAATTTATTGGCAATCCGCCTGGAAATGGGCACGGTTAATCCCATAAACCGATCCCCTTCTCCGTAATCGCCTTTTCCGGTCTTGAAAAAGCCCTTAAGCACCACGGCCTTGGCGGGATCGGCTTCAGAGCGGACCATTTTTTTAAGAGCGGCTAGCGATACTGGCATACTAAATAATGGTCGTGACATTCTTGAAAAATATAGCGTTTTCGGGTAGGGTAGCTTTATAAGGAAAAAGGAGTAATGATGGAACGCTTACCATCTAAACCTATAAGGAGGTACATGTGAAAGATGTTTTGAACGATACGCATTTCACGAACCTCTGCAAACAGATGTTTCCAGAAGAGACAATCATCCATCCTGCCAAGTTAGTTGTTGGACCAGTGAAACATCTGGAAGCAAATCTCATCTACCTTTGCGTTAAATACCGCGTTACGCTGATTCAAAAAACCTCGAACGACTGGGATGCGGATATCTACGACGCTAAAGGGTGTAAAAAACTGTATGTCGTGTGCAAAGCCAGCGCGTACATCGCCATTGAAGAGCTGGCGCTGCGCTTCAAGAAAATGTTAGAAGTGTAGACACAAGTAAGCGTACCATCATCAAGCCCTGGCGAATTTCTGCCGGGGCTTCATGTTTTTATTTTTGTTCCGCTTTAAATAAACCAATATAAAACCGTTTTCCATCAACCGTCAATTCTTCCGAGCCGACTACCAAAGTTGGGTCGGATGAAAGCCACAACTCACCGGAGCGATGACCAAATTTTATGCTTATAATTTTATCATTAGGATTCCCTAATAGCTCCTTCGCGGCCTGTTTTGCCAATTCCAAAACTTCCGGCGCATAGGTCGAAGTTTCTTTTGGTGGTTCTCCTTTTCTTAGAAAATCTGACATATATTTAAAAAATTAAGCTGCCTTTGTTTTTAAAAAAGTTTCCAGCTTTGAAAAAATGGTGTCAATCTTCTCAAAATCTTTATCTTTTAATCGTTCGTTTTCATTTCCTTTATCAGTCAACACGATCGACCGACCAAAATCTATGACCCGGGCCTGGCCGGTTTTTTGGTCAACCATGACATTTCGAGCTTCAAGGTCGTTGTGGACAATCTTAAATTTATCATGCATTTCTTCAACGTAGGCATACAAACCATCGAAAAACGCATCCAAATTAAAATTTTCGGGTAGCTCGGCTTTTTTATTTATGATTTCTTGCAGATTAACCGCTTCCAGACGTTCCATAACAATCGCAGCAGACTCTTTGCCGGCGTAATAGCCGACAATATGAGGCACAAACACTCCCTGCACTTCAAAATCTCGAAGTCTGTTTTGAATTTCCGCTTCAACACTGACGCTATTGCCTAGATTATACAGCTCCCTATTTGGGTCGGCATGTCGGTTGCGCATCATTTTTATACAAACATTATTGCCTAGGTCAAACACTTTCCCCGCTCCACCGTGACCTAAGTATCGTTCAGGATTCGTGACCTCATCCTTAATTCGTTGCGACAAATCAATATTCGGATTAAAACTGTGTTTAATGAAATCAACCACCTCAACCCAAACCTTCTTTTCCCACGATTTTCCCGATTCAACAAGATGAAACTCACCACTTCTTTCCATAACTGCAATATTAAAATTACTTCGTAAGTATACACGATTTAGTATTCATTGCAAATTCTAGTCTTGTACAATACAAAATGAGCCTCAAACCACTCCCCATTTCCAACGCAAAATGAGCCTGTAAGGGCTCACTAGCGTAAAAATGTGGGATCGTTCATAC
>MFQK01000007.1:48231-50003 GCA_001783035.1 Candidatus Magasanikbacteria bacterium RIFCSPLOWO2_02_FULL_44_11
CTATGAACGATTCTCACTTGGTGAGTATCTCACAACTCAAGGAATTTTTAAAGGGCGGGATGGAGGTAACATTTGACAGCGCGGATCGCAGTGAAACCTATCGCTGGATCACCGACACTCTCAAACGATTTCGGTATCACTACCTTAAGAAAAAAGATAAGTCGGTGGTAAAGGAATATTGTAAAAAAATGACTGGCTACTCCCGAGCGCAAATCACCCGTATTGTCGCGCCGCCGGAAACCAAAAAGAAACGAGCGGAGGATCAAGAAAAAGAGCGAAAGAAAAAGGAGTTAGTCGGATCAAGTGGAAAACCGTATCGCTTCCCGGTGAAGTATTCGGCAATAGATATCGCTCTCCTCATAAAAACAGACGAAGCGCACGGACGCCTTTCCGGTCTAGCGACCAAAAAGATTTTGGAGAGAGAATATGAGTTTGGACACACTGCGTATGAACGGATTCGGAACATCTCACCCGCGCATATGTACAACCTCCGAGGCACTAGGCAGTATGTTTCCAAACTAGGCACATTCACCAAAACCAACCCCACCCCGATCCCGATTGGCGAGCGAAGGAAACCGGAGAATGAAGGCCAGCCGGGATATATTCGGGTGGACACAGTGCACCAAGGAGATTACCTGGACGGTAATATCCATAAAAAAGGCGTGTATTACATCAATTTAGTGGACGAGGTAACTCAGTGGGAGGTAACGGTGGCTGTAGAAGGAATCTCCGAACAATTTCTGTTGCCGGTCTTAGCGGCCGCTCTCGACCAGTTTCCTTTCCGCCTAATTAATTTTCATTCGGACAACGGCAGTGAGTTCATTAACAAAGTGGTGGCCAAACTTTTGGCAAAGCTCTTAATTCACCAAACCAAATCACGACCACGACACAGTAACGACAACGGGCTAGTGGAGAGTAAGAATGGAGCCATTATCAGGAAACATATGGGCTACGCCCATATACCCCAAAGACACGCGAAAAAGATCAATCATTTTTTAAACACCTTTATGAATCCGTATCTAAACTTTCATCGACCGAGTGGGTTTGCTACCATGGTCGAAGATAAAAAGAAACCGGGACGAATGAGGCCAGTGTACAAAACTTACCTGACGCCACTGGAGAAATTGAAGACTGTTGAGAATCTGACAAATTATTTAAAAACTCCCCAGACCTTGATGTTGATGGAACACCTGGCTAAGCAAAAGAGCGACAACGAAGCGGCAACCGAAATGCAGACAGCAAAAAGAGAATTATTCCATGCCATTCGTTTACGGGAAGAACAATTGCGCCAGGCGCTTGATCCCCGATTCCGGCGGCTTTCTCCGCCGGTCACCAACAATTTTGCCAATCTTTCCAACCAGCCTAACTGTCAAACGTAACACTTAATTCACAATTCCTCGGTGTGGACAATTACAGGCTCATTGCTTGACTGGAAAAGACTGTGGATAGGAAGGATAGCTCGACTAATTTTATAAAACCGTCTCTTGAAGTTGTTTTTCTAAAACAACGTCACCCGGACCAAATAAAAATGCGCCTGTAAAAGTCTTGCCTGCTAAAAACAAAGGTATCCAATAAATATCATCGGGCCACATTTCTTTATAGGGTATGGCATCGGTTGCGAACCATTGCGGTTTCATTTCTTCGCCTTCGATCGGTTCTCCGGTGTAGTCATCAACAGAAAAAATATGCACCTGGAGCACGTCGGCTTGGCCTTGAAAGGTGAACTCGATAATGCCGCGCTTAGAAAGCTTAGTGATCGTTATGCCTGATTC
>MFQK01000008.1:0-8077 GCA_001783035.1 Candidatus Magasanikbacteria bacterium RIFCSPLOWO2_02_FULL_44_11
TGTACGCCATCAATTATTTTGCCAATCGCTTTTAGCTTGCCAATATAAAAAGGATTTTTTAATATTTTTTCAATGCTTTTTTCGTTGAGTTTTTGGCACGCCATGGTTTCTTGCTCTTTACCGGCCAATATTTCTGCCTTTGTTCTTTTCTTATGTATCGGCGTGCTCGTTAAACCCTGTTCGTTCGCCCACTTGGCTAATTGCCTCAATCCCCAGCCTCCGGTAGCGTATAGCTCAAATATTTGCTTTACAATGGGTGCTCGCTGTTCATCCAGTGGTTTGTTATCAGACCCAAAATTCAGATAACCTATTGGGGCTTTGTAGGCGCACTTACCCTCAGCTCGAAGTTTACTATATGCTCCTCGTATTTTTTCACTAATTACTCTTGAATAATGAGCCGCGAACATACCGTCAATGTCCATATGTAATTCACCTGAACTTGTCTGTTCGTACTTGGTTTGTACAAAACGGATGTCTACACCATTCTTGATTAAATTTTTTATTATAATTCCGTCTTGGTCATTTCTACTTACTCTATCCCAACACAAACAAATTACGCCTTTAAATTGTTTGCTCATTAGTAGGTCGATAAGCTGTTTAAATTTTGGGCGTTCAATGCGGTATACAAAAGAACCGTCTTTGTTTACTTCAACGTCAGCCGTTTTATAGGCAGTATGTTTTTCTTTGATAACACCAGTATCGCAAAAACTTTCGACAGAATAATCCGCCACGATCAGAGTATTATTTTTTGCGTATCGCAAACACTCGCCGATTTGGTAATCAATAGAGTTTTTTTGATTATCGGCGTCGTCTGTACTCTTGCGAGCGTAAATTAAATACTCATTTTGATGTGGTTTGGTTGTCATAGTCGTTTGGATTATAACACGTCTTTCTTAAATTGCCAGATCGCCGTACCTTTTTGCCATTTTTAATCATGTAGCCCTCGGCTAATAATCGGCGTCGTACTTTCAACATAACACGATAAAGCCCGACAAAATTATGTACTGCCTCTTCAGAAAAGATAAAATTGTCGGCTTTGGTTTCCGGCATACTATGTCGTCGTTGCGTTCACTGTTACATCAAAAACGGAGTAAGTAAAATCACCAGCATAAGCGTTGTTATATTTTTGCTCAAACACTTTTTGTTTCTCATTAAGGCCGTTCATTACCTCATCAATTTTTTGTTCGTCCATTACCACCTTGGGTTGTAATAACTCACGACTGGCAAAATATTTCTTTTTGCCTTTCATTCGTTCATCGCCATTTTGTTTGGTAAAATACTTGCTCAAATATCCGCCGATGTTTCGCACGTCGTTAATTACCACGACCTTTAATTGTTTTTCTCGCCATAATCGTCGTATCGTACTAAACAGATAATCTCGTTTAGGCAAGTTGAAGTACAAAACGTGAAAATGGACAGCCCCACGTTCTTGAAATTCAGGGACAGCCACATATTTCAAATAACTTTCTTTTTTCTTGGTTATTTCGTAATTTAACCGCTTGGTAAAAATCGTAAATATTTTGTTGGCTCTAGTAATGTCGGTAATATTTTCTTGGAACGTGTAGGTGATGAAAACCGGCTTGTACGCATAATTGGTGATTGAGTCATGCCACTGCCCAGCATTGGCATTTAGTAAGCGACGGAGGTGTGCCTTTGATTGGTAAGCCGAACGTTTTCTCATTTCCGAGCGTTTACTTTTTTCTTGTTCGGTGGCTTCGTCAAGGACAGCGAGTTGAGGCCTATAAGGGAGGGCGATCGACTTCGTGGTGGGGTGCAGAGGGAAGCCATAAGATATGGCTCTACTGAATTGGTAGAGTTCGCGAATGTTACCCGATATAACTATTTTTCTATTCGTAATATTCATAAATAAATCTTGCAAAAATTCTCATTAAGTTCACCTATTATCAAGAATAACAACGAGTGAACGACGACCGGCCAGCGAGCGAGTGCTTGCGAAGGACAAGGTCGCAATCACTCACTCGTGGCCAAACGCTTACCAATTACTTCGCTCACTTCATCGCTTCGTTCTTTGTTTTCCCACCCTGTTCGGAAGCTAGCTTTTTTCGTCGGTCTGGCGACCGCCCGAAAAAAGGTAATGCTTGTCCGAAAGCAAGAAAGATAAAAACAATATTTTCAAAGCGTATCTATTGTGCCAAAAGCGAGTTGACGAAGCTGGACGTCCAGCTTGTATCCAGTTTAGTAAAATGACTTTCCCCAAAGTTACCGGTAAGATTAGGGGTAAAACTTTTTTTGCTTTTAAGTTAGCCGTTTATTGCCACCATTTTAGGTGTAAAGTCAGCATACTTTTTGTCTGTTCTTAAAAGTTCTTGTAAAAGTTTGCAGAACATTTTTTGTTTGGCTTATCTCGGGCAAAAATAAGCAAACTTTTTCAGAATTTTATATATTGGTAAATTAACAAAAACGAATGCACAAAAGTTCTGGGGAAGATTTATGTGCACACTTTTTTAGTGCTACTCTTAGCCGAAAAGTTTTGTGCAATTATGGTGTTTTTGCCTGTTTTCGAAATAACAAAAAAAGCCCGACGGTTGGGGCTAGTATTGAACACTTTTATATAAAATAAAAAACCGAGCTTTATCAGCTTGGTTATTTATCCTATGTACTTCTATATAGGAGCACAATTGGGTGCCGGATTAACGTGACGGCCGCACGTAGAAGCGAGTAGCATTACAGGAATGCAATTGCCCCAGGAAGCTTGTCGACGATCTTGGCGACTTCTGGCTTGTCGAGTCTGCGTTGGCACTTCAGGCAGAACACGAATACCTCTCTGCCATCTGACGGCGCAGCCAAGTATCCATCGCATCCGTCTTTGTTGCACTGGAAGCGAACCATCGGGCTTCCATCCAACGGATGACACAGGGTCAGGATCTTCGTGGGGAACGGCACCAATGCCTGTTGTCCCCTCACGACCTTCTGATTTGCCATGTCGTGAATCATGGCGTAGAACATCCAGTAGACGAGCACGCTGACAACCAGGCTTCCCAGGATCAGCACCGCAAAGCCGAGCGGCGTGCTGAGGTCTTCGACCACCCTCTCCTGGCCGAGGATCAGGCAGTGGAAAACCATGACGGCGATAAAAGCCACGAGAATCCCAACGACATGCTTCCGCATTTTACACCTCCTTGTGTTCCGTAATTGGAACTTATAAGATTATCATGCTTTCAGCATTTAGTCAATGATATACGACTATATTTATTAACAAGTTAGCCAAATTTATAGTTATTTGGCTAACTATTGACATATTTTAATCATTGTGATATACTAATTTTGACGTCTATAACTGTCGACTAACTATGAATACTAAAGAATTACTACAACAAATAGGCCTTTCTGATAAAGAGGCACAAATATTTATAACTACTCATGAACTGGGCTTAGGAACTGCTTACGAGATCGCTAAACGTTCTAAAATCAAAAGAACGACTACTTATGCCGTTCTTGACCAGCTCGAACAAAAGAAATTCGTAAGCAGTGTTGTTAAAAAGGATAAAAAGATATATATACCATTACAACCACAGGCGTTAATTGATCGTGCTACCGAAAAAATATCTGAAGCCAAGCAACAAGAAACCTACCTACACCAACTCGTTCCTTTACTTGAGGCGTTAGCTAATCGCTCACCACATAAGCCAAATATTATTTATTATCAAGATCGGGACGGAGTGCGAGATTTACATAACGAGATGTTACGAAATATTACTGATAAAAACATGTATTATCTCACCGCCGTAGAAAATATTGAGCAAGTTGTTGGAAAAACATTTTTTACAAACTGGATTCAACGTAGGATTAATCAGGGTATTAAATCAACTGGCATACGCAATAAAACAAAGGAAGTCGCTAACACAGCGTATACTAACAAGTCGGATTATCTGCGTGATTATCGCTTTGCCCCTTCTTGGGTTAATTTGCCACTTGGTTTATATATCTGTGGCAATAAAGTAGCAATTATGTCATCACAAAAAGAATCATTTGGTATTTTAATTGAAAGTCAGGAATTTGCCGTTTTGATGAAAAGTTTATTTGATGCTCTTTGGAAATTATGCGACCCAGTTTGATTTATTTGATCAAAGCTCAATTTCACCTGATTATACAGCCAACTCAGTTCGGAAAAGACGAACTCCGCAGCACCAAGCCTACTCTTCTCCATTTTTAGTTTCTGTTAATAAAATTCTACGACTACCCGCGAAATAACCAACTAACTCTTGTTTAATCCGAGATGGGTCGATTTTCAATCGGTCACGGTATTTGGTGTTAATAGAGTCAACGTGTAAATAGCCTTGTTGCTTCATCCGCCGCGCTGATGGCAAGCCGACACCAAACTGGCTAGCTAATACCTCAACATCCAAAAGCTTCTCGTCAGCAGTCAATTCAACAAATTTACCTTTCAAAACCCGATCACCCCCTTCTTTAAAGTAAGATGGATTAAACCAGCCTGATTTTTTCGCACGATAAGCAGTAACTCGTGATATCTCATAACCACAGCTATTCAAATAGGCATGGAGGCGATCCAGTGACATGACACGCATCAATTCTGTCAAAATCACTCTTCCCGATATTTCATCAAAGGTTGGCTTTTCACTTGGTAAGTCCGATTCAGATAACTCTTTCGTGATTTCCACATCGGGTTGTTTAGCTTTCAATTGTTTTTCAAACATTTTAGCATAATGAGGGTGTATAACTGCCAGCAATTCGCGAATCATTAAAACAACAGATCGTGGCGATAATGATAGCTCGCTGCTTATTTCTTCAACGGAACCATTGTCCATTATTGCCAAAAATATTTTGTTATGATCCTCGCTAAGCTGTTTCACCTTCTCAATCGTCATTTGCATTGATTCAGCGGCCATGAGTAGGGCCTCTGGATTGCGTTTATCAAAACCAAGTTTATTAAAACGATCCTCATACGATTCGTCTTCGAAATATCTACCTAAATTACTTACAACATGCTCTTTTCTTGTAGTATAAACTTTAGTGGTTTTATCATCTTTGACCTGGCTTTCCACAAGCGCGGCGAGCTCCTGGTCACGTGAACCTTTTTCAGACATATGAGATAAAATAAATGAATACTTTATAAGTATACTGCTATTTTGTGTTCCTGTGCAACTTTTGCCTAAAAAATATGCCTGTGTTAAACTGAGTGTATAAAATTATCATTATGGAAAAGTGGAACAAATATTTAAGCCTTCTCGGTCTCCATGACAGCGAAATTACTGTCTATTTAAATGTGTTAAAATCCGGCCCTTCCCCCGTCCAAGATATTGCCAAAGAAACCAAACTTTCGCGGGTTACGGTGTATAGCGCTATTGGTGAACTGACCAAACAAGGTCTCATGACCAGCGTGGAAAAAGGCAAAAAACAGGTCTATGCCGCCGAACCGCCGGAACGCATTGTTTCTCTCGCTGACACAAAAATGAACAGTTTGAAAACAATCATGCATGAAATTAAAGATAATATCGATGAATTAAAGCTAGTACAAAGCGGCGACAAACCGATTGTAAAGATGTTTGAAGGCTTAGAGGCTTTTGGCGCTATTCAAGAAGACGTTTTGAGCCAAGAAAAAAATATCAATCTAGTGTGCGAATTTGGCAATCTTGATGAAATTGAGCAAGTATACCCCTACGAAAAAGGAGTGCGTGAAACATTTTTCAAAAAACTATCAAAAATGAAAATGAAAAGGAATCTGATTTTCTTAAGCAAAGAGAAAAAAGAAAAATACACCGAAGACAATAAGACAATAAAATTTCTAAACAACGATCATCAATTTTACGGCGACATTTTCTTTTATAATGACACCATCTGGCTGTCGAGCTTTAAAAGCAAACAGATCAGCGTGATGATTAAGAGCAAGGAAATTAAAGATACTCTTCAAGCGGCATTTGATTTACTCTGGGAGAGTTTAGCATAACACTCCAAAAATACATCACCCGAGGTTACGATTCCTCCAAATCGTGCTCGGGTACTACGGGTTCTCGGTTTTAGTGGCCACCCATGACTCCTCCTCTCCACGTCCTTCGCACAAAGCTCACATCGTGTGAACTTTTTCGTCTAGTCGCCTCACCTCTGAAACGACAGAACGTGTATAGACTGAGTTACCTAACCTGAGATCGGAACTACAAGTCCTCGTGCATATCGTTTTTCCTTTCTTTTTTTTCTATACACCGTTACCTTCTTCTACAATTTCACTTACATGAGGTGATTACACTGCGTGCGATGGATTGTGGAAAGAACAGGTGCGAGTTATGGGATTAACCACGCCTTAGCTTCTCTACGCTAGTAGCCGCCCATAGGCGCCTCCTATCACTTTGTAGGACACAATTATAGCATATTTTAAGATATTTGTCAAGCCTATTCAAGTGAATTGTAAAGTATTCTCCTAAATAAGCAGCATTTATTAATTCTAAATTCTATATAATAAAATATTCCCTTATCATAAATTAATATACAGACTGTGGATAACTTTATGGCTAAAATTAGCCATTTTTTGATATATTTAGATAATTTTGTAAAGTATATACTTGACAGATATTTTTGTATCTGCTAGCTTGTGACTATTGAAACCGTCAAGCAAACGGTTTACAAATTAAATAGTTTAGCCACGGGACGGAGCATATGCCTGATATAGTTTCATCAACGCCTATGAGTCTCCACCATCCTGAAGTACGGTACTGCCGCGTGACCGGCAAAGCCGCACACACCTGAGCTGCCACAAGATTGGCCCTTTGGTGTGTTAATCCCCTCAGAGCCTCGGAATGTCGACGCCGGGAAAGAAACAATGGGAAGAGGAAATATAAGCACCCCATACGGGCGAAAATCCTCAAAAACTCTTACGTTGGCTACGTGGGAGTTTAGTCACCTTTTCTTTTCACCTAGAAAACAAAACGGGCGGGCCATAGGGTCGGAGCGGTACAGGACAGTGCGTGCAGTTGTCCTGTCGTGAATCTCCACAAACCCTACCCCTCATGGCGGTGATGATCCGCTAAACGCCTTGCCAGGTAGCTGGCTATGCGTACACACGAGTTCAGCGGTTTGCCGAGCGTGTGTAAATCACAGTGTGGTCAAAAGCCACATCTGAGAAGAGAGAAAATTCTCAAGTACTTCATCGAGGGCACGATGGAGTACAGCTACCACTTTCTCAACCACGTCTTATATTCGGAGGCGACATGAACCCGCGCAAACCGGGACTCGGGAGAAAACATGACATTCAACGATCAAATCGAAATAGTGATGTACCGATGCATTAGTTGTTCCAAAACATTTCTTTCACCGGAGGAGGAAGAGAAACCGGACTGTCCGCATTGTAATTCAACATCGAGACATCATGTACCGATCGTCACGCTTCAATACACCTTGACCAATAAAAAGGAGGTGTTGGAAAAGACGTCAGGCAAACTTTAGTTCAACCCATTTTGAGGTGTAAATATTACACCTCTCCCCAACACGATGCTTAAAACAATTAAACATCGTATCGAGGACTCAAAAGTCCTACCACTATGCTTGTCTGGCAGTACATTCTACGGGATGTACCGTCATTTTAAGCTGATCACATAGGGTGATCGGCTCAAAGTGACAAATCTATAAGGAGAGTACACATGCGTTCTTTTATTCTGATCGCTGTCGTCGCTGCTGTCGTCGCGTGCAACGATTTCACGCCCACCGTCGCACCTGTCGTCCCGACCATCGCGCCAGAACCGGTGCAGGTGAGGCCTCCCGAGCCCGAGATGATCACCATCAAGGACCTCGACGGGACCACGTACCTGACTATCGGCGACGTGGAAAGGGCCAAGCCGACGTGCGCATTCTTTCGCGCTTACGACACGGCTGCCTTCCTCGACCCGGAGGCCAAGCACGTGGCTCCCGATGAACGGTACGGAGCGGAGCGCCTTCCGGTCGTCGAGCACTTGGAGAGCGGCCTGGTCAAGGTCGCGGTTCTCGAAGAAGGGCTGGGAGGTCGCTTTATGGCCCGGTACTTCTGGAAGAACCAGCTGACGGACAAGGCGGAGGAAACGGAATGGTATAAAGAGGGAAACTACCCCCTCGCCCATTCCGACCAAAGCGT
>MFQK01000008.1:8142-9945 GCA_001783035.1 Candidatus Magasanikbacteria bacterium RIFCSPLOWO2_02_FULL_44_11
CGTTGGCCTAATGCGCTTCGAGCGTTCCGGCGTCTGCCCGTACCCCAAGGCGGAGAAGTATCGGGAGTAGACATCGGGCCGATCCTGTTTGACCAGGTTCATCCACGACTAAAGGGCGTGTATGATAAAAAACATCCCTTGGAGAGTGTGCTGGCAACGCCACTACTCTCCGCTGTATAAAAAATTTGAGTCGCTCGAATTTTGTATACAGGTACATGAAAAAGATGTACCCGTTTAAAGCCAACAAAAAGCGTCCTCGTGATGCTTTTTGTTTTTGCGAATTTTTTTAATGATGAAAAAAATCTGAAACCAGAAACGCTTGGGCTGTGCATAACTTTGACATTTACTATTTCATTATTCTATGAATACCCTTATAATACTTATAGGTCGAAGTTTATTTTTTACAGACATGCTTGTCGTGTAAAAAGTCATCAAAGAAAAATTTTTTCTCGCGATCGCGAGTTTAGAAAAAATTTATCTTCGCACTGCACTCCGCAGTGCTATGAAAGGAGGTGGCCACTATGGCAGCCAAGAAACGAAAGAAAGCTAAAAAAGCAACCAAGAAAAAGAAAGCCGGTAAAAAGAAAAAGAAACGTTAGTCCTGCTTCGTAAAAATCCCCGTCTCGGGGATTTTTTATTTCAAAATGTAAACTACGAAAATCGACGACAGCTTCGACTATGTTTTTTAAGAAGAACTGCCCTAAACCACTTGGGATCGAATGGCGTCAGCAACAACATTACTCACTTGTTTATCGAGCGGACTTGGTAAAATACAGTCCTCGGTCGGGTTTTTAACATAATCAGCCAAGGCATAGGCGGCGCGAAGTTTCATAGCTTCGGACACTTTACGAATACGGCCATCGAGCAATCCGCGAAAGACGCCGGGAAAAACTAAAACATTATTTACCTGATTGGGGAAATCACTGCGACCGGTTGCTACTACTCGTGCTCCGGCAGCTTTGGCCAGATCCGGCATTATTTCGGGAATTGGATTAGCCATCGCAAACACAATCGCATCGCGACGCATTGATTGGACCATTTCCGCCGTAACAATGTTTGCCCGACTAACCCCGATAAAAACATCAGCCCCGACTAACACATCCGCCAAGTTTCCTTTGTGGCGGGATAAATTTGTTTTTTCCGCCAATATTTTCTTTTCACCTTCCAATTTAGGCCGCTTAGCATAAATTGCGCCTAACGTATCAACAATAGTTACATCAACCGCTCCTGCCTCCAATAATAATTTAGCTACAGAAATGCCGGCCGCGCCCGCACCATTGATAACGATTTTAACATGCGTTAATTGTTTCCGCACCACCCGTAATGCATTATGTAATGCCGCCAAAACGACAATTGCCGTTCCGTGTTGATCATCATGAAAAACTGGAATGTTTAATTTTTCGATCAATTGCTTTTCTATTTCAAAACAACGCGGAGCGGCAATATCTTCTAAATTAATACCGCCAAACATCGGCGCAATAAGCTCTACCGTCCGCACGATTTCTTTGACATCTTGCGTTTTGAGGGCGATTGGTACGGCGTCTACATCGGCAAACGCTTTAAACAAAGCTGCCTTGCCTTCCATGACGGGCAAGCTGGCTTCGGGGCCAATATTGCCTAAACCCAAAACTGCGCTGCCATCGGTTACGACCGCGATCAAATTATGTTTTCGCGTCAAAGAATATACTTTAGAAGGATCAGCAACAATCGCCTGACACGCTTCAGCTACACCGGGCGTATAGGCCAAACATAAATCTTCTCGCGTTTCCAATTTAGCGCGCGAAATAACTTCAATCTTTCCTC
>MFQK01000008.1:9964-10245 GCA_001783035.1 Candidatus Magasanikbacteria bacterium RIFCSPLOWO2_02_FULL_44_11
GTTTTGAAAGTAAGCGACGTGGCGACCAGTGCCAATGACTTGTCGGGCAGCGGTTCTGGAGCGCCATATTTTACATCCCCAACTATCTGACAGCCGATTTCCGAAAGCTGCGCCCGTATCTGGTGCGAGCGCCCGGTACCCAGCTGAATTTTTAACAAAGAATATTTTCCATTACTCCGCACAACTTCATATGATAATTCCGCCCGCAAATAATCCGGCAATGGCGTGTTGGAGATGGCTACTTTATTACTATTTTCATTTTTCTGCAAGTAACTGATGAG
>MFQK01000008.1:10294-19131 GCA_001783035.1 Candidatus Magasanikbacteria bacterium RIFCSPLOWO2_02_FULL_44_11
CTCGGGCTGCGCCTTTAGAAGTTTTGGCAAACACGATCACCCCGGCGACCGGTCGATCCAAACGGTGAATGAGCCCAAGAAAAACGTTACCGGTTTTGTGATACTTTTCCTTTAAATAATATTTAACCTGATCCAACAGCGAAGCGTCCCCGGTTTTATCCTCCTGTACCAAAATACCGGCTGGCTTATATACCGCGATTAAATGGTTATCTTCATACAAAACCTGTAATTCCATATGCGAGCCAGTTTACCACAAGCCCTTCGTCAAGGCTTCAATTATAAAATCTTTAATTTAATTAGCGCTCCACCTGGCAAAAATTCCGCATGGCAACAAGCGATCGCTCTGCGACTCCCCGATAGTCAACTCCCCCACTTCAATCGTTCCCTCATAACCTTTCATCACTCCCAATAAATTATTTTTATAGGCCAGAGCGGAGTAACCGGAAGCATAACCGTTAATAAGAAAAAACAACGGCTTATCGCTCAAAGCTTCGCGACATACCTCCAGTAATTTTGGAAAATCTTCCTCTATTTTCCATACCTCGCCATTTGGACCGTGTCCAAAAGCAGGCGGATCCATGATGATGCCATCGTACCGGCGACCTCGTTTTATCTCTCGTTCCACAAATTTACGAGCATCATCCAAAATCCAACGAATCGGTTTAGCTGCCAAACCAGAGGCGGTCGCGTTGTCGCGAGCCCAACCAATCGCCGTCTTTGAACCGTCAAGATGACACACCTCGGCCCCCACTTGCGCAGCCGCCAAAGTGGCCCCGCCGGTATAGCCAAACAAATTTAACACTTGCACGGTACGTTTAGCGCTCTTAATTTTTTCACGAATCCAATCCCAGTTACTCGCTTGTTCGGGAAACAAACCAGTATGCTTAAACGGTGATAATTTTATCAAAAAACGAAGTTTATCAAATCCAATTTCCCAACGATCAGGGACAACGAAGCGCGTTTGCCAACCGGCATCACGACCGGAGCTTGATCCATCTCCACGCGTCACGGCTTTTTCACGCTTAAAATAGGCATCAGCTTTTTTCCAGGTCGCGTCGGGCAATAATTTATGCCACAATGCCTGAGGGTCGGGTCGCGCTATCATTATTTTTCCATAGCGCTCCAGCTTCTCACCATCACCGCTGTCGAGAAGTTCATAATCACCGGTCGCGTTTGTCGTTTCAATGCGATACATAGACATATTATAAACTGCGTTGCTCTTCGCCTTCATAAGCAATAGCAGTCTCATCGATTCTGCGTAATCCTTCTCTATTTTTTGTCTCTTCATATATATGAGCCACCAAACCAGGGACGCGAGCAATCAAGAAAAAACCTTTCGCAAGCTCGGCATCGAATCCCATATCCAAAATAATGGCGGCCATGGCCCCATCGATATTAAGTGGTAATTTTTTAGAAGAAATTTCTCCCAAAGTTTTTTCGACCTCAATCGCCAATGAACAATAATCTTTATAAAAACCGGTCTGTTTAGCTAACGACAAAAGGCTGTCACACCGCAGATCTCGCGTTAAAACTTTATGGCCAAATCCGGAAACGCGTATTTTTTTATTTTTTAATTCTTGTAAATAATCTTTGAGATCGGCCACATTCTTACTTTCGATAAAAAATTTAGACGCTCCCTCGATGGCCCCTCCATGAAGTTCACCCAAAGCCAAAACACCGGCAGACAAAGCCGTATGCAGACTATTGCCGGTCGAAGCGACAGTTCTGGCAACCGTAGCCGATGGCGCGCCAACACCATGATCAATCGCGGCGGTAAATAACGCGTTTAGCATAGTTGTTTCGGAATCGGTTGGTAGCACTCCTTTTAACAATAAAAAAATGACTTCGACAAAGCTTTTTTTAGCGATCAATTCTTGCAGATCATAGCCACGGATAGTTTCACGACCGTCTGACCCGATTTTAGTAAGAGCTGTTTTCCAAATCATATTATCTATCATCGTAAAAACGTTGTCGACGGCGCAAACGTCGCACCACCCACCACCCAACAACAACCACTACAACAATTACTAAAATTCGTATTGAATCATTATTGTTGGAGACTACCAGCCATCCATTATATATCTGCCGAAAAATCGGTTGTACCTTTTGAAACCCATCTTTGCCAGCTCCATACCACTGACTGCCTTGCGCGACCGCCGCCTTAACCGAATTTACGGCATCCTCAATTCGTTGCGCGGTGCTCGTTATGGTCCCGGCCGCACTTTCCGCTTTATCGAGGAGCGCCCTATTTTTTGCAAAAACATCGGTCGCTTCGGCTGCTATACCCGTTATACTCGAGCTGCTATTTTGGCCTAGAGAAACGGTCGATAACGAGCTTTCCCGAACGAGCGGTGTGAGGAGCAGCCTACCATTATTTTGTTCAACTGACAAGGCGGCAGCACCAACCTCAGACGTTTCTCCATTTTTTAAGGTCAATGACTGCCCGGTCGTGCCCACAATTGAATCCAAAGATACAATCGTCTTCTTACCGCGCTCATCAACGGCTTCGGCTTTGGTAAAACGCGCGCTAATGGTGTGATCGCCTTTCGACGGCTGCCAAAACACGCTTAACTGCCTGGCCTCACCATTTTTAAGCGATGTAAATGAAATCGTATCGATAATCGTCTGATTATCGTAAAATGCCACGACACCATTCAGCTCATAATACGTATTATTAATGACTACGGTATAAATACGAACCGATTCATTGAGTGAAAGTTCTGTGCGCGAAAACCAAATACCGGTCGCCGGCACAAAACCAACCTGCGCCGCCAAAACAAGGTTTGAAAAAACAAAACTTACGATCAGAAAAAAAATTACAACGAAATATCTTAAAGAAGTTATGAAATATTTTTTAATGCGCATAGATTTGATTGTGGACTAATTGTACCAGGTCTTCGTATCGTTCAGCAATCATCACACCAACTTCGCTCAAGGCTTTTTCTTTTTCAGCCGCGCCTTGACCCTTCGCGACAATTGCGCCGGCATGGCCGACATTCATCCCCTCGGGAAAAACATTGGCAAATTTACCGCCAATGTAGATAGCCAACGGCTTGGTAAATTCTTTTTTGATGATAGCCTCTATAATTTCAAACTCATAACTGCCGCCATGTTCACCAAAAATGACCACGGCTTTAGTCGCCTCATCTTTTTCAAAAAGACGCAGTAAATCGGCGTAGGTCGTGCCCATCAATAAATCACCGCCCACGTGTACGGCCGCGCTTTGCCCTAATCCCGCCCGACGAATTTGCCACGATAGCTCATTGGTCATACCACCTGACCGTGAAATAACACCAATCTCGCCCGGCTGGAATATCTCATTTACCAACGGACCGCCGACGACACCGATACGACCAATTCCCGGCACTATTAAACCCAAGGAGCTTGGTCCGATAATACGGACATTTTTTTCTTTAGCGGCAGCCAAGCAGTAAGCCATGTCTTTAATCGGAATGCGCTCGACAATAATATTGATAAGAGGAATGTCGCCATCGATCGCCTCGAGTATGGCTGCTTTAGCCGCAAACGGCGGAACATAAATTGCCGTAGCATTCACCGCGGGAAATTTTTTCAAGGCTTCTTTAACTGAATTAAAAATTGGTTTTCCTTCCACTTCTTGTCCACCTTTATTCGGTGTCACACCGCAAACAACTTTGGTTCCGTATTCAAGCATGGCCTTAGCTGCTTTAGCGCCCTCTTTACCCGTCATACCCTGAATCAAAACATTTGTATTTTCAGTCAACAAAATTCCCATATTACTTAAGTAGCCCGGCCAAAACCTGGGCCGTATCGCTCATTGAGGTCTCTTTACCAAAAAATTGCATAGTCAGGCCGTTACGCGCGGCACATTCTTCAATTAGCCTCCGACCTTCATCTTCAAACGGGCCGGCCCGACGCACAACGATAGGGTAGGTTGGTTTTATTTCAGCAAGCGCGTCGGCAATACCATGAAATGTTTCCGCAATATTGGTAAAATTAGCCACACCACCCGCTATCCACAAGCCGCGGAGTCCCGGTTTCGACAAAACAATTTTTGCTAACGCATAAACCTTTTCTCTCGGCGGATTGCCTGAATATTCCGTATAGTTCGCCGGTTTCAAGCTGGCTTTAATCAGCGCGTCCATATTAGCAATGCTCGCGCCGCCACCCGAGAATAAAATAGCGATGTCTCCATCCATTTCAATATATTTTCCAGCTGTCCCGCGGTAATACCCCTCGCCTTCATCAATTTTTTTAACGGCCAGCTCGCGCTCGGTCGGCAAACGGCCAAGCATCGTGCGCGCATCAAAATTTTTCCAATCTTCATGACGGTAAAAAGCATCTTCATCGAGAGCGATTTTGGCATCGGCAGCCACCCATTCGCCGCCGACCGTCCTTACCAGCGGATTAATTTCAATCTGACGCGTATCTTCTGTTAAAAAACACTTCCAAAGCTCCCGCGCATATGGTAAAGACACCAAAAGATTTTCTTGGCGAATATCCAGGGCTATTTTTTTGATCTTTTCGTGCGCCACATCTTCAATATCCATGCCACCTGCTTCGGTGTAGAGTAATATTGGCTGTTTGGTGGTCGTGTCGTAGACAATTGAAATATAACGCTCCTCCTCAATCGCTAATTTTTCTTCGAGCAAAACCGCGGCCACATATTGGCCACGGATATTTTTCTGAAATAATTCGTCGACCGCTTTTTTAATTTCCTCACTGTTAGAACAAAAAATAATCCCGTTATTTTTTCCGCGTTTTCCGGAAAGAACCTGAGCTTTAACGACCACATCCGCCACGCCCAAGTTTTCGTAAGCAAAAATGGCATCTTCGCCACGCCTAACCACGACCCCTTTTGGGATCCTTAAGCCATACTTGGCCAGAAGCTGCTTACCTTCAAATTCATAAAGATTCATGTGACTTTTTACAATTTTAGCGCGACTAATTAAAATCTAGCCTAAATTCATTGCCGTGATTCTTAAAACCAACTTTTTCATACCAGGAATGTAATTCTTCTTTGGTATGTCGGCTGGTGCAAATGAGTTTATAACATTTTTCTTTTTTCGCTTCATCGATCGCCGCCTCGACCAACGCCCGACCAATCCCGCGACCGCGCGATTCTTTGTCAACAAACACATCTTCGAGAAATCCAAACGGCTCTTCGTGCAAATCATTGTAGAGAACATACAAAAAAGCGCGTCCAATCGGTGTGCCATTTTCATGAGCAATAAATTTTATGGCAAAAGATTCTTTAACAACTTTTTTTTCAATAGTAGCCATATATAATTATGTGAAATACATCTTAAAAACTTCGGCTAATTTTTCTTTACTCAACCCCCCGCCGTCACGCTCAAAAGGGTGGCCAACCAACCGATATTTTTTCCCAAGCCTGGTAATATCCCTTTCGGCCACATCCCATTTTTTTTCAACATAAAAGCGTTTCTCCTTATTTCCCAGATCCTCTGTATTGTAGATAACCATATCGAGCTGGCGAGGTAAATAGGCTTGCAGATTCTCGACGAATCCGGCCATGGTGGTGGAACCATTTTCACCATGCGATTCGTAACCATTCCCCAAGATATAAACAAGCTTGGCTTTGGTCTTTTTAAGCGCGGCAGCAAAACCTTTCACCAACAAATTAGGAATGATGCTGGTATACAGACTACCCGGCCCCAAAATAATATAATCCGCTTCTGCTAAAGCTTTTTTTGCCGCCGGATATATTTTCGGTTGTGGATCAAGCCACACTTTTTTAATGATATTACGCGCATTTTTTTTCCCCGGCCGATCAATGTCTTTTTCCGAATAAACAATTTCACCATTCACAAATTCAGCGCACAACTCGGTCGCGTCAAGAGACATCGGTAAAACGTTCCCAACGCATTCCAGTGAAAGTTGGAATGCTTGAAGTGTTTTGGCCAACGACCCGCCATAGTGAGTGGCGAGCGTAATAAAAAGATTACCGAGATTGTGACGGTCCAATTTCCCCTTGCTATACCGACGCTCATAAAAAATCTGTCGCAAGGTATAATAATCATATTTTGACATGGCGAGCATCGCCCGAAGGATGTCGCCCGGCGGAAGCGTCCTAAACTCCTTGCGCAAACGCCCCGATGATCCTCCCGAATCGCTCATCGCAATTATCGCTGAGATATCAAACAAGCTAAGATTTCGTTTCAAAGCTAGAATCGATACTGCCGCACCATTGCCGCCACCGACCACTACAATATTCTTTGTCATATTATTCAACGGTTACGCTTTTAGCTAAATTACGTGGCCGATCTACATCTTTCCCCAACAGCACGGCCATATGATAGGCAAAAAGCTGCAGTGGAATAGTATTAATGAGTGGTTCTAATAGCTCCATAGTCGTCGGAACATAGATAACATTATCGGTGAGGGCTAGCGCCTGCGCGTCGCCTTCCGTGGCGATGAGAATGATCGGCGCCCCGCGAGCCTTGATCTCCTCGATGTTGCTGCGCATTTTATCATACAAAGAATTTTTCGTCAGGAGAGCAAAAACGGGAAAATCTTTGGATAGGAGCGCAATCGGACCATGCTTCATTTCGCCGCCCGGATAAGCTTCGCTGTGGATATAGGAAATTTCTTTGAGCTTGAGCGACCCTTCGAGCGCGACCGGATAATTAACGCCCCGTCCGAGGAAAAAGAAATCATCGTATTTCTTAAATTTCTCGGCCATCTTTTTGATGGTGTCGCTTTGTTCTAAAACTATTTTCATTTTTTCGGGAATTTCCTGCAAGGCGCGAACTAAACGCTCGCCGGTCGCGATAGCTAATCGATTCGAACGGCCAAATTCCAAGGCGTACATAAGTAACACCGCGATCATGTTCGTATAAGCCTTGGTAGAAGCAACCGCGAGCTCCGGACCGGCGTGGATATAGGTGCCGCCATCGGTCTCGCGAGCGATCGTTGAACCAATCACGTTCACAATACCCCGCACATAGGCACCTTTTCGTTTGGCTTCACGGATAGCAGCCAACGTATCGGCCGTTTCCCCCGATTGCGAAATACCAAAAACAAGCGTGTGTCGATCAATGATCGGGTCGCTATAGCGAAATTCACTGGCGATTTCCACGGTCGTGGGAATACCAGCTAAACGTTCAAAAGCATTCTTACCCACGAGTGCGGCATAGGAAGCGGTGCCACACGCAATCAAAATAACGCGTTTGATCGACTGTATCTCTTCCACTGTCATATTGAGACCGCCGAGTTTGGCTGAACCATCTTCCAAAATTAACCGCCCACGCAAAGCGTCTTTGATAACCGTGGGCTGGTCAAAAATTTCTTTAAGCATAAAATGGGGAAACCCGTTGGTTTGCGCTTCAGCTTCATTCCAAGTAATTTCTTCGGTTGGTTTGCTAATTTTTTGGTCGCGCAACGTAAAAATTTCAAAACCTTCTTTGGAAATCTCCGCCAATTCACCGTCGTCTAAAAAAATAACTTTTTGCGTGTAGGCGAGCATAGGCGACGTGTCCGAAGCGATAAAATATTCATGGTCACCAACACCTATCACGAGCGGGCTCCCCAATCTGGCGGCCACAATCTTATTTGGCTCTTTCCGGTGCATAGCGACCAAACCATACGTGCCTTGCACCAGCGCGAGCGCCGATTGTACCGCCGAGCGTAAATCTCCCTGATAATTTTCTTCAATCAGATGAGCTAAAATTTCCGTATCCGTTTGAGATTGAAAAATATGTTTTGCTAAATATTTTTCCTTGAGTTCACGATAATTTTCAATAATGCCATTATGGACAAGAGCTAAATCACCGCTGCAATCGACATGCGGATGAGCGTTTTCTTCAGTCACACCGCCGTGTGTAGCCCAACGCGTATGCGCGATTCCTACCGTACCCCCAATATCGTGGTCTTTAACTTTTTCAGCAAGGTTATCTATTTTGCCCACGGCCCGAACACGCTGCAATACACCTTTATCTTGCACGGCAACACCAGCCGAATCATAGCCGCGGTATTCCAGACGACGCAAACCCTTAATAAGGATCGGCAAGGCTTCTTTAGTTCCAATATAACCAATAATGCCGCACATATTATATAGTTTGAGCAATGTCTAAATGTTCCTTGGTGTTAATGCCGACCGCCTCTTTCGGATCGATCGCCACGGTGCCAATTTTTTCGCCTTGTTCACGTGCCAGCCTGACCAAATCAACTAAATAATATTCCTGCTGCGCATTGTGATTTTTAATCGCTTTCAAATTCTTCCACAACCAATCGGATTGAAAACAAAAATAAGATGTATTTAATTCTGTAATGGCGAGCTCTTCCGCCGTAGCATCCTTTTTTTCAACGATGCCTATAATATTTCCTTCGTGGTCACGTTTGATACGTCCAAAATCGGCAAATTGTGTTCGCCAACCATTAAAATCTTCGACCGAAACGGTCATGAGCGTCACCGTATTTTTTTCGCTACGGTGAAGAGCGGCCAAATGCCGAAGTGAGTCACTGGAAATGAGCGGCATGTCGCCATACAAAACCACTACACTTTTCACTTTGCCTTTAAGCTCGTCCTCGGCGCAACCAACAGCGTGAGCCGTGCCCAACTGATGCTCTTGGAAAACATACACCACTCGATCTTTTAAATAATCTTGCACGAGCGTGTGGTTGGTACAAACAATCAAAACCGGTTTAACATCAAATTGAGCTTTTTCAACCGCGGAAACCACATGAGCCACTAGCGGCTCGTCGCGAAGCAAATTCATCACCTTGGGAATACCGGTCTTCATCCGTTTTCCATCACCCGCCGCCAAAATAACTACGCCGACTTGTTGCATATTAAATTTGTTGAGCTAATAATGATTGTATTGCAGATAACGATTCTG
>MFQK01000009.1:0-6128 GCA_001783035.1 Candidatus Magasanikbacteria bacterium RIFCSPLOWO2_02_FULL_44_11
TCCGCGATTGGGAAGAAAGAATATTAAAGATTCTCGAGAAGAAGTTGGGGCATCGTCCGAAAGACCTGAATTATGTTTGCGAGCTGAAAATTGACGGCCTACATATGGTTTTGACATATAAGCAAGGACAGTTGAAGACCGCCGCTACCCGCGGTGATGGCAGGGTTGGAGAAAATGTAACGCAAAATATCCGTACCATCCAAAGCGTGCCGATTATATTACGCGAAAAAATCGATTTGATTGCGGAGGGCGAGGCCTGGCTATCGCGCGATATGCTCGTAAAAATCAACCGGGAACGCGAAAAAACAGGGGAGCCGTTATTTGCCAATCCACGAAATGCGGCCGCGGGAACGATTCGCCAACTTGATTCAAAGATTGTGGCGGCTCGGAAATTGTCATTGACGGTTTATGATATTTCGAGCGCTAACGTGCCGGAAACTCAGGAAAAAGAATTAGATAAATTAAAACAGCTTGGGTTTATGACCGATACCCATTGGCGCGTCGCCGCTGATGTGGCGGAAATAATGCGGTTTTATCGTGATTGGGAAAAGAAAAAAGAATCGCCGGCATTTTGGATCGACGGCGTCGTCATTAAAGTAAACCAAAAGAAGTATCAGGAAGCCTTGGGGTTTACCGGCAAGGCGCCGCGATGGGCGATTGCTTTTAAGTTTCCCGCCGAGCAGGGAACCACTAAAATTAAAGAAGTGTACTGGCAAATCGGTCGGCGAGGCACGCTGACGCCGGTCGCGCTGATGGATCCGGTGAAGCTGGCCGGGACAACGGTGACGCATGCCACTTTGCATAATTTTGACGAGATACAAAGGCTCGGCGTGCGAGTGGAGGATACCGTCATCGTGGAAAAAGCCGGTGATATTATCCCTAAAGTGGTTCGCGTACTCGACAAACTTCGGACCGGCCGGGAAAAACCGGTATCCAAACCGGCTAGTTGCCCGTTGTGCGGCGGTAAAGTCGGCAAGCGAGACGCTGAGGAGGTCGCGTTATATTGCCTCAATCCTAATTGTTTCGCCCAGGAACTCAATCGCATTGCTTATTTCGTGAGTAAACACTGTTTTGATATAGACCATGTGGGAGAAAAGATTGTCGAGCAGCTGGTTAATGAGGGATTGATAAAAGACGCCGCTGATTTATTTACTCTGACTGTCGGTGATCTGGAGCTTTTGGAACGATTTGGTGAAAAGTCCGCATCCAATATTATAACGGCCATTCAGGCCGCCAAAGAAATTAGTTTGGCCAGGTTTGTTAATGCTTTGGGAATTAAACATGTGGGTGAGGAAACCGCCGAAGATTTGGCCGAGTATTTTGGTGGTTTGGAAAAGTTGATGAAGGCGAATGAGGAAGATTTATATGCGGTGAGCGGTGTGGGGGAGAAAGTGGCTAAATCGATCCTGGAATTTTTTTCTGATCGGAAGAATATGGAATATATTGCGAAACTTTTAAAAAATGGCGTGAAGATTAAAAAGAATGAGCCTAAAAAAATCGCCGCTAAACTCACCGGCAAGACCTATGTTTTAACCGGGACGTTGTCTTTGATAACTCGGGATGAGGCTAAAGAAAAATTGAAGGCGCTCGGAGCCGAAGTCGCGGAGTCGGTGAGTCAGAAAACGACGGCGGTGATTGCCGGTGAATCCGCCGGCAGCAAATTAACAAAAGCGGAAAAGCTGGGTGTGCAAATACTGGATGAACAAGCCTTTTTGGAATTATTGAAGTAAAAACAGCGGTTTTATTTATCCACAACCCTATATTATCAATAATAAAGCGTCTGTGATAAGCTTATAGCAACTTTGACAATTCAATCAACTCTTCAGAGGAGGAAGCCATGTTGCGTCCCATCGTCAAGTTGGAACAGCAGATTGATTTGGGTGGCGGCCTTTGGCTTCTGCCCGAAAGTTTTCGTTCCAAAGCGGTACCCTTTAGGGCACCGGTTCGGGAGAACTGTGTTTTTGACCTGCGCTACGCCGATCTAACCTACTTGGTGAGACCAGGGTTTGTCACCGATGTGATTAAACTGCTTGGTCTCGACCGGATCGGAAAGTTGTTTAATCTGCAATTTATCACCCCTTACCGGGTAACGGGCGAAGTTCGTCCGGTTGCACAAGCAATACATCGGTTTCATCACGATCGTTTGGTGCACAGTCTTAATTCGGCGGTGCTTCACGCCGCCATGTTGAATCAAGAAGGTATTAACGGCACGCGACTCAAAGTGTCGGTACTTGCCGAGTTGGTGCACGACGCGATGAGTTGCGCCGGCGGTGACGCCATGAAGATGATCGACCCGGAGTATTTCGACGAAGATCGCCTGATCGCCAGGTTTTTTTCTTCGCGGCGGGCAGGTTGGGCCGAGCTCAAGCGTCGTTATGGTTTGACCGACCGAACGATTAACGAAGTGCATCAAGTGGTCAATGGCGAGGGATGGCAGGGTCAGGTGCATGACATCACCGACACTTGTTCATACCTGGCACTCGACAGCCAGGAGCTCGCCGCCTCGTATGCGGGAAAATCTCGAGAGTTGATGTCGGGGGAGCTCGATAACATCTTGGCTTTGGCAGAAGCAGGTCCGTGTCGTATTTGGCGGCACGTTTGCCTCCAGGACGGACATGCAGTTATTCAAGATGTTAAAATGCTTTATCGGTTCCTGGAGCTTCGGGCGCGCTTGTACGCCGGCATGTATGAAAAAACCGACCATAAAGCGGTCGAGCTTTTGCATACGGAAGTAGTTTTTCCGTATTTGTTTCAAAGAATGGCAATCCATCGGGAAGAACTCTTGAAGCTCGATGATCACATCTTCCACCAATATGTGGAAAGTGTGATGGAAGTGCCAAAGTTGACGACCAGGATCGACCTTTTTGGCGTTTGGCCGAGGGTCGAGGCTTACCGGTCTTGGGAGGAAGCCAACGCCCGATTCCGCGAGTTGGCGGCCGACGGTGATTTTGCGGTAATCTCGGATGTTCGTTTGTTTCAGCCGAGAAAGCCGAAAACCGATCGGTACTGGGTGGGGACAAAGAATGGTCCACGTTCTTTCAAACAGGCTTTTCCCAAAGAAGCCGCGAGCGTGGAGAAAATCTTTGCCGAATACTTGGGCGTGAAACGTCCGGTCCACCTGTTTGTTCATCCGGGCGTGGCAAAAAGGTTGCCGCGGCCGATGACCATGGCTTGGGGACAGGCACGTGAGCGTTGGCAAGGGCAGCGTGGTTAGTAAGGGTGGGGTGGCCAGAGTCTTGGTCACCCCACCCTTACGCTTAGTTTTCAATAAAATTTTGCCGCATCGTATTTTATTTTTTTGAGCGGCTCTAATCCAAGTGTTGTTTTTTAGAAAAAAGATCGCCCGGTAGCCTTAAGCTACCGGGGAAGGTGTCCTCCTACTGTGGGTATATCCTCCAATCCGCTTAAATCGTTACTTGACGTGGTAGGTGCAACCAGCCATCATGAGCCAGCCATTCTGGAGTTCAAGATGGTAGGTTACGATGGTGTTATTGCGGCGGACACGAAGCGGCCCGCAGAATTGGATATTCTTTCCCTTGTCGTACATCAAGGCATAGAATGATAGGCGAGCTCCTTTTGGAGCAATGACCAGGTACGTCGTTTCATCCTGTTGGATCGCCGCTGTCTGGTAGCCGGCATGGTCTTCGTCGTCCACGATGATCCCGAAGTAGATCCCGGGATTTTTGACGAAAGTCGGGTCCGTTACTTCAATCGTGAACATGTTGGCGGGCACCAGCTCTTGGCTCGGTGGGAAACCGCGAGTGAGCGGGCCGTCATAGGCGCAGGCGAAAAAGAGCGGGTTCAGGGTAAACGCCAAAAAAACAATTCGGGTCATTTTTAGGTCACCTCTCTTGGCAGTTGGAAAGCACCCATCTATGTATTTCACCGCATAAAAGCGTTCATAGACAGGTTTTTTTGTCAATGTTATTACAAACCAGCCTGTTTTTTGGCCATATTATCTTCAGGCAGACGCTGTGCATAAATGGCGGCTATAAAAGGTTTTTTGTGCTATACTGGTTTTATGGCCGATTTATTTCGCCCTATTTCGAATCTTCGCCAGGAGGATGCTGTTTATTTTGGCTCCTATATTTGCGCGCTTGGAGAGCTTTCTGGTAAAAGTGGTTGGAAAAACAATATTCCTGCCGGTTTTGTGTTATCAAAGGAAGTTTACGAACAATTTATCGAACACAATAATCTGAAGAATAAATTAAAGACGCTTCTAGCCAGGGTGGACATACACAACCATCGTCTACTTGAGAAAACCGGTCGCGCCGCCGGCCGACTGTTTTTGAAGGGCTCTTTTTCCGATGCTATGAAACTGGCGCTTGAACAGGAATATAAAAATTTCAATTTTTCAAATGCTTTAATCCGTTCTTTCGCAGTAGCGCCGGAATTGGAGGTAAGTTTTTTAAGAAAAAGATTTTTTGGTGTTACTTCGCTGAATTCTTTTTTCGTTAATTTGAAATTAGCCATGGCCGCCCATTTCGACGCAGAGACAATAACTACGGTTTTATCAAAAGGGTATGACTATCGCAGTTTGCCGCTGGCATTCGCTTTGCAGGAGACTATTCGTGGTGACGTTAGCGGCGAGGCGTCGGTTCAGGATGCGTCGACCATGGTTATCAGGTCGCGGATGGGCTTTCGCGATACGGCCCAAATATCGGAAACTGATACGATTTATTTACCGGGATTAAAAAAGGGATTGGCTGCCGTGATCAAGCGCGATATTTCTTCGCCAGCCAAGAATTTTATAGTTTCAGAAAAGGAAATTATTTCTTTGGGGAAGCTGCTTTTGCCGCTGGTTGAAGAACTCAAGACTTTTCGGGTTACGTGGGTGTTTGAAAAATCTTCCGGGCATTGGTGGTTGCTCGGTGCCGAGCGTCTGCCTGTTAAATTGCCCAGTGCTTTGAAAACATATAGTTTGAAAAAAACCGGCCATGTTTTGACCTCCGGCTTGGCGGTGGGTGAGGCGATCGCCGTCGGGTCTGTCGTTATCGCTTCGACGCTTGAAAAAGCGCTGAGCAGCCGGCCGGGCAGTATACTGGCGGTTAGAAAAACCGACAGCCGGTTTGATCCTGCTTTGGCCAGATCTCGGGCGGTGGTGACGGGAGAAGAAAATGCCGATAGCCATACGGCACAATTTTGCCGTGAGCGAGGGATCCCTTTAATTATTGGCGTCAAAAAGCCGGAATATTATTTGAAGGAAGGTCAGCTGGTGACCGTATCATGTGCCGAAGGTTTACGCGGAAAGATATATCCGGGTGCTTTGCCATTTACTGCAGAGTCGTTTGATGGGTCGGCGGTAAAGACGAAGACTAATTGTAATCTTCGATTGACCGATTCCATTTCCGCCGAGACTATGGCTCGGTTGCCCGTTGGCGGCATTGGCTTCTTGGCCGAGGAGCAATTGTATGCGAAATATGTCGGTATTCATCCTTTGGCTTTGACGGAACAAAAAAAACTTCCGAGAAAGTTGAGGGAAGCGGTGCGATTATTCGCCGGTCGAGAAAAACCGGCCGCTAAAGCAACGCGTCTTTTGGCTGAAGAATTGGCGCGAGCCGCCGTAGCGTTTCAAGGAAGAGAAGTTGTTTTCCGCTTGTCGGCGGCCACGAGCGATGAATATGCCACTTTGACAGGCGGTTTGCTTTTTGAATCTACCGAAAAAAATCCGTTGGTCGGCAAGCGCGGTGTTTCCAGGTTTATTGATCCGGCTTTTGAAGCGGCTTTCCGTCTCACCACGGAAGCGGTAAAATTAGTGCGTGAAGGCTGGGGGCTGACAAATGTGTCTGTTTTGATTCCTTTTTGTCGAACGATTGAAGAAGGTCGACAAATCCTGGCGCTGCTCGGCAAACACGGACTAAAGCGGGGCGAAAATGGTTTGAAAATATATGTCATGTGCGAAATACCGGCCAACGCACTGTTAGCGAAAGAGTTCATTAAATTATTTGATGGTTTCAGCGTTGGTTTACAACATCTGACGGAGCTTACTTTCGGTCTTGATGCCGGTGTTTTTTCGTTGCGGGCGAATCGTGAAGAGGACCGGGCTATTAAGAAGCTTCTTAAGGAGGTTATTCAGGTCGCGCATAAAGAAGGAAAGACCGTTGGTATTTGTGATACCACAGCTGGTG
>MFQK01000009.1:6197-14518 GCA_001783035.1 Candidatus Magasanikbacteria bacterium RIFCSPLOWO2_02_FULL_44_11
GCTTGGCCGCTGCGTCTGACATCGGGGGCGGTTTCGTTGGCCGGTTTTGCCGGTTTATCGATATTGTTGGCCGGGTATACTTGCCAAACCGTCAATGTGGAAGACGTAAAAAAAGATTTGCAAACCGCGATGGAGCAGCGTCTGGCTCTTTTCAAGGACGAGCTTGAGCAAAAAGTCGCTTCGGAGAGGGCTGAAGAAAAAGCTGCCCGTCTGGAATATTATCACGAAAGGGGTTTTGCCGATTTTTCGCTGGCATATCCTTTTGGCTGGAAATTTACCAATCTGGTAAACGGAGTGGAATTCCGTGATGCATCGAGCACAGCATGGTTTACCGTGAATCGCGAGCCACGCCTGGCTATGAAGGAATATAATTTTGCCGCCACTTCAACCTGGTTGGGAAATGACGTCGGTTTGTATGGCGACGAGTCTAAAAAAGGAATAGTAATTTTCCCGAACGATAAGATTTTTAAGGAAACCGTGGTTATCGAGGGGGATAGGGAACATTTTGACAAGATTTTGGAAAGTATCAAAAACTTTGTTTGGCTGCCCAAATTAAAATAAAAGGTTAAACCGGATAATAAAAAAACTCGACCGATTGGCCGAGTTTTTTAAAGTAGGAGCCGACGTGGATAGAAGTGCCGGTGGTCCCAATTGAATTGAGTATATTATATAATGGTCCGGCTGTCAAGGGTACGGGTAACGTTATAGGATGTTTGTCAACAGTGGTATCGCTCTGGTGTGACTTATATTGACAAAAGACTCAATGTTTAGTATAATGTCACTACTTTTGGGTCGGTAGTTCAACTGGTTAGAGCACTGCCCTGTCACGGCAGAAGTTACGGGTTCGAGTCCCGTCCGACCCGCCAAAGTTCACACTATGGCGACTTAAGAGGGCATGATAGCCCTCTTTTGCTTTATAGTTAGAGAGATTACCACTGTGGTAATTGAGTTCGTAAAATACATTTGTCGCCATTTCTCGCTTTTCGCTATCAAGTGCGTTTTCGTAGTATATCTTAGCGTCTTTTACGAGTTCGGAAAAAGAAATGACAGTTTCTAACATTTCGCTGGCAGAAACATTTTGTGTTGATATTTTTTCGTTTACTTCTTTGAATTCTTGTTCTAACTTCTCATAGTCGGCAGTAAATTGCTCAATGGTATAAACATTCGTTCGCAAGAATGTTATTTTATTTTTCTCAAGATAATTAAAATCGTCAGTAATACGCTGGCGTTGTTTTTCCAGCGTGCCGACTTCAAATTGCCGTTTCTTTTCCACGACTTCGCCCAGCTCGCTTTTAGCTCGTTCTTGTATTTCCGCCAATTCGGTATCGGAAAAATGTATTTTGTCCATAATTTCGGCGATAGTATTGTCAACGAAATTTTCTTTCAAATTTTTATCGGTGCTATCGCACGTTCGTAAACAATTACAGCGATAATAATTATTGCCTTTCTGTTCATAGGGCGAATACACTCGGCCACACAAACACCGGATAAAACCTCGGTAGGTGTAAAAATCTTTATCAACAAAATAAATGTTGACGTTCTTTGACTTCAAAACTTCCTGCACTTTGTTAAAAAGTGAAACATCAATAAGCGGTTGGTGTATGCCGTCAATAATATTTTGTCCGATTTTTAGCTTACCGATATAAAACGGATTTTTGAGTATCAGCTCAATACTTTTTTCGTTCATTGGTCGGCCAACGGGCGTGCTGTCGTCATGTTCTTTGCCAGCTAATACTTCCGCTCTTGTCCGGTGCTTGCGTGAGGGTTTGGTTGTTAGTCCCTGTTCGTTTGCCCACTTTGCCAGCTGTCGCAGTCCCCAGCCACCGTTAGCGTATAACTCAAAAATTTGACGCACAAGGGGCGCTCGCTCCTCGTCTAGTGGTTTGTTATCTGATCCGTGGTCTAAATAGCCAATCGGGGCGGAATAGGTACATTTGCCCTCGCTCCGAAGTTTGGTATAGGCCGCTTTTACTTTCTCGCTGATAACACGGGAATAATGAGCCGCAAACATGCCGTCAATGTCCATGTGCAATGCGCCAGAGCTGGTTTGCTCGTATTTGGTTTGGACAAACCGCACGTCAACGCCGTTCTTAATTAAATTTTTGATAATAATTCCGTCTTGATCGTTGCGACTTATTCTATCCCAACAAAGACAAATTAAACCCTTAAACTCTTTTTTGGTTAGAGCGTCAATAATTTTCTTAAACTTTGGTCTCTCAATGCGATAAACATATGAGCCGTCTTTGTTGATTGTAGTATCTGCTGTTTTGTAGGCGGTGTGCTTTTCTTTGATAACGCCGGTATCACAAAAACCATCAACAGAATAATCCGCCACGAGCAGTGTATTATTTTTTGCGTATCGCAAACACTCGCCGATTTGGTAATCAATAGAATTTTTTTGATTATCGGCGTCGTCTGTACTCTTGCGAGCGTAAATTAAATACTCATTTTGGTGTGGTTTGGTTGTCATAGTCGTTTGGATTATAACACGTCTTTCTAAAATTGCCAGATCGCCGTACCTTTTTGCCATTCTTAATCATGTAGCCCTCAGCTAATAATCGGCGTCGTACTTTGAGCAAAACACGATAAAGCCCGACAAAGTTTTTTATTGCTTCATCGGAAAATATATATTGTTTTGTCGGACCAGCAAGAGCTGGTTTAGGGCTCTTGCTGGTCATACTGGTCGGATTAACTGCGACTTATTCAGCACGCCATTAACCAACGGGAACGAGTCCAACGAATATGATCTGTAATTCACTTCACCAGTCCAATCAGATTGAAAAGTTCTTTCATAAACCGGCGTTGATGTGGTGAGATATTTTTTCTCAAACAAAGTCGCCAGCCAACCCAGTATTTCAACCGGTGCTTTTAGTGTTTGTGAACGAAAAAACTTTTTCTTGCCAAACGTCCGCTCGTCAAACATATCTTTTGACAAGTATTTGCAGACATAGGCTCCGACGTTAGTTACATTGTTGAGCCGATTGATCTTGATAAAACCTTGTCCCCACATTTGGGCGATTGCTTCTTGCTCAATAAAAGGCAGGTTGCAAAGTAAGTGATAATGGACAGCTCCACGCTGTTGGAATTCTGGCACGGCCAGATATTCAAAATCAGAGTATCTATACGAGATACGCTTAACAAACTGATTGAAGACGTAGTTAGCGTCTTTCAGGTCAGTGATGTTCTCGGCAAAAGTCAAAGTCAAAAACTTTGTGAGCTGGGGGTTGCTGTTTACCAACCGACGGATTTCAGTCCTAGTACGGTTGATTGAGAATTGTGTTTTTTGCTGTCGTTTTAACTGCTCATCGGCAGTTTGAAGTAGTGAAGCATCATATTGGATATTATTATCAGTTTTTAATACGCTTGGAAGCGTTCTTTCAAAATCCCGCCAGATATTTTTCTTATATTTGTAAACTTCAACTTGCTTGCCCGACACCACAACCTTGAGGTTGTAGGGGAAAGCCATACAAGTATTTAATTCATTTTATGTTAGCCATTTATCCAATCATCTTTCGTTAGATGTGTGGATATAATCAAGTTAAGATACTACTTGTTAAAACTAATTAACTACTTTGCTTTGCCTCCTTGCCGTCAAGCAACCTTTTTTCGCCGTCGGGGGCAACCGACGGACGAAAAAAAGGTTTCTGCTTGCCGGATCAAGGGAATGTAAAAGCAAAAACTATGTTCAAATTGTAGCTATTCACTATTTTAGAACCGGCAATCATTCTAAAACAGTGCTAAACCACATTATTAAACAAAAACACCTCCCTTAGTAGGGGGTGCAATCCTTCCCGAGCACAAATACAGTGATCAGCTCCGAGCGATAATTAAAAAGTTTACATCGGATGTGTGTATTATACTCCCAATTTTTGAGGTTGTCAAAATGCACATTTATAGCTTGTTTTTCTGCCGTGTTTGGAGTAAAATATACCTATTAGTTAAAATAAGATTTTAGGCTTATAACATATGCCAATTTTTAAAATTGAAGGTCAAATACTAGCCAGCGTTAAAGAATTACAGATAGATTTAGAAAAGGACATGCAAAATTTGACTGAAACAAATTTAGAGCTAGTATTTGATTTAAAATTTATTAGTTCTGAATTTAGTTTACACAACTTTCGTATTGACACACTGGCGTTTGACGATGAAAACAATTCGTTCGTAATAATTGAATATAAGCGCGATAGGAGTTTTAGTATAATTGACCAAGGGTATGCCTATCTATCCCTCATGTTAAATAATAAAGCAGACTTCATATTGGAATATAATGAGAGAACGGGAAAAAGTTTAAAACGAGAAGATGTTGACTGGTCGCAATCGCGAGTTCTTTTTTTGGCAAACTCTTTTACCGCTTACCAACAAAATGCAATAAATTTTAAAGATTTGCCGATTGAATTATGGGAGGTTAAAAAATTTAGTAATGATTTGGTGCTTTTCAACCAGTTAAAATCACCTGAAACCAGCGAGTCAATAAAAACTGTCTCCAAAAATAAGACGATTGAAAATGTTGGGAAAGAAATAAAAAAATATACCATTGACGATTTAATAAAAAATGATTGGCATAATTCTAGGAATATTTTTGACAATATACAGGAAAGAATTCTAAATTTAGATAGTCGTGTAGTCATCAAAATCAATCAAAATTACATTGCTTTTAAGATCGGAACAAACAACCTGTGCGCAATCCATGTATATAAATCTAAATTAGATTTGGAATTATTGCGCGTTGAGAAAAAGGATATAAAAGATCCAGAAAATAAAGTTTTTGATACTCCGTGGGAAGAGCGAGGATATGGCCGATTTTGTGCCACTACTATAACAACAACGGATGACATTGATTATGCTTTATTTCTAGTGAAGCAGGTGCATGAAAAGTTTTTTAAGTAGACAATGTATGCAAAAACCCTATTTTGATAAACACAATTTTAAACTTTACCACGCCAACAGCATTGAGCTTTTATCAGAGTTGCCGGAAAATTCCGTTGACATGATTTTTGCCGATCCGCCCTATCTTTTATCAAACGGCGGTTTCACTGTTCATGCCGGTAAAATGGTTAGCGTTAATAAAGGCGAGTGGGATGTTAGCAACGGCTTAAAAAAAGATTTTGAGTTTCAACTGTCTTGGATTGAAGCATGCCACCGAGTTTTGAAGCCGGGCGGAACGATTTGGATTAGCGGGACATACCACTCAATTTATCAATGCGGATTTGCTTTGCAGGTAAAACACTTTCACATACTTAATGATATTGCGTGGTTCAAGCCAAACGCCTCGCCAAATTTGAGCTGTCGGTTTTTTACTGCCAGCCACGAAACTTTAATTTGGGCTAGAAAAGATAAAAAAGCAAAACATAAATTCAATTATGGCGCAATGAAAAACGGCAACTGGCCGGACGACTTTTTGAAAAAACCTAACCTACAAATGCGTAGCGTGTGGGCTGTTTATCCGCCAAAGAAAGAAGAAAAAAAATACGGCAAACACCCGACACAAAAACCGATTGATTTATTGGTTCGCATAATCATGGCTAGTACTGATAAGGGAGATGTAGTCTTAGATCCGTTTACTGGCTCGTCTACTGCTGGTTTGGCGGCCACATTAAATGACAGAAAATTTATCGGAATTGATTTAGAAAAAAAATATCTTGATTTATCAATCAAACGCTTCAACGATATAAAAAAATAATATTTATGCAAATTATTACTCGGGCAGTTGCTATAAAAAATTTAAAAAAGGCCGTAGGTAAAGACTTGCGAGAATTAGCAAAAGAACACGGCATAACCACTTACGAAACCGGTAAACAAAATAAGGGTTGGAAAGGTTTAGTGCTGGAAAGAGTGGCTGGTTTGCAAACAAATGTATCCAAAGCACCGAACGGCTTATCTTGGGAGCTGAAATCTGTTAGCTTTCACGAGGTTAAAGGCCAGCTCGTGCCAAAGGAAACAATGGCCATAACCATGATCAATCCGGAAGAATTAAAACAGCACTCATTTTTTGAAAGTCATTGCTGGGCAAAATTGAAAGCAATAATTTTTTGTGCCGTTGCATGGCACGGTAAAAATGCCGATAATGCGGAACTGATAAAAGTTACCAGTTTGGATTTTGCCGAAACAGACGAGCTTATACAGGAAATTAAAGCGGACTATGATTTTATTCGCAATAAACTAATTAAAAAAGGTTTTAAGTCGTTGACTGGTGCGGATGGTAAATGGATACAGGCGAGAACAAAAGGGGCTGGACACGGATCAACCAGCCGAGCTTTTTACGCACGGACAACGCTAGTTAAAAAGATATTTGAAATTGCTAAATAAAGACCAGCGACTAAGTATGGAAATTGTACAAATTGAAAATAAAGAAGTGTCTGTAGAGAAAATTGAAACCCCCATAAAGGAAGAAAGCAAAAAGGGGGTGTTATTTTTTATTTTAAAAACAATCAAAGAAATTATTGCTTTAGTATTTTGGCTGTATGTAGTATCCAAAATTTTTATTTTTGACATAGACATATTTTTGATAAAAAACTTCTTACCAGATTATTATTGGTTGATAAGTTATAAGTTCCTAATTATTATTAGTTTAGTAGCAATATTCTGGCTATTTACAAAAAATAAAAATATAATTTTTTGGTCATTATACATAATTTTTTATCCCTTTATTGTATTTTTTTGGAAGCTACCTTTTTTCATTTTTAAGCAAAAAAGTTGGGTTCTTGCTTTTGCTGTTATAAATTCCATAATATCCTTTTTTAAATCAATAAAATATAAATTCATCATTTTTGCAATCTTCATGGCTTCTTTAACAGGGATATTCATATCTACAAACAATCAAATATTGTGGTTAGCTTGCTTTTTAATTCTTACAGTTTTATTTACTGTGTATGTCCGTAGTTTTATTTTGCTTTTCAAACCGTCAAGCATATTCCAAATTTATATAAAAATTTTTTCAGGAATAAGGAAGCACGGCAAATCCTATTTTGGAATAGATGAAAACATGAGGAATTTACCAACAACTAGTTTCGGCGAAAAACAGCTGGAAAAATGGACCACCAATCTTCAGGCTTCTGTATTATTTAATAGAGTTTGTTTATTCTCGGCAAAAAAATTAAGAGATTATCAAAATAGCAGACTGGGTGCAGTTTCTTCAGTATTTACAATTTTTGGGCTAATGATATTAACTATTTTTTCTTTTGCTGTCATTAATTACGGAGTATTCAAAATCAATAATGGATACTTTGAGTTAACAACTGCGCCTAACTTCTTTATATTTGTTTATTATAGTTTCAATAGTATTTTTTTTAATTCCATTAAAGAAGTTTCGCCGATTGCACCAGTATCACAGTTATTGTCAATGATAAAATCTTTTTTTGCTTTCTTTCTTGGTGCAATATTTATTTCTCTTATTCTTACATATAGAAATCAGAAAAGATCTGACGAGTTAAATTCTGCGATTAAAGGAATTGAAGAAGAGGGTGCGTCAATGGAGGGGTTCATACGAGAAGAGTATAAATTTAATAGTATTTATGAAGCGATGGCTGAATTAGAAAAGCTAAAATCAGGAGCATTGCAGGTTATCCTTAAAATCTCTGAAAGTATTAAATAACTTCATCTGCTAATCCGAAGTAAATTGACCGCAGATCGATTTGTTTGGTTGATACTCAATTTTACCTGTTGATACAGCCAAGTGAGTTCGTTAAAGACATACTCTGCCCCGCTCAATACAAATACACAGGCACTTGTGCCTGTGTATTTGTATTGCGTGAGATTGGAGACGGGACTCGAACCAAGGGGTGGCGGGGAAAGTATTTCCCCGCATTGCGGAGGATGGTTCGCGGAAACCCGAATGGTTTTTGCGAGAGGTCGCGAAGCGACTGGACTGTACCCCGTATACTAGACACATAGTCTCATCTCGGGCATCATAATGGCATATGTCCAAACATCACGAAGAATCACTTAAGCAGGAGGTGCTTGAGAAAATTAAAAATGGCACGAGCGTGCCGGACTTAGCCGCCGAGCATAGTCTAAGTGTTAACACCATCTACACCTGGCTGCGCAAGCAGGCAGATAACACCGGTACAAGCAATCTCGAGATTGCGAAGCTCCGACGGGAGAACCAGGAATTAAAAGAAATCATCGGCCTGTTCGCTCTCGACAAGAAGCGGGCGGAAAAAAATACGGGCCGGTCGTAAGTATATAGAGAAAGTAAAGACCAAGGCCATGCTTGCCAAGGAGCTTGGCATCTCACGAGCGTCGCTCTACTACCAACCCAAGTAACCAGTCAGTGACGAAGAATTAAAACAAAAGATTATTGCAGTCATGGAGGAGCACCCGGC
>MFQK01000010.1 GCA_001783035.1 Candidatus Magasanikbacteria bacterium RIFCSPLOWO2_02_FULL_44_11
CCTAAGAAGCCTAGCACTTCATCGTACCACTGTTTTGCTTTCTTTAAGTCCTTTACCGTCAGGACAAAATGGCTTTTGGATGACATAAATTAAAATCAAATTATTTTTTCAAAACAAATCAATATGATTTAAAGGGAAAGTGTATTTTGCAGAACGTATCGGCATATCTGACGTTTCGCCACACCCATTATATTTTAATAGAGTGGCGAAATGTGGCTTTAGCCCTTGCAGATATGCCGTGTTATATGATGTTTATTTTTTCGTACTTGCTATTAGCACGATGCCTCCTATTAAAACCAAAGCTCCTATACCAGCACCATACCAAAGAATATTTTTTTCTTTTGAGTAAATCAGTTTTTCCTTTTGTCCGTTGCTAGGTCTCCAAAAGACTTTATCTCCATCAAAATGAAAATCTCTTTCTGTGCCGCCGGAATTTATAAAGACTTGAAGGGCGGCATCATCTGGATATTTTATTCTTACTAATTTTGCATCTGAGTAATTGGACCCAGCAACTTCGTACGTCCCCCAAGCAGGGGTATAAAAATTATCGTCTTTATTAAGAGACATTACATATTTTTTATCTATAGCTACCATCTTAGCTTCTTCAGGGGAAAAATTTATTGCGCCTTCAAAATTTCTCACCCCTATCTCGTCCCCCTCTTTGAGGGAGGAAATTTGATTTTGAGGAAAAATGAAGATAATTTTTATGCCACGGGCATTATCCATATCGTCAGGGGCGGACATGACCTCGCCAAGTATGAGAGTGTCTTGTTTGTGGCCGCCCAAGAGACAGCTGAGTGGATCGCAGGCATAAGTTGTTGGTGCGATTAAAAAGGCACAGAAAGAGATTCCGAGAAAGAAAAAAATATTCTTGATCATTGTGTTAGAAAAAATAAATTTCATATAACGTTCCAGACACTAGTGTTGCGTTAAGCAACATTTCGTTCCTTAAAATTTAGCTAACTATAAAGCAAATTTGGCATTTTTGGCTTGTATACGACTTGAATCTGGTATGATGATTTTATTAACTTTTAATAAAATTATCTATGTTTCAAGGTCAATATGTTTTTTCGCAAATCGCTGAACTCATCCCTCGCCACGAATTCGATAAGTGTGTCAAACGATACAATGGCAATATCCGCGTTCGCAACCTATCTTGCCGCGATCAGTTGCTCGCTCTGATGTTCGGCCAACTAACAAACCTGCGCAGTTTACGCGGCATCGTCCTCTGTTTAAATGCTCACGCGAATTTGCTCTATCACCTTGGTTTCAAGTCAAAACATTTTACTTTATCAACTGTGTCTCGCGCCAATGAAAATCGCGACTGGAAAATTTATCATGATTTGGCGCAGACGCTGATTACCAAAGCCAGAAAACTATACCTTAACGATAATGATTTTGCAATTGACATCGATGGCGCGGTCTATGCCCTTGATTCCACCATCATCGATCTGTGTCTCGCTACGTTCAGATGGGCATATTTCGAACTGGGAAAGTCCGCCGTTAAGATTCACACCCAACTAGATCTGCGAGGCAATATTCCCTCGTTTTTCCTAATAACCAAGGCCAAAACGCATGATATTAATTTTTTAGACATTCTCGAGTTCGAAGCAGGAGCAATCTATATTATGGATCGCGGCTACTTCGACTTCGAGAGATTATTTAAAATTCACAGCGCTAAAGCCTACTTCGTCATTCGTGCCAAGAAAAGTATTTCTTAGGAACGGATATATTCACGAACCGTTGACCGTTCAACCGGTTTACGGTGTGACCAGACCATCAAACTCAACAACTTCTATTCTAAAAAGCATTATCTGGATAAATTACGGCGGGTAAAATATTACGATCAAATTACCAACCAATATTACACCTACTTAACCAACAACTTTGGGGCAAGCGCCAAAACAATCGCCGACCTTTACAAGCACCGCTGGCAAATTGAATTGTTCTTCAAATGGATTAAACAACATCTAAAGATTGAGGTGTTCTGGGGTAGATCGATCAACGCCGTTAAGACCCAAATTTGTATTGCCATCTGTACGTTTCTCCTCGTTGCCATCATGAAAAAAGAACTTAAGATAAAACGCGACCTTTACGAAATTCTACAAATTTTGTCCTTGTCCCAATTTGAAAAAACCCCTATAAACACGCTAGTTTCTAAGTTTGAACCACTAAGTTTTAATGAACAGGCTCAGAAACGCTTATTTTCATTGGATTTCTAACGCAACATTAGTGCGTTCCAGAATATGCGATGTTTGCTAGCGGTATAATATGCCCGCAGGGCGACCGCTGGCAAACATGGGTGTAGCGACCAGAGGGGAGCGAAACCACATATTCTGTGTTATAGGTTGTTTTATTCATCGTCCATGTAGAATCTTTGTCCCCAGAATGAAATAAAATAATAATCATCAGCACAAGCATCTATTTTTGCGCCGAACGGCACCCATTTAACGTTTAAGCATGATCCATCACAGTCACAAGTATTTTTAGGTTTCTTAAAATTCTCCGTGTCATTCCCGCGAAAGAAACTACTTTCCACAATGTCTTCTCCGTTATCGATCCAAAGCCAAGGTGACGTGAAGGCCAAGGCAAATAGACCAATGATAAAAATGCTGATTATTATTTTTTGCATATCCAGATTTATCAATTATTTCGATGTTGAAGTGAACAAAGAAATATCCGCGTGGTTTTAATGCTCTAAAAGTTTCTGGAATTAATTTTTCTTTTTTATGGTTTCTTTGCAAAAATCTCCATTCCTTTTTTGCCGACCCAGTAACTAAATTTAAGAATTTTAAAATTGCGTTGAGTAAGTAAATTTTTGAATGATTTTGCAGTAAGGCGTTTTTTAAGTAAACCATCATTACCGGAATCAAATGCCTCGTAGTCCTCATTTTTATCGCTAACAACTGAAGTAATATATAAAATGCTATCTTTTTTAAGTAAAGTGCTTAGTTTGTTCAAAAATTTATCTTGCTCATTTATTGAGATGTGTTGAAAAACACGACAACACCAAATGCCATCATATTTATTAGTGGCTGATAATTTCATTACATTCGCAATTTTAAAATTCGTTTTTGGTGCAAATTTTTTAGCTAAGCTGATCATTTTCTTTGATACATCTATACCAAAAACCGAACAACCGTTATCAGTTAAAAATTTTGAATCCTGTCCGCCTCCACAACCAATATCTAAAACTTTGGCTTGGATCGGCAAAAAAGTTAAAAACGTCTTTAGTGAAGGAATAGACAGTTGTTCACCGTAGCCATGTTGGTTTGTATATTCCTTGGCAATTTTGTCGTAAGATTTTGCGATCGGTTTTTGCATATTTGCTTTAGTCATAAAATGGAATGGCGTATAACATATCCGAGTATGCGTATATTCTGTGTTAAACGATCCGAACGGAGCGTAGCGGAGTGAGTGCGCAGCGGGGCGCGACTAAAAGGAGCCTAATTAAAATATCTCAAATTATTTGCTGATCAAAATTTCGTTTAACTCGCTTGTATCTTTACAATTTTTGGTAGAATGTTAAAATCGGCGTATTATACCTACTTTAAGCTACTTTGTATTTATAGGTAGTCTATGGGAAATAATAACACGCGAGATGATGTTGTGCAATTATTGTCCGGCGATTATCATTATAGTCCGGCGATACGGAATATTAAAAGTCCTTTATAGGTATGAATTTTAAATTGGAGTTCAACTATAAACCGGCGGGCGATCAGCCCAAGGCGATAGAACAATTGACCGAAGGAATAAAAAAAGGGTTTGATCGACAAACTTTGCTTGGCGTTACCGGTTCCGGCAAAACTTTTACGATGGCAAACGTTATTCAAAATGTACAGAAGCCGACTTTGGTTATCGCGCACAATAAAACATTGGCGGCTCAGCTATGTAATGAATTTAGGGAATTTTTTCCAAATAATGCGGTGGAATATTTTGTCAGTTATTACGATTACTATCAGCCGGAAGCGTACATGCCAAATACCGACACCTATATTGAAAAGGAAGCGATGATCAATGAAGAAATTGATCGACTACGCCACGCTTGCACGCAAGCGCTTCTGACCCGCGAAGATGTTATTATCGTGGCTTCGGTTTCGGCGATTTACGGTTTAGGTTCGCCGACCGAATATGAAAAAATTGTTTTGCATCTTCGTAAAGGCGAGGCGCTTGATCGACGTACTATGCTTGAGCAATTAATCGCTATGCAATTTGTGCGGACCAATGCCGATTTGCGCCGCGGCCAATTCCGGATACATGGCCAGGTTTTTGAAATCATGCCGGTGAATGAAGATGCGATTTATCGTTTTGAAATTACCAATCGCATTGAACGGATTGAATTGGTTGACAGTGTCACGAGAGCCGTCCGGCGCGAACAAGAAGATGCTTGGTTTTTTCCCGCTAAACACTATGTCGTAGGCGATTCGGCACGGGAGCGAGCCTTTAAGAGTATCCAAAAGGAATTGGAAGAGCAATTGGCATTGTTTGAAAAGCAGGGGAAGGTTTTGGAGTATGAACGTCTTAAGCGTCGCGTGCGTTATGATATTGAAATGATAAAAAATATCGGGTACTGCAACGGTATTGAAAATTATTCCCGACATTTTGAAGAGCGTCTGGCGGGGGAGCCGCCTTTTACGCTTTTGGATTATTTCAGTCATGGTAAAAAGGATGCTTTTTTGACGGTTATCGATGAGTCGCATGTCACCGTTTCGCAGATTCGCGGAATGTATTTTGGCGATAAGTCGCGTAAAGATACGCTGGTGGAGCACGGTTTTCGTTTGCCGAGCGCGCGTGATAATCGTCCGCTGATGTACGAAGAATTTGATGAACGTGTCGGCCAAGTGGTTTATGTTTCGGCCACGCCGAGTGAGTATGAAATAAAAGTCAGCCAACAAGTGGTGGCACAGGTAGTGCGCCCGACGGGATTGATTGACCCGGAAGTTTTAATTTTGCCGATTGTCGGCAATAAAGAAAAAGGGACAAAATCGCAAGTGGAAGATTTAATCGTTCGCATTGAGGAACGAATCGCGCAAGGGGAGCGCGTACTCGTGACGACACTCACGAAAAAAATGGCCGAGGACTTGGCTGATTATTTAAAAGAGAAGAAAATAAAAGTATCCTATCTGCATAGCGATATTGATACATTGGAACGCATCGAAATAATTACCGATTTACGTCGTGGGAAAGTTGACGTCATTGTTGGCGTAAACTTGTTGCGGGAAGGCTTGGACATGCCGGAGGTATCATTGGTCGCGATACTCGATGCGGACAAGGAAGGTTTTTTACGGAGTGAAACAAGTTTGATCCAGACAATAGGACGCGCCGCGCGCAATGTGAACGGTCAAGTTTTGTTGTACGCCGATCAGATAACCGGTTCCATTACACGCGCGATCGATGAAACACAACGACGTCGCACTATTCAGCTGGCTTATAATAAAGCGCACGGTATTACACCGCAAACCATTCAAAAAGCGATCCATAATTTGTTGGAAGAGTTTGGTATTACCGCCGACAAGGCCAAGCGCGGTGAGAGGGGCAAACGCGCTCGTGAGCGGAACATTGCCGAGCTCGACTTGTTGGGTGACGCCCGGCCGCTTGAAGTTATTATTAAGGATAAAGAAAACCAGATGCGCGAGGCGGCGAAGGATCTGGAATTTGAATTAGCGACTATTTTGCGCGATGAGATTCGTGAATTACGGGTGCGGGCAAAGACAACAGAGGTCAAAGAAAAGAAAAAGCGAGTTAAAAAATAACCCGCTCAAATGTAATTGACCTAAACCGATAATTTATCTACAATTTTATATGCCTATGAAAAAAATTATTTTTAAAGCAATACTGATTGGAATCGGCGTGCTCGTTTTTGCCAATATGGTGATTTTGTCGTATTCGCGTTTTATTGTTAAAGATACGAGTGCCCTACCGTATCGGGAAGTGGCGCTTATTTTCGGTGGCGGTATGGAAGAAGATGGCTCGATGAATAAGATGCAGACCGATCGAGTGATACGCGGTATTGAACTGTATAAGTCTGGCAAGGTTGATAAACTCATGATGACCGGCGATGATGGCTTTCACCACGACGATGAGGTAGGTGCTATGAAAGCCTATGCTGTGCAGGCAGGAGTTCCCGCAGAAGATATTTTGGTTGATCCGCACGGTTACCGCACCTATGAAAGCTGCTATCGTGAACGTGTTGTCTATGGTATGACGTCCACCATCGCGATTTCGCAATCGTTCCATTTGCCGCGCATCGCTTATCTATGTTCTCGTATTGGAATTAAAACCACCGGCGTCTCAGCTGATTTACGTGATTATAACTGGAAGAATTCTTATTACAGTAATATACGTGAGGTTCTAGCCAGACTGAAAGCGGTTTGGCAGGTCGAAATCACTCGACCACAACCAACAAGTTTAGAAAAATAAATTACATAATTTTAAACAACATTTCGCAGGGCGTCCTCGCGGACGACCGAGAACGAAGCAAAAACGGCCGCGATCGGCCGTTTTATGCTGTTTGTTTAGAGTTATGTAATTTATTTTACTATCAATTTAATTTCGTTTGAGGTCTGCAAGCATTCACCATCCTTTAGTTCACAGACACGAAAATAGCGATTACCGGATTTAACTCCACTCCAAATGTATTCGCGGGTGCTGCCGACAAGGTCTTGCCAATAAGCGCCTTGTCCGACTTCGCGTCCCGGAGTAGAACCGTGAATAAGGCGAAAACGGTTTGTTGGATCCATGTTTGTCGGTGTATTCCATTGTAATTTAACTTCACCAGCATTTTCCATCGCTTCACCGCTCAAGGTAAATGCGTTGGCGGTCTGGTCTGGCGAGGCGCTTGTTTCGTTTGGTGTTTGATTTGGTTGGTTGGTCGTGGGCGTGGCAGCAGGTTGGTTACAGCCGGCTCCGATCATAACAAGTCCCATCAGTATTGAAACAACGAAACTTTTTTTCCGCATAATATTTTTTTAAGAGTAAAATTCTCCTTAACACAATAGTTTTACTATAAGACAAAGACGTTTTTTTAGCAATAGCTATTCATTGACTTATACACTTTTTTTTGATACGATACATTCGTTCTTTTCTTTATTATTCTCTTAGGTAAGACCCTTTTTGGGTTCTTTTGTCGTTTGTGTCGGTATGCAGGAAAAAATAGTCATTAAAGGCGCGCGCGAGCATAATTTAAAAAATATCTCGCTCGAGCTGCCGCGCAATAAAATGGTTGTGTTTACGGGATTGTCCGGATCGGGCAAATCCAGTTTGGCGTTTGATACGATTTTTGCGGAAGGCCAGCGTCGGTATATTGAAAGCTTATCGGCCTATGCCCGCCAATTTTTGGGCGGTATGCAAAAACCGGATGTGGATGAAATAGAAGGATTGTCGCCGGCAATTTCCATTGACCAAAAAGCCCACAGTGCCAATCCGCGTTCGACCGTAGCGACCATCACTGAAGTCTATGATTATTTGCGCATACTTTATGCCCGCATCGGGCAGCCTTATTGTCCGCTTGATGGCACTAAAATTGAAAAGATGACGCTCGACCAGATGATCGCTACGATTGTGAAGGCGATCAAAAAAGAACAGGCGACCGGAAAAGGCAAAGAAATATCCATTATGGCTCCGGTTGTCCGCGGCCGTAAAGGCGAATATTATCAGATGCTTTATGATATTTATAATTCCGGTTATCTGGAAGTGCGCGTGGATGGTGAAATTAAAAGTTTGCGCGAACGGATCATTTTATCCAAAAATAATAAACACATCATCGAGGTAATCGTGGATAGATTTTCCGGCAACTTGGAATATCTGACGACCAAAGACGGGGAGCAACGGCTGGCGGAGGCGGTGGAAAACGCGATCGATTTATCCAACGGGTTGTGTACCGTGATTTATCCAAATGGCCAGGAACATATTTATAGTACGGAATATTCTTGTCCGATTGATGGTTTCAGTTTTCCCGAAATCGAGCCCCGATTGTTCAGTTTCAACAGTCCTTATGGTTATTGTGAAACTTGTACGGGACTCGGTACTAAGGAGCTTTTTAGCGAAGAAGAATGTCCGGTCTGTAACGGCAAACGTTTAAACAATACGGCGTTGAGCGTCAAAGTGGGCGGTAAAAATATTTGGGAGGCCACTACCTTAATGATCGGAGAAGCGCGGGAATTTTTCGCGCAGGTGGAAATGGATCTTAATAAGTCGGAGCACGAAATTGCCGGTGTGATATTGAAAGAAATCGGCAATCGCTTGCAGTTCATGTTTGATGTCGGTCTACACTATTTAAGTTTACATCGTAAGGCCGGCACATTATCTGGCGGTGAGGCGCAACGCATTCGTTTGGCTTCGCAAGTTGGTACCAAATTGGTTGGCGCTTTGTATGTGCTCGATGAACCGACTATCGGTCTTCATCAAAGGGACAATGATCATTTGGTGAAAACATTGCGCAGTTTATGTGATGTCGGTAACACTATTATTGTTGTCGAACATGATGAAGATACTATTTTAACAAGTGATTGGCTGGTTGATTTTGGTCCCGGCGCCGGCAAGCATGGTGGAGAGGTTGTCTTTTCCGGTCCGCTTAATATTATTTTGTCCGGCAAACAGGGAAAGTCGCAACGCGATGAGGAAACAAAATGCGCCATCCTGGGCAGCGCGAAAGATTCTTTGACCGGTAAATATTTGCGCGGCGAAATGAAAATTGCGATCCCGTCTGAACGGCGTAAGGTTGATCGGGCGACCCCGTTTATTAAAATTAAAGGAGCTGAGGAGCATAATCTTAAAAAGATTAATGTCGACATTCCCTTGCGCAGGTTTGTGTGTTTGACGGGCGTGTCAGGTTCCGGCAAGTCCACGCTCATGCACGATATCTTGCAACAAGCGATGACGAATACGTTTTATCGTACCAGTCGCCGTGTTGGCAAGCACCAGAAGATTACCGGAACTGAGTATCTTGATCATATGGTCACCATCGATCAAAGTCCGATCGGCCGCACTTCTCGTTCCAATCCCGCCACGTATACAAAAGCGTTTGATCATATCCGAGATCTGTTTGCTGAAACTCCGGAGGCAAAAATCAGGGGTTATAAAATCGGTAAATTCAGTTTTAACGTGCCGGGGGGACGGTGTGAAAATTGTGAAGGCAAGGGTATTATAGAAATTGAGATGCATTTTTTGCCGAGCGTGGAAATTGTCTGCGACGTTTGCAAAGGCAAACGATTTACGAATGAAATTTTGCAAGTGCATTATAAGGGAAAGAATATTGCCGATGTCCTGAATATGACTATCGAAGATGCGGAAGATTTTTTTATGGATATTCCGATGGTTAATGATAAATTAAAATTATTGAACCAGGTGGGATTAAGTTATTTGACACTTGGCCAATCGGCCACGACTTTATCAGGCGGTGAAGCGCAGCGTATTAAATTGAGCCGCGAACTGTCCAAGCGTAGTACGACGAAAACACTGTATTTACTCGATGAACCGACGACCGGCCTTCATTATGATGACGTACGAAAGCTGTTGGAGGTTTTGCAGCGCTTGGTTGGACAAGGCAATACGGTCATGGTCATTGAACATAATCTTGATGTTATTAAATGCGCCGATTGGATTATTGACCTCGGTCCAGAAGGGGGAGACAAAGGTGGGCAGGTGATCGCTACCGGCACTCCCGAGGAAGTTGCTAAAAAGACAGCAAGTTTCACGGGGCATTATTTAAAGAGGGTTTTAAAATGATCAGATTGAATTGTATTTCATGGCATTCAATGGCATTTTGAGCGGGTTCGACGACCGCAGTCGTCGCCCTGAGGCCTCGCGGCCGAGGAAAGCGAAAAATGCTGTTGAATGCCATGTCCGTTCAAAGTACCATTATAAGTCCATTGGATAAATATGTCGTTACTAATTAATGGACAATTTAATAAGCGAATAGAGATGTTGCCCGATGAACCGGGAATTTATCTTTTTTATAATGTCCACGGTGAATTAGTGTACGTTGGCAAAGCGACATCGCTCAAGAGTCGGGTGACGAGTT
>MFQK01000011.1 GCA_001783035.1 Candidatus Magasanikbacteria bacterium RIFCSPLOWO2_02_FULL_44_11
AATGTATGTTTATATAAAAAAATTTTCGCTTAGAGCCATCCATTGGAAAAATAAAATGCGGATCTTAGCGGAATTTTTTTATATAAACATACATTGTGTCCCCGCCAGGAATCGAACCTGGACTTCCAGCTTCGGAGGCTAGCGTCATATCCATTAGACTACGAGGACGGGAGTAATAATTTTCATTCGCTAAAACTTTCGCCGGATTTTCCGCAAAAGCCCATACATCCTATACCGGGCTGATGAAATGAGCAAGTCATACGTCCCCGGCGCCTCACTAATAGTGCCTCCAAACCCCAATTTGAATCGGGTCACGCCCGCGTACTGGTGATTTTCGTCATACCGATACTCACCGACGACTATCTCTACCGGCGCAATGCCAAAAAAATCATACCATCTAAATCCCCGCTCCTGCGCCAATTTAATCGCGCTCCATTGCAAAAAATATGGCGCCATCAGGCTGCGGTGCTCATAATCGGATGCGCCGTAGACATAGGTAAAAGTATTACCACAGCTTGCAAACAACGCCGTCGCGATCGGCTTCTCTTTGAGCATGACCGTCAGCTGGCTGCTTAACGGTGAAGCTACAATTTTTTCATAATGAATTTTACCGTGCAATTTAAAACGATCACGCTCGCCCGTAACCGTTAACAAATCATATAAAATCTCTACATCTTTTCCTTGGTGAAGAACCACATCTTTCTTTTCAGCCAAACGAATATTGTACCGCGTTTTTTGATGCATGGCCGACAAAAGCTCGTCTTCTTTCTTATGGAGGTCGAGATACGTCGTGGCGCGCGGATTTATATCTACAACTTTTTTACTCTTTTCTTGCGGCGACAAAAAACTCGGCTCGATCCGAACAAATAAACACGATTTTTTGGCGCAATGCGCTTTGAGCGCCTCGTAAACTGCTGTCTCCTGTGCCACCGCGTCATCACTCACTCGATCATCACGATCAAAAAAAACCGGACCCTTCGGACAAAAAGCATACCGCCAACCATTAAACAGGCGGTTGTACAAAACCAGGGCTTGAGCAATCTTATCGCTGCCCTCATAAAACTCGAGCAACTCCACGATTTTATTTTCCGCTGTTAAAATAGCAGCCCAGGCTGAGCTTTGGGTAAAAGCAGGTTTGTCTTGGCGAACTAACCAGGCATCCCAACGTTTCTGGTCTTCAGCAAGTCGTATTTCCATATTCGAAATGAGTGAGTGAAATAGGCAGTGAACCATTTAGGCAGTCGCGTAGCGACTAGCCTATAATGGTGAACACCCGTTTCCGAGCGAATGAGAATATATTGTAGATATATTAAAAGTGAATGGCGTTATACGTAGCGACAATCGCCGCAGTTTCAGAACGAAGCGTCAGCGGCCCAAGCGACCGGATCGCGCAACCGGCTGCCTCGGCGACACTCCGCTCCTCCGGCGTCCAGCCACCTTCCGGCCCCACAAACAAAGCAATGGATTTTTTACCAACCACATCTTTTTCTGCCATCATCTGTTTCGCCATATCAAAAAAAATCGCATCATCAAATTTTTTAATATCCTCAAGCGCACTAGCAAAATTCATAATAGGCATCAATTTAGGAACCACTCCACGACCAGACTGCTCCGCCGCCTCGCGCATAATTTTTTTCAAACGTTCTTCTTGCACACCAAGCTTCACCGTACGGCTGGTTATCACGGGAACAATCACGCTCACGCCCGCTTCAGTCGCTTTCTCAACTACCAGCTCAAAATGGTCCCGTTTTAACACCGCGCAAAAAAGCGTGACCTGACGGACCGGTTCTGCCGCATTCTTCCGACGCTCAACCACGCCCAACGACAGGTCATTTTTCCCAAAAGACGTAATTTCACAAACCGCCTCATCTCCATTCGCTAAAACGAGCGTAATTTGCTCGCCCGGCTGCAATTTCAAGACATCCCGAATCTGGTGGACTTGCTCGGGGTTTTTAAGGCTGACGAACGAGGCTTCCTGGCCATCTTGGACAAAAAAACGATGCATATGGTGCGTAGTCTACTATGACCTTTCGCTAGCGTCAACGAGCCCTGTCAATCCAAAGTAAAAATGTCCTATCCGTCAACGAGCCCTTGCCAAAATCGCCAAAATATGCTATACTATGGGTATTAATCGGTATGGAATTACCGTTTTTATGTAATTTTTATTCTATGGGTCTCCCCGGTCATCGCCGTACTTCAGGTGATAAACGACGTCGTCGGACGCACATTGCCCTTGCTGAACAAAGCGGCACTACCTGTCCAAAATGCAAAAAAATCATTCGCCCACACCGTGCGTGCGCTTTCTGTGGCACCTACCGTGGCCGCCAGGTCTTGGCTGCAGCTTCTCTTAAATAATCTATGGCTAATCGCCACTTAGCGCGTTCAGTTGCCATGCAGTCCCTCTTTGAATGGGATTTCAAAGGTACACCGACAGCTATTTTGCCGGCGATTATTGATCATAACTTGACTGAGTTCGCTCCCGGCCTCGAAGAAAAAGAATTTTCCAAAAAATTGGTTGATGGCGTTATTGAAAACTTGAAAGAAATCGACCAGCTGATCGGTTCATACGCGCCGAGCTGGCCGATCAACCAAATCACCATTGTCGATCGCAATATCTTGCGCGTCGGCGTCTATGAGCTAAAATTTTCCAAAGATGTTCCGCCAAAAGTCGCCATCAATGAAGCAATTGAACTGGCTAAAAGTTTTGGTGGAGCCTCATCAGGAAAATTCGTGAACGGCGTCCTCGGTTCCATGTTTAATGACATGGTCAAAGAAAATCCAGACTTGGCTTCTTCGTAATCTATGCCTATCTTAACCGAAACAATTCAAGCGCTGCCTGAAGTGCAGGAAAAAAAATTCGCCGCCTTGGAGGAAAAAATCGGCGTGAGTTTTACTAAAAAAGAATATCTGGTGCAAGCCTTCGTTCATCGTTCGTATCTGAACGAACACCACGATTTTCCACTTGGCCATAATGAACGGTTAGAATTTTTAGGCGACGCCGTATTGGAATTAGTCGTCACCGAATATTTATTTGAAGAATATGGCAACGACGAAGGCGAACTGACCAACTGGCGCGCGGCCTTAGTGAACGCGAAAATTTTGTCTAGCATTGCCTACGAAATCGATCTCGAAGGATATTTGTTTTTAAGCCATGGCGAAGCGAAAGACGCCGGCACCAAAGCTCGCGATTATATTTTGGCCAACACGATGGAATCGCTGATCGGCGCTATCTATATCGACAAAGGCTACTCGATGGCTAAACAATTTATTACTCGCTGGATTTTGATCAAACTCCCCTATGTGCTTGAAAACGGTTTGTGGATCGATGCCAAGAGTCGTTTCCAAGAATCAGCCCAAGAGTTGCTCGGTATTACGCCAACCTATAAAGTATTAAATGAAGAAGGCCCCGACCATAATAAGATCTTTCAAGTTGGCGTGTATCTAGATAAAGAATTGGTTGCGAGCGGCTATGGTTCGAGTAAACAAGAGGCGCAGACCGAAGCGGCCGAAGCGGCCATTAAGGTCAAGGGTTGGAAAGGGCCAAAAGTGCACATCATGAAACGCGAACCCGGTGATCCGCTTTAATAACATTACCGTGGCCACCCTTGAAAAATTTCTTTAATTGATGTATAAACGGAACCACGGGTCGGTAGCTCAATTGGTGGAGCAAGAAGCTCTTAACTTCGAGGATCTGGGTTCGACTCCCAGCCGACCCACAAAAAACAATGATACTTCTAGGATGTCGTTTATATTTGCCATAGCGGAGTTGAAAGCTCCGTCATTTAATGTTAATATAGTCATATTATTAACTATTTTATGGAACGAAGACCTGATGCCACAGCTCGCATAGACGCGGATGAATATAAAAATTATCGCACGTACGCAGATGTGCTTGCCGACGAATTACATTGGGACGCAGCCGAAAAGGAGATACACAAAACATCACCCGCAGAATTTTCGAACCTTGATTCCTTGATTGCCAGTATAAAAAAAATTATTAAATCTCGCGGCAACAGAGACACTGGACCTAAAGAAATACGTCTTTGGCTCGCGTATGCCAAAACAACAACGAATTTTACCGATCTGCTTCAGTTGCTGGAACACCCTAAAAATAAATCAGACCAAGTATCCGAAAGAATTATTTCTTTACGAATACTATGGAAAGACGCTTTAAAAAAAGCTGGACTGAAATCTGATGAAAGCATAATCAAAGATCAAAAAGATCTATTTAAAACCATCGCGGAACTTCGAGGTGGAAAGAAATTAAACCACCAGTTTGATTCATTAGTCACTGCTACTCCTGACAGGTCTACTGCCAAGCCCCTTGAGCTATATCATCTAACGCCACGACCGCTGGTTGAGAGCGTCCTTAAACAAGGCCTCATCCCCGGTTTTTTAACCGGCCTCACAGATAAATTGTATATTTATGCCGACGTAGATGGACCAAACCAAGAATTTTTGCAACCGGGCGGGCTCTCTTACAATCGCGGAGGAGAAAAACATACCGATTTTTCACTTATGAAAATTATCTATACACCAGATATGCAGGCCTATATGTGGCTAGATTATTACAGGACAAGCAAAGACAGCCAATACAAAAGTAAAGAAGTGATTAGTGCTTTTCCAACTAAACTTGTGTCCTCAAACTGCATACCATTAGCCCAACAAATAGCAAACAAAAAAATAGCACATGACCAAATGAAATTTAAAGATAACTTTGAATTTTCTGAAGTGCTGCTGGATTACGTGCCTCCGGAAAAAATCACGCTTATTTCATAGTCACTCCGACACCAAATTTCATAACCAACGATACTGCCAAATTATAAAAGCCAATAACCAGTGGCTTTTAATTGTTAAGATCGTCTTAAAATTTCTTCCATACGTTTTGCCCAGCCCAACGACTCAAGCACCTTCCACAGCGATCGCTCCTTAATTTCTTCAATATCATCTAGCCCGAGATCGTCTTGAATAAAATCCATGTAGACTTCCATGGCATGGTGCAAATCTTTCTTCTCATCATCTCGCAATGAAGAATAAAAATCTCGCAAACTGGCAAAATCATTTTTAATATCCCTTTCAATAAAGTCGTCCATAAAAGCGTATCCAACATGCTCCACCAGATCACCAAAACCACGCTGATTACCACACCTTTCCGCCAATTCATCAATAAGACGAATGTACTCCCGTTTGTCTTCAAGCGACAAGAGGCCGACCGCCATTGTTTTAGCCACCAACCCTCCGATCAATGATGTGGCCCGGGTACTGATTTTGTTTTTCAAAGTCGGCGTCAAATAATCAGGTTTCTGTCGCAATAAATTGACCCCACCACGCAAATCATCCAGACTATAAAACTCCGTCAAACTTTGCAGGATTTCATTTTCAACTAACAATTCCTGCCCATAGTATTCACCCAAAAAAGCAGCGATGTGGCGATATTGCATCGGACGAAGTACATAGAAGAGAGTTTCAACTTCGTCGCGCGCTTTCCCGCCTATTGATTCGGCTATCTGGAGATACTTCTGAATCTTCTCCACCGTCTCCACAAAACGTCTTATTATTTCTTCTTCTAAGCTTTGCAAAACAGATTTTAATTTTTCATCATCAGTTACCTTTTTTTCTAATTTGATTGTTCTAACCAGTTCAACCGCATCGTTGCCTGCCGTATTAAAAGGCCAGGCCTTTTTCTCAAAATGAGAAGCAGGAAATTTTTCATATATAAATCCTTGCTCTTCCGCTTGTTCAAAAGCAGCCACTATTTCGCCGTGTAAGAGGTCGACATACTGACGCACGGAAGAAAGGTGTCGTAGTGAGCTTTTTAAAATATTTTCCGGCGCGGATAACGTGCGGCAATGCGTGTAATTTTTTAAATTTCTCAAGAAACGATCAATCGGTCTTCCAATTGCTACACTGCCCTCAGTTAGATTATGAATGTTCTCGTGATGAATTGTTGATTGTTCATCAGAATAATTACGGTGACGGATAATATTAATCGGCGTGCCTCCAAAATGGAGTCCGACACTTTTCTTCCCAAAGATCCGATCATATTCATTTCCAGCCACCACAATACTCACGCTAAAAGGACCATGGACCACCCGGACAACGTGTTCAGCGCTTAAATCCTTTAACATTGGGTATGTTTCCTTCAATTTCTTGATTGCTTCTGCGTCATCCGTAGGAATTATTAACAACTCTTCATGCTTTTCTAAGAGCGTCTCAATGCATTTTCGGATACGCGCCATAAATAAAACATGTTCAGCGGTGTCCAATAAAATTTCTCGCTGTTCATATAATGTTTCAATTTGCTCGAATACCTCTGCTGCACCCTCTTGATTAGTTTCGTCCTCACCAGGCAAGGACTCATAAACTTCATTAATTTTTTTTTCGATAGCAAGAACTTGCCCAGCCTTATCCAACGTGTCCGAACCAAAATAATGCGAAACTTGATTCCAAATTTGATCAATTTTATTTTTGAAGTCAACCTCGTCAGGCGCTATTAATTCACTTTGATCAATTAAAAAATTAACGCATTGCACCTTTTGTTTAAGTTCACCCAACAATGCACTACGTCTTTCTTTCCAAATTCCATCACGCTCGATAACCTTACCCCACAACTGCTCCGACATCGTTCGATCGCGCATACAAATTAAATATAATTACAGCAATTATTGTACGCCAGGTACTAACGATTAGCAACATCTGTCCGTGTGCGGGGCTGCCGCTAATAAGATTGATTATTTAATGATTTTGTGCTACACTCCACCGCATGCCTCTATAGTTCAACGGATAGAATATCAGGCTTCGAACCTGAAGATGGGGGTTCGATTCCCTCTGGAGGCACGCAAGTTCACACTATGACGTTTTAAGAGGGCACTATAGCCCTCTTTTGCGTTATAGTTAGTAATAATTCCGTCCTTAAAATTGAGTTCGTAAAATACGTTTGTTGCCATTTCTCGCTTTTCACTATCGAGAGCGTTTTTATAGTATATCTTAGCCTCTTTTACGAGTTCGGAAAAAGAAATGACAGTATCTAACATTTCTTTTGCTGAAATATTTTGAGAAGATAATTTTTCTTCAACTTGTTTGAGCTCGTTTTGTAGCCGTTCATTGTCAATCATAAACTGTTCAATTGTGTAAACATTGGTACGAAGCAAAGTTATTTTGTTTTGTTCTAAATATCTTAAATCGTCGGTGATACGTTGACGCTGTTTTTCAAGTGTGCCGGTTTCAAATTGACGCTTCTTTTCTACCACATCATAAAGTTCGTCTTTGGCTCGTGCTTCAATCTCTGCTAATTCTGTATCAGAAAAATGTATTTTTTCCATAATGTCTGCGACTGTATCGTCAACGGTGTTTTCTTTTAAATTTCGGTCGGTACTGTTGCAAGTGCTTAAACAATTGCAACGGTAGTAATTATTACCTTTCTGTTCATACGGAGAATAAAGACGTCCACATGTACAACGCACAA
>MFQK01000012.1 GCA_001783035.1 Candidatus Magasanikbacteria bacterium RIFCSPLOWO2_02_FULL_44_11
CGGTTTACTATGTCACCGACCCCATTAACAAGGCGCCTAATATTTTAGTGATGTGTGAAGTGCTTAACCCCGATGGCACGCCCCATCCTTCAAATACCCGCCACGTACTCGCGGCCGTGGCCGCCAAATTCAAGGAGCACGAGCCTCTTTTTGGTTTTGAGCAGGAGTATACTCTTTATCGCAAGGACTGGCCTTTAAACTGGCCGGAGAATGGTTTTCCTCATCCTCAAGGACGCTATTATTGCGGCGTGGGTTTTGATGAAGTCCACGGACGTCCCTTAGTTGAGGCTCACCTGAAAGCCTGTTTGGAGGCTGGCCTAACGATCTCGGGCATAAACGCCGAGGTTATGCCGGCGCAGTGGGAGTTTCAAGTTGGCGCCTTGGACCCGCTGGAAGTGAGCGATCAACTCTGGCTGGCGCGATGGCTTTTGTACCGCTTAGGGGAAGAACACCGCGTGTATGCCAAGTTGGATCCCAAACCAATGCCGGGCGATTGGAACGGCGCCGGCGGTCATACCAACTTTTCCATTAAATCCATGCGTGCCGCCGGCGGACTGGAAGTAATAAAAAAGAGTTGCGAAAAATTAGGCAGATTTCATAAGCAGCATATTCGTGTCTACGGCGCGGATAACGATAAGCGCCTTACGGGTAAACACGAAACCTGCAGCATCAACGATTTCCGCTACGGCGTTTCCGACCGCGGCGCCTCCATCCGCATCCCCATGGACACGGCCAATAAAGGCTACGGCTACCTAGAGGACCGCCGACCGGCGGCTAACTTGGACCCGTACCAAATTTGCACGGCTTTAATTGAGACCACCTGCGGCGAGGGCTTTGATCCGGATAAGTATCAGTGGGGTAATTTTGAGCCGTCAGCCTAAGCCTCGCGCTCGCTCGGTTCTTTTCTCGCGCCCTTCGATTTCCACTCAACTATCCATAAAGCAAATCACCCCACCACAAGGATGAGGTGTTTTGCTTTGGTAGCGGAGGGTGGACTTGCACCACCGACCTAGGGCTTATGAGTCCCTCGCTCTAACTACCTGAGCTACTCCGCCGCACCACGTAAGTACTCTTTTAACATTTGCCGAAGCGTCGTTTTACCTTTGCTGGTTTTAAAGTAACGTTCCCGTCGCTGCGCATCAAGCTGTGTTGAAAACGCCTCATAGAACGCAAGCTCAAACGGCAAGCGTCTGGCAGTTGAGGTATTACCGCCACGCTGATGTTCACGCAGCCGTTTCTTTAAATCACCGGTTGAACCAATGTAGAGCTTGCCGTCACGTAGACTCCGGAGTACGTACGTATAATAAAACCGCGTCGTCATAGGTGGCCCTGAACCACTCACATTTATTCGGGTTCAGGGCATGCACCACGTTCCCTTTCACCCCAGGTTCATGGCCTGCCATGTACCCGAGCGAACGAACGTATGTGAGAGAGCGAGTGGTGCATGGTTGACCTGATGATAACAAGCTGGAATCAATTAGTCCAGGAGATATTGGCGTTTCAGGCCATTTTTCAAACAGCTACCCCGGTTCAGTCTGGTTGAGCTGGTATCTTAACTTAGAATTTGGAACCAAGTCAAAAATGAAAACGATTCCTCTAGGCGACTAGGGCTCGTGGGATACCGAGCCGGAGTTTTGTGATTGGTTTGAAAATTTTCCTGATGCGCGGAACGGACCATCTTGGCTCGGGGCGTTGGATGAAGTTAGAACTGTTATACTGGGCGGAAAGATGAACCTTGCTTTCTACACATTTGCACTCTAGAACTACTGCCAACTATAAGTTTCTACTGAATTGTGCGACCAAATCCTCTCCGCCCATCACCTTTAGCTCGGTGATTATTTCACTTTGGCAGTGAACCTCATGCCGAGGAATCATAATAAAGCGAGGCTGAGCCCCGCTCAACCTCTCACTTAGCCACGCAGGGGGACAATACTTTTCATGCTTAGCCCTGCGTCTTTTATTACAGTGATAAAAACCTATTCTAGTTAAAGCCCGTATACACTGCGATCTGCTGAAGTTTAACTCGCCCACACAATCCGTTAAGCAGTCCTCGTCTGCAACTTACCTTCGTATCTAATTACTTGGTCTCCCAGATTAAACTGATTGTAAACAATGTCAGCTTCTCGCTTAGGCACATCAAAATAAGTTAAGACAGCATCGTTCACCATCTCAATGAGTTCTTCGTGATCTCGTGCCTCTGTTAGCAAACCAGGTAAATCGGGAGAGGTAACAACAAAATATCCCTCCTTTGTGAGCCTAACAGAAAGGTTGATGGTGTCAGGAATATTATATTCCCGCTTAATTAAGACGGGGTCCTTATGCGGATACACAAACCGCAAAACGGACTGAAACACATTATCCATTAATTTACCCATAGAATTATACTAATCTTAGCCAATTACAGAACAGGCTAACTATCTTATATACATTATAGCCCACTGTCAACCAAAGAGTCTAACGGCTATGATAGGAGACCCGTTTCTCTTTAAGCCAACAATCAAAGGCTAGTTCAGTGAGGGGACTATAAATAATAGGGTATTTATCATATTTTATGATTAAAGCCCACTATTCCCTGAAGCAGCTACATTCGACTCAATAGATTTGTTCAACCGCAAGGCTACAATCATCAAGACTATAAGAATCAACAAAAGAATTTTCTGACAAAAAGTCTGCTGGGTATGCCCGTATTGTATAGAAACTGTTGTAATAAATGGTTTGTGGTAGCGTTAGTCCGAAATCATTATTAAAGCCAATGAATCCTCCGGCCAAGTATATATTCTCAACTATCAGCAAAAAGAAAAGGACAATAGAGGTATATATACCCCCCCTAAGCCAACGGCGAATAAAATTTAGTTTACCCGTTCGCGTTCTGTAGTAATCTAGGGCCAACACTATAGCAAAATAAACCATAGCGATTAGGCTATAGATCATCACCCACAGGTCGCTTGGAACATCTCTGTTGGCAAAGCTGACTCTACTAATTAGATAAGCCACTATGGGAACTCCTACGAGGAGTAGGGCTTGGTAAGCGAGTTTGGTTTGGGTGGTCATAATTGTATTATAGATCACCTACTGGTATTTTTTCTAAGTCTGCGTTTGTTATACCCAAGCTGTAGTAGCGCATAAGATTATAGGCAGCCTCGCCATCCTTCATGTAGTATCTAATACCTGTTTTAGGATGGACATACCAAGCTTCGCCATGATCTTCGACTTGAAGTAATATTTTACCTTTTACGTGATTTAGTGTCGTTGGAAAAGTTTTAGTTTCACCCTCCTGGGGTATCTTAGCTAAATTAGCATTTGTTATACCTAAACCGAACTGTCTCATCATTTGATAAGCAGTCGGGCCGTCTTTCATATAATATTTTTTGCCATCTACTGGATTTACGTACCAAGCTTCGCCAACTGATTCTACTTGCAATAAAATCTGTCCCAGCAATCTCTTGGTAAAACTGCTAATTACAGAAGGTGGCATTGTTACATTTTCGTTAGTTGCATCAACTCCAGGGATATAAAGTCCAAATTTATCTAAATCAGCCAGATTAATGTCATCCAGTAAAGACACTCGGGAGTAATTATTAGTATTGGGAATATAAGCAAGCGGTGAATTATTTAACCATGAGTTTACTGTATTAATTGATAGTATATACCCAAGTGAATTTAATTCTCCCTTAACGACTGCCGAGGGAATACCAATAAACTTTCCATTAGATGTATAAGCACCGCCGCCTGAATTTCCATACTCAAGGATTGCTGTCGTTTTTAAGTAACCACCATCCACTCCACTGTAATCACCGCTTGTAAAGGTCATTTTCGTTCCAAATTTTGCTGGATAACCATATATATGCAACTTGTCGCCCAAACGAAGATTGTTGCTACTACTAGTGGCAATGCCCACTGATGTTAAACTAACATTATTTGGATTTCTTATTTTTAATGTTGCTATATCTTGGCTGGATGAAATACTCTTAATATCTGCAATCTGTCTTGCTCCAAAGTATGGCTCATCACTGGATGAATTTACAAAACCAACAAGACAACCGAGGGTACCAGAAACAACATGTTTATTAGTTAAAATAGTACCTAATGAATCAATGACTGTCCCAGAGCCCTGACTAGCCCGAGTAGAATCCATTGGGCACAGTAACTTTACTGTAGACTTAATAATGACATCTTGGTTATGTATACCAGGATCTATTGAGGGACTACTGGGTGTAGTTGAACTTTGGCAAAATTGTGATGTTGTAGGGGGAGCTGTCTCAACTGAGGAACAGTCAAAGGTCTTATTACAGGTACGGCTTTGTATACTAGAAGGCAAGCAGGCACCCCAATTACCACATACCCAGGTATCTGCTGTACAAGATGGTGGTGTAGGTAGGGTAGCTTTCGAGTAAATCGTTAAGGTTCCGGTCGCAATAAGATTTCCATCTAAATGGTATACATTAACAAACTGAGGTCCAGTACTAATATTATCTGGTAATAAAAATTCAAGAAGTGTGTCACCTTTTAAATTCCAACTATCAATTTGAGTTTTACCAACCGTAATTTTCTGTGCAAGATTCAAATCGCGATGAACTAAAGATATTTTATCTTCGGCAGTAGCGTTCATATACCCATAAGCTCCACATTTGCCATTAACACATGTAGAAGCATCACAAGCAGGGTAACAAATATATCCTCCTTTAGGTGTAGGCGACGGAGTGCAACTCTGTGATGTAGTGGGTGATGATACCCCACCTTCACAATTTATAATTTTGTTACAGGATCTAGTTTGTGACCCGCTTGAAGAACAACTGGACCAACTACCACATGACCAACTACTAGAAGTACATGCTGGTATATAAGAACAAGTTTGAGTAGTTGCTGGCGATGAGGTATCTACTGATGGACATTCAAATGTTTTATTACAACTCCTTGTTTGGGTCCCAAGACTAGAACAAACACCCCAGCCACTACAATCCCAAGTATCTGCGCTACACCGAGGTGAATAACTAACGGTTACTGGAACGAAATCACTGAAATACAATCTTGTATCCGGCAATCGGCCACCGACAACAAGATTAGTGTTTCCCGTAAAGCCTGTTGGTGGGCTGTTGATTTTGATACGAATCTGTGTGTCTGACCATGAAAGAACTGATTGTGTATATAACAATGTTGTACCATAGCCACTAAGAAAACCAGTTTTACCATTAACACCATCAATACCAAACCCAGATCCGTTAATAACCACCTCGTCATCCATATAAATATCATTTGGGGCAACCGACGTAATGATCGCCGAGCCATATTTTGTCCCAATAATATTTGTTAGTGCACTCTCTATACCACTGCTTGTTCTAACCTTAATACTGTTATCGCCAACATTGAGTGCGTTTGGCGCGACTAAGTGTGGGTAGTAAACTTTAATCTCAGTATCATACCAATGTCCAATATTCAATTTTACGCCCGTACCCATATTGATGACTTCGCCTTGCGAATTGCCAAAGCCGCTACCTTCGATCATGAGCGTTACTGGTGAATCGATCGCCACACTCGGCTGACTCAAACGAATAATTACCGGGGCTTCCTGGGCATTTGTGGCTTGAGGTACAATTAACAAACTAAAAAAGAAAAGAACAGCTACAGAATATAAGAATTTTTTCATAAATATTAGGTTACTGATTAGAAATACACAAAGCCCCACGCCAGTTGTGCCTTGCGGCCCCAAACCGGTTTCCCGGCCTGGCCCAATGACGAGTTGCTGAACACGGGGTTCAGTACCTTCCAAGGGGCTTTGAGCCATGCCAGGCCATAAAAGGCTAGGTTTAGGCTGCATTTAGTTGTGATTTCAGTATATCAAAAGTGGCGATGATTGTACCACACTAGGCACCTATTTGATATATGGAAAAATTGTTTACAAATGCCTAAAAACGCTCTTGACAGATATGCCTTCGCACGATAGAATTTAATTAGAGTACATTAACAGACCCAATATGTCTACATGTCTACCAGCGCCTTCTAGGCATGACCTAGTAAAAAAGAGTAGTGCTGGTAGCTAGGTTACGTCTCCGACGGCTAGGAGTAAAATCTGTTATTGAGCGATCTAGGAATAATCAACACATGGGCTTTGGCCTAAGTGTGATTATTCATGGGTCGCTCTTTGCGTTCCTTAAATAGGTTAACTCTGCAGGCGCAGCTAATCCGTGAAATCGGTGGCACCGCATGCCTGCAGAGCCACTAATTTCACGGATTTTTGTAACTTATAAGCCTAATTCTTAAGCAAAAAACATATGTCATACGGCAAAAGGTTAGTCCAACGTGGCAGAGAAAATGTGCGTCGTCGGTTATGGGAGCAAAGTGCCTGCAAGCACTTAGAGCTCCAACTTATTGGCAACGGGACACGGCAGTGTCAATCGTGTCGTGCGTTCATGAATAAAAACGTCGCAGACGTCATCCAGGAGTTGAATGGTATAAAGGGCACCACCTTGCGCGCTTAATCATAATGAAACTATGAACGAAGACGCCGGCATTACTAGAATAGATCAATCTCAAATTAAACCCGATCAAACTTATTTTCGGGATAATCTTTACGATGCCGACGGTACGCTAGTTGGACAAGTACCTAAAAAATCATACAGCTCCGAGGAGGAGTGGCATAAAGAAATGCAAGAACAAGCAAACGATGCTACCCCTCAGTGGCCCGAGGCTGTCCCATTTAAAGATCTGGCCATCTTAGAGTTAGGCGAGCCGGAGTGGACCGTGAGGCGACTCATACCAAAGGGTGGCATTACGGTGATTTCCAGCCCTCCTGGTCTCTATAAGTCGTTCCTGCTTAGCCATATAGCCATTGTATGCGCTATGGGTGACAAGGCGCTTGGTGAATATGAAACACAACACCAGGCCGTCATGGTCGTAGACGAAGAAAACCATAAAAATAGGATCGCCCGCCGTATCAAGCTACTAACCGATCAGTTAGATTTACCGATCCACTACCACATAGCCCATGGTTTCAAGGTAGACGACGAGCAAACAGTCAAGGAGTTAATTAGAGAAGCAAAGGATAAGAACGTCGGGCTCATTATGTTTGACACCCTCGTGCGTATCCATAGGCAGGACGAAAACAGCGCCACGGCAATGAACCTAGTATACCAAGGCCTAAAGAAATTTACCGAGGCAGGGATAACGCTCGTTATAGCCCACCACCACCGTAAACAAGGAGGAATGAAAACGAAAACTTCCGATACTACGGCGTTCGCTGAATCAATGCGAGGGTCAAGTGATATTTTAGGTATGGTGGATGCCCACTTGGCTATCATGGGCAGAAAAGACGAAAGCGGGGCTGTAGAACTTATCGCAGTTCAAACAAAGCAACGGGATGAGGAGCTACTTAAGCCATTTAAGATTAAGGTGGTTTCCGAGGCTGGAAAAATCAGTTTTGTATATAACGGAGAATACGACGAAAAAATAAGCACAGCCCAAGAAGCCCAGGAGAGAATGTTGGTAATTCTCCAGGATGATAACAGCGGGCTTTCACGTGAGGATTTTGTGAAGAGCCTAAAGGGAATAGCTGCGGATACATCAATCAGAACTGCGCTGCAGCAGCTTACCAGGGATGGGCGGATTACAGCAAAAACCAGAAGTCAGCTACGGAAAGAAGGCATAGATAAGGGTGAGGGTGGGTCAACAACAAAGTTTTATTTCCCTAACCAGGGCGATGAAGTATGAGTAGGCCGAGATTCCACCCCAGATCACCAAACAGCGCCTTGGCAGTTAGGAGCAGCTTGCCAAATGCCACCACCCTTATAGGGTGGCATCTTGGCAAGTCTGACTGCCTGCTGGTTGATAAATATCAAAACGGTGTTTTGGCATTTGATAAGTAGTCGATCACAAGAACGATGCCGCCAGGGGCTATAAATACCAACGCCATGACTTACTATAGAAAAACGATCATGACCACCCAGCTCTACTATTACCTCAAGTACTATTGCGACCTTGACTCAGAAACCTTTGGCAACGCCTATAGGAGTGCGCTCAGGGCCGGATACGCTCCTAGCACGGCTCGAGTAATCACCACACGCTATCCCCGACGTGAGCTTAAATGGCTTAAACACACTGCCACGGTCATGAGTAGCACCTTCGAACGCTAGCCTAAACTACTTATTCCCAGGCAAAGAAACGCAGGATTAGCGTGATACAGGTAAGAAATTCAAACAATTTTAACTAGAAATACAATCCGCCACATGATTAGAGGTATAACAATAACTCAGATACCGAGCCCGGAGACTCCTGACGAGCAGCTTGAGGAGGAGCTTGTGGTATTGGCTGAGATACTTGTGGCGGCTTATTTGAATACCGAATAACCCTTGCATTTTGACCTTATTTTGCTATACTTATGATGTTGTTCCACTCTCTAAATGACGCCAAGGAGCTTTTTATTTGCTTCACTGCCCAAAAGGGGCGGCCTGCCAGCGAAGCTAATCCTCCTTGGACTAGTAGAGTTGGAACAACCAGGTCGTCCCTTTAGGTTTTTGTATGCGCGGCATAATCTACATCAGAGTATCAAGTGATGAGCAGGTTAAGGGCACCTCGCTGGAGTCCCAGGAGGAGCATTGTCGCGCCTATTGCCAAAAGAAAGGCATTGAAGTGGCGGCTGTGTTTCGGGATGAAGGTG
>MFQK01000013.1 GCA_001783035.1 Candidatus Magasanikbacteria bacterium RIFCSPLOWO2_02_FULL_44_11
TAACAGAAAATATAAAAATAAATTTTTGTAATAAATTATGGGAAAGAGTATCAAAATTACAACTAAGGCATTAATTCATCGCGGTAACGAAGTGTTATTAATGAAAGATAGAAAAGGAAAATGGGAAATGCCGGGTGGAAAGTTAGAATTTGGAGAATCACCGGAGGACTCGTTAGTAAGAGAGTTAAAAGAAGAATTATCAGTGCGAAATCCATTGGTTAAAAAGTTAGTTGATGTTTGGGTATTTTCTATAGAAAGAGTTGAACGTAACATCCACTATGTATTTGTAGTTTATGAAGTGATTCTTAGACATCATTCATTAAAAAAGAGCAAGGAGCACGTGGCCTTTGAATGGTTTGGAAAGAATAAGATTAAAAATTTAAAAATGAGAGAGGGTTATAAAAATTCGATAAATAAATTTTTTAAAAATAAACTGGTCGATTATGAGAAAGCGTGAAAATTTGAATTCAACGATCGAAGCAGATTCATAAATTGAAAATGAAAGTGTGCCCAATAAAATTAGAAAAATTGAGTTATTCGATAAAGTCGGTTTGCCAACTCCAGAAACAAAATTATTTAAACGGGAATCAATTTCGGCGATATGGAATTACATAAAAAATACGTTTTCAAACGAAAGACCACTAATAATTAGGGTTGCTGGCATCCCAGACAAATTTTCAAGGCCCTATTTTTATGTTGATAAAAAAGAAAATTTACCAAAAATATTTGATAAATTGAAAAATTTATTGTTTCAGATGGGAGTATTAGTCATATCATAATTCAGGAAGCCACCCCTAAAGAAGAAGCGAAAAATAAAATATCCGGTCGTTTATTGTTTGGAGGAGATAAGCTTTTTCCGACTCAAGAGATTCTTGAATTATATAAAGGTTCGCGAAGCACGTCGGTTCTTAACAAGGTTGACACGACTGATTGCAATTTTGTCTCATTGGAAAAAAAGCTGGGGAATTTATAAAACTAAAAAAACAATTAGGAAAATGTGATGAGAAGAGCAGCTTTACCGAAGCTGATGTGAACGACGTTATGAATTGCCTGAATGGTCTTAAGGACAGAATTGATTTGGCTAAAGAAATTTTTTTAGAAAATGAAAAAAAAGATGAAATAATTTTTGAATTTTGGTATCGGAACGGGAAGATAGTGTTTACAGACATTGATGGGTAAAGATTATTACTAAAGATAAGTCAGCGTATCATGAGGAAATTTGGCTAAAATTCGCAAAAAAAGCACCGAAATACATCTTTTGAGGGCAGTTGTTGTGAGCACTGTCGCAATATGGTATACTATCATCAACAAAAGAATTTTTTCTTTTCCATGAAACACAAGCTTGTCGAAACAATTAATCGTTCATGGAAGAACATCGTCAAACACCGCAAAGCAGTGCTCATGGTGGGTTTTTTTGTTTTGGCTTGCGGTGTAGCCTGGCATTTTTTTGGCGCGTCCGCGGCCTTGGCGACCGAGCATGAAAACAATATTAGTAATCCAAGCATATTGACGACCTGGATCGTCAAAATTCTTCTCGCCATCGCTCGGCTGTTCTTGTCGCTCACGATGTTCATCATGGCGTTTATCATCCAGGTGGCCGGCTATAACGGTTATCTCGATTCTGCTGCTGTAAATGTTGGTTGGGTGATGGTTCGCGATATCACCAATATGGGCTTCGTGGTTATCCTGCTCGTCATCGCCTTTGGCACTATCCTCGGTCTCGAACATTATGAATGGAAAAAAATGCTGGTCAAACTCGTCATCGCCGCGGTCATTGTAAACTTTAGTCGTACCATCTGTGGTATTTTTATCGACATTGCCCAAGTGGTGATGGTCACGTTTGTGAATGGTATTGCGGCAACTGCGGGAGGTAATTTGATCCAGATGTTTAATTTGGATAAAATTCATGACCTAAGCCAGAATACAGAATCCAGTAGTTTTGACGGTACCAATTATTTAGTGGCTGGGATGACGGCTCTCTTTTTTTCAGCGATTGTCATGAGCGTTATGGCTGTTTTTTTAATCATGCTGGTGGCGCGCATGGTGGTGTTGTGGGTGCTGATTGTTTTGTCACCACTAGCATTTGTCTTGAGTATTTTGCCGCAAACTGAAAAATATGCCGCACAATGGTGGGATGAATTTGGGAAAAACGTCATCACCGGTCCCGTGCTGCTCTTTTTTGTCTGGCTGGCTTTTGTCACCGCCGGCAATGGCAAAATTAATGAGGAAATTGCTCGTCCCGAGAATAATATTACCGACAATGCCACATTGGGTGGTGAAGCGGACAAATTAGCCGGTCAGTCATCGGGTATCGGCGCGGCGATGGATTGGAATAGTATGGCTAATTTTGCGATAGCTATCGGCATGTTAATGGTCGGCGCGCGCGCTGCCTCATCAATTGGCGGTGTCGGTGGTGATTGGGCCGGCAAAGCCGTCGATTTTGGCAAGAAAGTTGGTATGTATGCGGGTGGAATTTACGCGGCGCGGTATTTAGGAAAGGCTGCTATTGAAAAAGCGCCGGTTGTTGGTATTGATGCGTGGAAAAGGCGTGGTAGAACTATCAAGGCAATGGCACGAACCGGACTTGGTAAATTCAACGAGTTTAGAGACGCTAATTTGAAAGACCTCGAAGAGGGAGCGGGGAAGGTGAAAGGTGTTAAAGGTTTCGCTGCCCGTACAGGATCTAGCGCTTTAAGCTGGATGTTTGAATCGGGCGTTCGGAAAGAAAAAAGAGTCAAGGATTGGGAGGACGCTGCTGAGTATCAAGAAACTATCGCCAATAAAGCTGCCAGCACGAGTAAATCATTCGGCGGAAAGTTAAAGCTCGATTTACGCGTTCGTGCCCACAATGCCGAAGAATGGGCTAAAGCCAAAGCATTAGAAAAAGGGGTGCAAAAAGAGCAAGAATTAATGGACAAGGCGGATGCTGGACATGGTAAAAAAAGAGGTATTTTTAGCAATCGTTTTAGAGATCGTTTTGGTGACCGCGAAAAAGGAATTTTCGAAGCACAAGCAGAAACCGAAAATGCCGAGATCTCGATAAAAAGGAAGAAGGAAATCGAAGTTGCGAATGAACGTGATAGGGTTCTTATAAAACAGGGTAGCACGCCACGTTACGTTGAAAATGTTACCGCACGACATACCAAAGAAGATGTTGAGCTCGCCGGTAGCTCTAATTTTGATCGAACAATGGGTAAAATGGAGCATTTAAGGGACAATATACGAGCTCTCAATAGTAAATCCATTCTATCACCGTTATCATCAGATGATGATAAAAAATTAATCAATATGAGGCAGGACCTTGCTTCGCTAATGGCTTTTAACGGATCACGTGGTGCGCAGTTTTCAGATGGTGGTACCAGCAGGGCGACAGTTAACATTGCCAACGATGTCGAGGCGGATTCTGTCTATGGTCAACTATCAAACGAACTTGCCGCTCTTCTTCAGAGAAAAGTAGGCGACAACGAAACCGATATTAAAGCGGCATTAGGAGAATTAAAAACTCAAATGGGGGATAAATATACAGCATTCATGCGCTCGTGGATCGCCGGCTTGGATAATGCGGCAGAAGATGGATCGGTGAATAAGGCAGGTTTAATTATTGAGAAAACTAATAATGCAACAGGTGAAGCTGATTTTAGAGTGGCTCACGTAGTGACTGATAAAGATTGGACTAAAAATAAACGTGATTGGGCAATTAGCCAATCTAGTGCCCGTGAAATATCTGGTTTTGGTGGGTCAATAGATAGAGACAAGACTGGTAAAATATCAATTAAGTCAAGAGGAGCGATAGACAATGTAGCGCGTATGTTTGGTAGCGTGACAGAGAACATGGTCCAATCAATCAAAAATGAAACAGTTAAAACTTTCAGTGAAGCTTTTGATAATATGGATCAAAGTCAAATTCAAAACATGCTCGATGAGATGTTTAAAACAGCAAAAGATCCCAACGGTATAATTGCTTTGATGAAACGTACCAATATTTTAGATAGAGCAAATAGAATTGCTTCTACAACTGGAGGAAAACTAGGTAGCATCAAGTTTAAAGTAGGATCAATGGATATCGTCAAATAAAACTATGAACTTTCAAGTCCGTCAACTATCCGATTCAGAAATATCTTCGCTGGAAAGCGAATTCATTAGCTTGTCGCCTCGGCAGAAAGAATACCGTGAAGCATGGCTCACTATGCATGATTTTTTTAGCCAGGCAACGCCTGTCGAGGCGCGCTCTTATTGGAAATCATTTTTTCGGTGGTATGTGGAAATGAGTTGGAAACTAATCAATGAGCTTGTACCAGAAGATGTTATTGAAATGTTTAAACAACAAGTTCCGGTTGCGTTATTACTTGGTACCGATGTTTGGATGAAATTAATGCGTTATTTGCAATTTAAACCATTTGACGACGCGTCTCTAGCATCTTTTTATGGCGATGTCCGGCAAAGTTTTTTAGAGTCAGACTACTACATAGGAACCTCGAAAGGTGAATCAATAAGCGTTAAGCAACTGGTGGCAGAGGTGAAAAAAATAAACGCACCAAACGTTTCCTCGCTTGAAGTCGCTGAAAGTAATGCTAAGATTAATTCTATTTTATACTCAAAGGAAGTTGCCGAAATAACTAGCTTTAATGCGGATCCGCTGGTAACTGTCGACAGATTTATTGGCCTAACAAACTTTTTTTTAGGAGTTAAACCGGAAAAAATTTGGGCTATTCTTACCGGGTTTGAGCGGCGCACTCTCGTTAAAGAAGATGATAGCAAAGATATAAATAAGTCTGTTGATCTTTCTGATATCAAAAAAACCGTTGAAAATAAATTTCCAAAGAAACCCGATGGACAATTTGCCGACCCGACCGAAGCTGTGACTATGCTGAACGATTTAGCCGAGCGCTACAACGACGAGCGCATTCGCGAACTGTATATTTTCAACGAAAAAACCGGCGCGTTTGAATGGAACGACGCCTTACTAACGAGCTAATTATATGGCTGACGATGGAATAAAAAATCCAATGACTATCATGGTCAAGAAGGCCGATGGCACTTTTGAGAGAAAGACTCTCTCCGAAATTAGCGCGCTTAAAAACCAGGTGAGCCAGCCGCCAGTCGTCGCCGCTTCAACACCAAAACCATCAGCTCCTCCAACAGCGCCTCCAGCGGCTGTTCAGCAACAATCGTCACGTCAACCTCACGATGGTGAAACCGAAGAAATCATAAAAAAAGTTTCCTTTAATTTAACATCCACGCCCGCCAATCGTTTGCGAACGCTGATCCAACTTCGTTTGAAAGATATTCGGACCGTCGACCAGGTAGAGGAAGCGATGTTGAGAAAAGAAGATGAAGGGGGAGTAGGCCTAACTGATGATCAAGCGCAAGCGGTGATGAAATTATTGCCAGGATCGCCACTGGTAGCAGTCAAAAAACCGGTTTCCACACAACCGCAAAAACCGCGGCCGGCACCAGCACCCGTGCCAGCGCCGGCACCAGCGCAAGCGCTGATCCGGACAAAAGCAAAAGCGTTGCTACCTGCTCCCAAACCGATGGTACCACCGCCGCCACCAATAAAAAAACCGTCTTCACCAACGCCAACCCAGCCGGTAAACCCCATTAACAAAGAAAAAGTTGTTAGTACTTTTATTAAAAGTAATATAGAAGAACCATATTTCAAGACATCTTCCGAATCAAATAAGCCGATCATGCGTGACATCACTATTAAACAGACTAATATCGGCCCCATTAACGAAATTAGTACGTTGACTCTCACCGATTTCCGCCGACTATCATCTAATCCCGAAGAAGCGGCGATGCGCCTCAAGCAGAAATTTATAAACGTCAAAGACGAGTCGATTTTATTATACATAGAAGCGCTCGATGCCTGGAAAACGAGCCCGCTCTATACCGACTATGTCTTGGCCGCTATAGCGAGCCTGGCGAGTGGGCGTTCGCTCGCCACCTTGACGGACGCAAAATTAATTCGGCTGGAAGAAATGAAAGCGCTCATCGGCATGGAGCGACAACTAACCTACCTCTAGTATGAACCAATTCATGGTCCCACAATTCATCGATGTGGAAGACAAAATTTTCGGCCCGATCACGACCCGACAGTTTATTACGCTCTTGGTTGGTGGCCTGCTTATTTTCATTTCATTCAAAACCGCAGACACGACTTTGTTTATTGTCCTACTCGCTCTGATCGGCGGCTTAACTTTATTGTTAGCATTTGTTAAAATAAACGGACAGCCATTCCACTTTTTTTTGCTGAACATCACCCAGACGACGTTTAGCCGGCCGCGCCGTCGGGTTTGGAATAAATATTACAAAGCCGGCGAACTAAAAGATTTAATCGCCGAAGGAATGCCGGAAGCTCTGGGAGAAACCAAAATTGCCGCAAAAACCTTATCGCATTCACGGATACGTGATTTATCGCTTATGGTCAATACGGGCGGATATTATAAAGGAAATGAGTGAGTTAGGTGGTCGTCTTAGGCGACCATTTCCGAGCGAATGAACGTTGTATGTTAATATAAAGGAGAATAGTCGGTATGAAAGACGAAAAACCAAAATCGAAAAAGCCAAAGAGTCCGACGACCCAGCATCATTTGTTGATTTCCGAAGTCAAACAGGACACGATCGTCATGAAAGACGGGACGCTCCGGGCGGTGCTGATGGTTTCGAGCATCAATTTCGCGCTGAAAAATGAAGATGAGCAAAACGCCATCATCTCGAGCTATATTTCATTTTTAAATTCACTCGATCATCCGCTCCAAATCGTTGTTCAATCGCGCAAGCTGCAGATTAAACCGTATATGGACCGGCTTTTGGAACAAGAAAAACAGCAAACCAATGAACTCCTGCGGACACAGATCGCCGATTATCGTTCGTTTGTTACAGAACTAGTTTCGCTAGGCGAAATCATGAGCAAACAATTTTATGTTGTCGTGCCATACGATCCGCGCTCCAATAAAAACAAAGGTTTTTTCGCTCGCTTGGGTGAAGTGGTCAACCCGGTCTCGGCGGTTAAGATTAAAGGCGAAAAATTCACCAAACGCAAATATGATCTTGAAATGCGCGTGCGCCAAATTGAAGGCGGCCTGGCGAGCATGGGGTTGACCTCGGTGCGTCTCGATACCCAATCATTAATCGAATTATTTTTTTCGACGTATAATACGGATATTGCCCTGACTCAAGAATTGGGGAATATGAAAGATTTACGTGTCGAGCGAACTAATTAAAACCTATGGCTTTTAAACCAACCAGCGTAGCAAAAGAGACAGGCGTGCGGGAAAACGTCTTGGAAAAGGAACAAAAAAAGCTGGTCCAACAATCCAACGAAGAATTGATCACGCTTGAGGAAGAGCGGATTTATCGTGAAGGCGTGGTCTCGATCCGCGATTTGATCGCGCCGGCCGCTTTTAATGTTGAGCCCAGCTTTATCCAGCTTGGGACTGTTTTTTGCCGGACGATTTTTACCACCTCTTATCCGCGTTATATTTCGGTTGGTTGGAGTTCGCCGGTCATCAATTTATCACATACCATGGACATAGCCATGTTCTTTTATCCGGTCAGGGCTGAAATTATTTTGAAGCAGCTTAAAAATAAAGTCGGCGCTCTCGAGGCGCAAATAACCGCCGATCACGACAAGGGCGCGCCGCGCGACCCGCTGCGCGAAACCGCTTTGCGCGACATCGAACAGCTCCGCGATAATTTGACTCAAGGCACGGAACATTTCTTTCAGTTCGCTTTTTATATCACCGTTTACTCGGAAAGCAAGGAAAAACTCGACCAGGTGACCGAGGATATTGAAAGTATTTTCGGTTCAAAACTTATCAACACGCGAAAAGTTTTATACCAAGCCGAGCAAGGTTTCAATTCCACGTTGCCGCTATGTACCGACGAACTTCTGGTGACATTTAACATGAATTCTAGTCCGATTGCCGCTTCCTTTCCGTTTATTTCGGCCGAATTAACCTCGGATGGCGGTATTTTGTATGGTATCAACCGGCACAACAACAGTTTAATTTTGTTCGATCGATTTTCGCTCCAGAACGCCAACATGGTTGTTTTTGCGACATCGGGCGCCGGTAAAAGTTACGCCGTAAAATTGGAAATTTTACGTACTATGATGATGGGTGTGGACGTGATAGCGATTGACCCGGAAATGGAGTATAAACATTTGTGCGATGCCGTCGGCGGCACGTATATCAACATTTCGTTATCTTCGGAAAGCAAAGTCAATCCGTTTGACCTGCCGCGACCGGTCGGTCAGGATATTTCAACCGCCGATATTATTCGTGGAGCCGTAATAACCGTGAAAGGATTGCTCCGCATCATGCTTGGTGGGCTTACTACTACGCAAGATTCACTTATCGATCGCGCGCTTATTGAAACGTATGCCAAAAAAGATATTACCGGCGATGCCGACCTTCGGACCGTTGAGCCGCCGATTATGCAGGATTTGGAAGAAATTCTCGAAGGCATGGAAGGTTCCGAAGAATTAGTCTTAAAACTAAAAAAATTCACCGAAGGCACGTTTAGCGGTTTGTTCAACTCACCGACGAACGTCGATATGAAAAACCAGTTGGTTGTTTTCAGCGTGCGCGATCTCGAAGACGAGCTCCGACCACTCGCCATATACGCCATCGTCAACTATATTTGGAATGTCGTCCGTTCCGAGCGCAAAAAACGCATTCTTGTTATCGACGAAGCCTGGTGGCTTATGCAACATGAAGACTCCGCGCGCTTTATTTTCGCATTAGTCAAAAGATGTCGTAAATACTTTCTGGGGGTCACGACCATCACCCAGGACGTCAACGATTTCTTGAAATCACAGTATGGACAGGCTATTGTGACCAACTCTGCCTTGCAGCTTCTCATGAAACAATCCCCGGCGGCGGTTGATTTGGTGCAAAAAGTGTTTTTACTGACCGAAAGTGAGAAATATTTACTATTGGAAAGTGCTGTCGGTGAGGGAATATTTTTTGCCGGTTTCAAACACGCCGCCATTAAAGTCGTCGCTTCTTACACCGAAGATCAGATCGTGACGACTAATCCGGAGCAGCTTATGGAAATAGAAAAAGCTAAAAAAGAATTTGAAGAACAATTAGAAAAATAATGTTTTACTATGTCTAGAGTCCGTTTTTTGGCCATCGTCGGGGCTATCGCCCTGGTTTTTGTGGGTTTATACTTTTTCTTGCGCGCAAGAAAAACAGCGACGCCGATACAAAATCAAACAGTCGACACGACCGTAAACCCGAAGCCGGCAGAACCAAAATCCGTTACGGCCACAGAAATTCCCGCCGGAGCAACAGTCAAAGTGGTGACCACTCTTGAGGCCGAACAAAACGGCGTCAAACAGCTCGCTAAAGTGTTTGTAGAACGCTATAATAGTTATTCCAGCGACAATAATTACCAAAATATCCGCGAAATTGAAGAGTTGGTAACGCCGGCATTGTGGACCAAGATCAGCGCGCGCTTGAGCACGCCGCCGCAGCCATCGGCAACTTTTATGTCGGTCATTACCGAAACGATAAACGCGACGATGGCCGATTGGAAAACCGATCGGGCGACGATCACGGTGAAGACGAGGAAAATTACCGAAAATGAAGGAAAACAAACCGAGCAGTATCAGACAATTTCGGTGGTTATGGTCAAACAAAATTCAATTTGGTTAGCGGAAAGTTTTACGACTATCTAACGTATGTGGAGGAGGGGAGTGGAGTGGGTTATCGACCTGCTTTTTCCGTTACAATGTATTTCCTGCGGGTGTGAAGGCGAGTGGTGGTGCTCAGCTTGTTTTAAGTTGGCAATTTCTCCCCAAACGTTTTTGCTTATCGCCCCGCCATTTTCGGCTGCCACGCCTTTATTAGCCGGCTCACCCTTGCAAAGTATTTCATCTCTTTTTGTGTATCATGAGGACCAAGCAATTGGAAAATTAATAAAACAGTTTAAATATGGCCACGCCCACGCCATGAAAGAATTATGGGAACAGATGCTCGAAATTTCATTAAACATTCCTGCCAATATCAATGCTGATGCTTCAATAATCCCCATTCCACTGTATCGCCGCCGAGAACGAGAGCGCGGGTATAATCAAGCCATGCTTTTAGCCCAAATCGTTGCCAAAAAATATAGTTTCCCGCTCCAAACAAACTTGAAACGTATCCGCGAAACCAAACAACAAGTTAAACTACATCGCGACGAACGCTGGGCCAATGTATCCGAAGCGTTTGCCTGGAAGAGTACCACGCCACCTCCACCAAAAATAATTCTTGTTGATGATGTGTATACCACCGGCGCGACCATGATGAGCGCCGCCGAAACTCTTCTCGCTGCCGGCGCGAAAGAGGTCCACGGCTTCGTTTTAGCGAAGGGTTAATAAAAGAAGACACTATATCAGAACCTTATAAAAAGGGAGTAGGTCTTAAGAAGTGGCTTGTTGGAAATACGCTAGCCAGGCCGTTTGAAGCGACAATGTTTTTGATTTCAAAACCAAAAGCAGGAACTGAAAATAAAAAGTGAGCGTTGAGCTCACTTCAAGATATCTTCTGCATAATAACCAAATGGCAATTATAGGTTCTTGTTTTTGTTTTATCTATCAGCATAACGAGCGGCAACCGCGTTTCCTCAAGCATCTTCCAAATGTTAGGATCAAAAAGTACTTTCATATTTGGAACATGTAAATGTTTTGGGGCGGGTGATAAATCCCAATTATAGGGATCAACCACTAATGCCACCCCTCCTTTTTCTAAGAGAGAAGCAATTTTTTCAACAAGCGCACGTGGATTTTCCACGCGGTCGATAATGTTTACACAGCTTATGAAAGAAAATGGAGCGTTTGCGAATTGCTCGCTTATAACATCTCCGGTAATGAAAATACTCGAACTCCGGTCCAAGTGATAAAGGATTTCTTTGACTCTTTTTTCCTTCATTTTATTACAAAAGGAAATGAATTTCTTACTCGTGTCTATGCCGACGGTGGCTCGCGTTCCCAGCTTTTCATACTCAAAAACAAGACGGCCGGTTGCACAGCCGATATCAAGGACAACACTATTGGAATTAATATGCTTCTTCGCTAAGAGAAGAATTTCACGATAAAAATTTTCAGAGATATTTTTGGGCTGCGAAGAAAAAAAGGGTCCCCAATGGGCCACTCTATAATTGCGAAGCATCTGCTCCGTCTCGTAGCGAGATGGAAATAGGTAATACCAAAACATGGTGGAGAGATAGGGCGGTCGCCAAAGGCGACCTATTCGAACGCGCTCACTTCGTTCGCTTCACGAAAACCTTTGGGTTTTCGTGAGCTTTCCTCAACAGGTAAGAAACTCCGTTTCTTACCATTTTCCGTTCGAATCCCCTCGTCATTCTACATCACAATAAAATACCCCGCAAATGCGGGGTATTTTATTGTGCGGAGAGGGTGGGATGATGTTGGAACGTGGATGACTAATGTTAGACTAAACTAACTTTTTCTTACCCTTAATAACCGGCAAATAATTTTCCTTGCTAACTATTTTTTTACCAGTTTCTTTTTCCATTTGATTTCTAGCGATCCCAGCCACATTTCCACCACGTTTAGCCGCTTTTTTATTTTCTACAAATCCGGTTGGGTTTTCTACTTTGGTAATTTCTGTTGTAGCTGCTTCACCAAGCATAGAAAAAATTAGTTCCAAATCATTCATGTGATCACGCAAATTTTCTCGTTTTAATCCTTTTATTTTTTTGTGTTGACCGGGCGTAACACCAAAAGTTGCGTTGGCAATCTCGGCAGTCAAAATTTCATATTCTTTTTGCTCTTTAACACCGTGTTTCTGCCATTCATCAGTAAGTGTTTCGCGAATTTCAATACCACGCATTCGCTTTTCAATCCAACTATCCGGGTAACCTTTTAATTTATATATCATTCGCGTGCGTTTGGTAGCTAACTCTGGATTCTCAATTTCCTGCACACGCTCATAGCCTACTTTTGCCAACCAACGTTTGAATGGCTCGGCTTTTGGAGACGGAATTGATTGTATAATACGAAAAATTCCTTCGGTGTTGGCACAATCAGTTTCATATTTTTTACCATCAGATGACTCCAGTTTCAGTTGTCGACAAATTGTCGATAACTTAATTTTTTCCTCATTATTTACACGAATTTTCATCCTATACCAATAATCCTTTGGGTCTACGCTACCTGTCAAAACCTCAACTACATCCACCACCGAAAACCACCATTCGTTTTGAAATAATGTCTTACGAATTTGCTTGCCTTTAAAAAAGGCTAATTTTGTTTCCTCCATACAAAATTTGATTAATAAATTTATGCAATTATCATATAATAAAATAACCCTGTTGCATAGGGGTTATTTTGTGTGCGGTCGTTTTTGACTGATGTTCGAACTTTC
>MFQK01000014.1:0-136 GCA_001783035.1 Candidatus Magasanikbacteria bacterium RIFCSPLOWO2_02_FULL_44_11
GTGGGCAGGTTATCGCGACAGGGACCCCTGAGGAAGTAGCTAGAAAACCAAGTAGTTTTACCGGACACTATTTAAAAAGAGTTTTGAAGTAATCTATTACATGAACACACAATGGCATCTTTCGCTTTCCTCGGCC
>MFQK01000014.1:154-16503 GCA_001783035.1 Candidatus Magasanikbacteria bacterium RIFCSPLOWO2_02_FULL_44_11
CGACGTGGTCGCCATAACCCGCTCAAAATGCCATTGTGTGTTCATGTATAAATATGTTAGATCAAGAATTAAAAACTATCAAACATTTAGTTGAAATACCTGATGAACCAGGGATCTATTTGTTTTATAACGTTCATGGTGAATTGATATATGTAGGTAAAGCAACTTCGCTTAAAAGCCGGGTCCGCAGCTATTTCCGGGGTAAACGAACCCCACGCCCGATTGAAGAGCTCATCCATGAGGTGGCGGATATTGATTGGCGCGTCACCGACTCGGTGTTGGAAGCGGTTATTGTGGAGTCGTCTTACATTAAGAAATTTTTGCCAAAATATAATGTGATGGGCAAAGATAACAAGAGCTGGAATTATATAATTATTACAAATGATGAGTATCCGCAGATCATAACTTTGCGCCAACATGAGTTGGCGCTGCTTCAGAGAAATGATCCGCAACAATTGAAGCGCTTCGCGGCAACATTTGGGCCATATCCGGGACTTAATACCAAAGCGGCTATAAAAATATTGCGTCGCTTGTTTCATTTTTCGAGTTGCGAGCCGGACAGCTCTCGCCCCTGCCTTTATTATGAGATGGGATTGTGTTATGGAGTTTGTGTTCGGGCCATCAGCCCAGCGGATTATAAGAAAAAGGTGATCAATCCCTTAAAATGGTTTTTATCCGGTAAAAAACGCCAAGTCATTAAGAATTTCGAAAGACGCATGAAACAAGCTTCCAAAGCCGAAGATTACGAAGAGGCGACTTTGTTGCGCAATCAGCTCAAGAATTTATATCGAATCCATGATGTCACTTTGATTAATAAAAGTTTTTTTGAGGAAGAAATTGAATGGGAGGGATCTTTTTTACCAACCGGTCAACCGCTGCGAATCGAAGGTTATGATATTTCCAACCTGGGACCGACCCACAAGGTGGGGAGCATGGTGGTATTCAACGCCCATGGTCCGGTAAAATCTGAATATCGTAAATTTAACATCAAGACAGTTGAAGGCCAAAATGATGTTGATTCATTGGCCGAGGTGCTGGAACGACGTCTGAAACGTAATGATTGGGACAAGCCAGATGTTGTTTTATTAGACGGAGGACTGCCGCAAATTAATCGAATAAAAAAAGTGTTCATAGAGCGCGGAGTCACTATTCCGTTTGTTGGTATCGCCAAAGGGGCTGAGCGTAAAAGTAATAATATTATTCTTGGCACTAAAACACAGGAGTTCGTTAACTGGGTGTCGAAACACCAAAACCTGCTTATCAGGGTGAGAGATGAAGCTCATCGGTTTGCGATTGCTTTTAATAGAAGCAAAAGAAAGGTACAATAATACTATGTCTAAAAAAATAAACACATCTTGGGGATCTGAGGCTGATTGGTACAGTGAGCTTCTTAATCAAGAGGGAACTTATCAAAAAGAAGTTATCTTACCAAACCTTTTTCGATTGGCGGCTGTTAAAAAAGGACAACGAGTGCTTGAACTTGGTTGCGGAACCGGTTTTTTTTGCAGGGCGTTTGCCGAAGCCGGTGCGCAGGTGGTTGGAGTGGATATCGGTCGGGAGCTTATTTCCAAAGCCGAATCTATCGCTAACCCATCAGTTTCATACCGGGTTGCTTCCGCAGATTCTGTTCCATTTATAGCGTCTGCAAGCATAGATTGCATCATAATTGTTTTATCTTTGCAGAATATTGAAAACGCCGGCCAGGTTATAAAAGAGAGTTTACGCGTGCTTAAACCGTCCGGCCGGGTACTTATCGTACTTAATCACCCGGCTTTTCGGATACCGGGAAGCTCAAGTTGGGGTTGGGACGAAAAAAATATCGTGCAATATCGCCGGTTGGATAGGTATTTATCAGAAATGAAAGCGCCGATTCAAATGCATCCAGGCGCCGATCCCAAGAAAATTACCTGGTCTTTTCATAGGCCGCTGCAATTTTACTTTAAGCTTTTTTCCAAAAACGGATTTAGCGTGGTACGTTTAGAAGAATGGAGCTCTCATACCAAAACGCCCCACGGCCCGAGGGCAGACGCGGAAAATCGAGCTAGGGCCGAATTCCCGCTTTTTATGTGCTTGGAGCTTCGGAAAACGCCGTAATCTTGACAAAAAATCTCTTTTCATTTAGAATAGCGCTACTTTATGGGGTTACCAAAAAAGATGGAATCGTGGCGAGCAGCGTTAAAATTCATTAATCGTTGCCCTATTTGCGGATCAAATTATTCGTCTGATCGAGCTAGGTTGTTTGCAAAAAATGATACAGCCAATTTGATCCACCTGACATGTTCCAAATGCAGCAGTTATTTTATAGCCATGGTTCTGTTTGTCGGGCGAGGATTAAGCTCTGTGGGCATGGTGACCGATTTGAGTTTTGAAGATATTTCGCGACTGCACAAGACCATGCCTTTCACAATCAATGACATGATCGGCGGCTACGAAACAATCCATCATAAATTTTTTTTACATAGTCTAATAATCAAAGATTAGTATGAATTATGTGTTAACGGCTGAACAACGGAACGTCAAAGGAGAAAAAGTTCGAGTTGATAATTTGATCCCGGCTGTTGTTTATGGCGCTGAAAAAGGAGCTCAATCACTTTCTCTCGTCGGTCGTGATTTTTTGAAATTATATAAAAAAGCCGGTGAGTCCAGCCTGATTGATTTATCGGTCGATGGACAGGATATCGGTAAGGTTTTGATTCAAGATGTCCAATTTGATCCGGTTTCGGACCATATTATTCACGTTGATTTGCGTCGTATCGACATGACTAAGGCTATGACTGCTCCGGTGACTTTGCGTTTTGTTGGCGAGGCCCCTGTAGTGAAAGCATCCGGCGGTACTTTGGTGACAACTGTTTCCATCGTGACCGTAAAATGTTTGCCAAATGATTTGGTTTCTCATATCGATGTGGATATGACCGTACTGAAGACATATGAGGATGTTATTAAATTGAAAGATATTAAACTTCCGGCCGGGATTGAAATTACCAATCCGCATGCTGATGACTTGATCGCGAAAGCGGTGCCTGCTATGACCGAAGAAGAAATCAAAGCGATGGAAGAAGCTTCGGTGGCCGACGTTTCGAAGATTGAGTTGGCTGGCAAGAAGAAAGAAGAAGAGGGTGAAGAAGGTGCCGCTCCTGCTGAAGGCGCGCCAGCTGCCGGTGAGGCTAAGGATGCGAAGAAGCCGGAAGCGAAGAAAGAAGAGGGGAAGAAGGAAGCAAAGAAATAAATATTTAACAGGTAGCACAAATAGTTGTGTCATCAGGACACAGAATAAAACGGTCGCTTTGGGCGACCGTTTTTTCTTCCGCATCGTCCGCTCGCGAGAGCGTCCTGCGGCGAGTTCCCGATGACACAACTATTTGTGCTAACCTTTTTATATTTGTGGTATACTTATTCTTGCCTATGAAAAATGGAAAGAAGAAAATTCGATTAGCTTTGGCTTTGGTTTTTGTACTGGTTGTTGCCGCGGTGGTCGGTTATTTTATTTTTATCCGAAAGAATGAGGGAACGCCGCTGGGACAAGTGACGCAGGCCGAACCGATTAAGTTTTACAGCCAATTAGACGGAACAGTCGTTGCGGAGGCTGGTCAGGTGCCGCGCGTGGTTGGCGTCATGGTTGACAACCATCCTGATGCACGACCACAGCAGGCCGGACTTTCCAAAGCGAGCATTGTCTATGAGGCGCTGGCTGAGGGTGGCATCACTCGCTATTTGGCTATTTTTACCGCTTCGAGTTCGGTAGAAAAAGTAGGGCCCGTGCGCAGCGCCCGTCCGTATTATTTAGATTGGATTCGCGAGTATGGCGAAAGTCCCTATATGCACTGTGGTGGTTCGCCTGAAGCCTTGTCGTTGATCAGCCGGCTTGGTCTTTTTTCGTTGAATGAATTTGTTTACAGTGATTATTATTGGCGCGATAATAAATATTATGTGCCGCATAATTTATTTACCAATAGCAGCCTTTGGGAAAAAGTTTTAGCCAAGCAGGGAGCGCAACGTCCGACCAAAGAATGGTCAGGTTGGTTGTTTGAAAAAACGCCATCGACTAGCACGTCGAGTGTCAGTGCGGCGACGATCAGGTATGATAGTTATTATAAAGTTGGTTGGAAGTACGATGGCAAGCAGTATGTGCGGACGATAAATGGTGTTGGCCACTTAGATGCCGGCGCGCCGATCACAGCCGATACGATTATCATCCAGGAAGTAGGTACGAAGGTTATTGACGATGTGGGCCGCAAAGAGCTCGATACGATTGGCGCGGGCGATTTGCGTGTCCTGAAGCATGGGACGATGGTTCGTGGCATTTGGAAAAAAGAATCAGTGACGGGTCGGACCAAATTTTTTGATCAAGCTGGCCAGGAAATACCGCTCGCGGCCGGACATATTTGGGTTGAAGTAGTACCCGTGAAGACACCCGTTGAGATTACGAGTTAAGCGCGGCTATTACTAAACGGTCTCGCCCGGCGAGATCTTTTTTTATAGTTGTTTTGGCGTTTGGAAAATAGTTGTGAATTATTTTTATCAATTCGGGCGGCTGCATGTGATCAATTTCGCAAACAACAGTGGTAGGGGCGGCTACATTGGTGGCCGGGGCAATGATTTTTGTGGAGGAGGCAACGTTTCTTTGCTGCAGTTGTTCAAATAATTCTTCGTACAGCGCCAGCACGTTTTTTTTAGCGACTAAGGCTTGGTAGGGCTCGCGTTGGATAGATGGTTCGTTCGCAAATTGTTCGTGCGTGAGATACGGCAGATTGGCGGTGATAACGAGTGGCGTATTCCCGGAAAAAATAGAAGCGGGCAGAGGAGTGAGCAGGTTGCCGCGCAAAAAAGTTATTGGCGTTTGGTGTTTTTTGGTATTTTTTTGAGCAATCTGAAGCGCGCGCGAGCTGGTATCAATCGCCCAAACAATAATTGGAGCGGTGGTGTTTTTTAAAATCGCAATCGGAATGCAGCCCGATCCGGTGCCCACATCAACGACTATCGCTGCAGCACTAGTATTTTTTAGAAAGTCGTTATTTTTTAAAGTTTTGCTATTTTTTGGATCCGCAATAATTTTCAAAGTTTCTTCAACCAACAATTCAGTTTCAGGGCGGGGGATAAGGGTGTGTTTAGAAACGATAAAATCTAAACCAAAAAATTCTTTGTGTCCGATAATAGCAGCGACGCTATAGCCTTTTTTTCTTTGGGAAACGTACCAGCGAAAGCGCGCGTATTGAAAAAGATTTAAAGATGCCTGCGGGTGCGACAAAATAAAAGCGCTGTTTTGGTGAAGCAGCGCGCTAAGAAAAATAACGACATCGCGGTCGGCGATGGTGGTGCTAAAGCGTTGACGCAAAGTTTCCAACCTCAACATATTAGGCGGTGAGCGGCGCTTCGTCGAGTTCCGTGGCTTCGGCTGTTTGTAGAGCAATAATAATCGGTTCGATACGGCCATCCATAATAACCGGAAGGTTGTTCCAGTTCTCGTGGATGCGATGGTCCGTCAAGCGATCTTGTGGAAAGTTATAAGTTCGAATTTTTTCACTGCGGTCGCCGGAGCCGATTTGAGCGCGTCGTTTTTCAGTCAGTGCGGCCATCTTTTTTTCTCGTTCCTGTTCGTACAGGCGAGAGCGCAGGACCGCCATAGCTTTTTCACGATTAGCGGTTTGGGAACGTTCGTCCTGGCATTGTACGACCGTGTTGGTCGGGATGTGTACAATGCGCACCGCCGAATAAGTGGTGTTAACACTCTGGCCGCCGGCGCCACCGGAACAAAATGTGTCGATACGCAAATCTTTGGCTTCAATTTTCATTTCTGTTTCCTCAATTTCCGGAAGAACAACTACTGTCACCGTAGAAGTGTGGACCCGGCCGGCTTTTTCCGTGTCAGGGACACGCTGGACGCGGTGGACGCCCATTTCCCATTTTAAGAATTTGTAGACATTTTTGCCTTTGATGGAAAAAACCACTTCTTTATAGCCGCCGATGCCGATGGCGTTCGTATCAAGAAGGTTAGTTTTCCAGCCTTTACTTTCGGCATATTTACTATACATGCGGAAAAGTTCGGCCGCGAAAAGCGCAGATTCGTCGCCACCTACTCCGGCCCGGATTTCCAAAATGACATTTTTTTTGTCGAGCGGGTCCTGGGGGCGCGTCATATCGGCCAACTCTTTTTCGAGAGCGATTTTTTTAGCGTTCAATTCCGGTAAATCAGCCTTAGCAAGGCCCTGCATTTCACCGGCTGTAGCATCATTGGCCATTGTTTCTGTCTCGGTAATATTTTTTTCTACAGCGGCCAGCTCAGCGATTTTTTCCGTCGTTGGCTTCAAGTCAGTATATTCTTGGGAAATGTCCTTTAATTTATTTTGATCATTAATAATAGCCGGATTTTGCAAATCAGACTCTAGACGCTGAAATTTTTCTAACAGTTGTTTATATTTAGAATGCATATTTTTTTATTGTTTGGAGACGTTCTTGATTTATGTTTTTCGCTTTCCTCGGCCGCGAGGCCTCAGGGCGACGACTGCGGTCGTCGAACCCGCTCAAAACACAATTCAAGAACGTATCTCTCTCACCCAAAAATAAATAAAAACAGACCTCAAAAGAAAGTCTGTTTAAAAATTCAGCTACGCTTCTGACTTCTCGGTTTTTTCCGACTTTTTAGCAGTGCGTTTGGCGGCGACGGCGGCTTTTTTTACTTTTTTACCTTTGCGTTGCGCGGCGGCGGCAGCCACTTTACCCATTTTTTCCTGGAATTTTTCGACGCGACGGGCGGTGTCGACAAATTTTTGTTTGCCGGTATAAAAAGGATGGCATTGATTGCACAATTCCACGCGGATTTCTTTCATGGTACTGCCGGTGACAAAGGTATTGCCGCAAGCGCAGGTAACCTTCGTGTCGGTGTTGTATTGAGGATGGATTGCTGTTTTCATAAAAATGGATAATTTCGTGTGCGCCTAGTATAGCCTAAGGTGGCATTTTTGTCAATAAGTTTGCTATCCGAACCAAAGGCGGCGGCTTGGAAACTGACCGGTACTATGGTATTATGACAGTAGTAAATATTTTTATGATGCCAGAAAGAAAACGTGTTGCCTCTCATCCTCACACCGAAAAGAAAGTGTCAGCTATAAAAGAATCGACCGAAGCTAAACCTAATTTTTCAGTTCTCGGTCTGGAAAAAGCGGAGAGGGGATATAATCCATCCAAAGAGTGGGCCGAGGCGAATGGCGGTAGCGCCGGCTTAGTCAGGGCCGGAGTGGAAAGATTTTCCAAAGAATTTTCGACCAAAAAATTGCGAAGTTTTTTGTTTGGCTTTGGAAAAAATTTGTCAGCTCTGACAATGGAGGGGGGTAAAGATTTCATACGAGAGGAAGTGGCCAAAAAACATTTTACCGCTGAGCAACAAGCCGATTTTGAGAAAACCGTTAACGAGGTTATTGAAAAAGCATCGGAAAGATTAGGAAAATCCGCGGAACGAATTGATAAAATCAAGGAGGAATTGGATCGACAGGAAATTGAAAAATTAGGCGTCCAACTTTATCGACGGCTTAAATGTCTCAAGGCTATTCTGGATGATTGTGAGGGTACGGCTCAAGAAGTTTTATCGGAACAGGTGGTTAATCTTTTGGCCGAAGTCGAGGAGCTTACCGAGAGGCCCGAGCCGAAAATGGTTTTAAAAGAATTGCAGCGTATGGGGGTAGAAAAAATCGCCCCTCTTGAAAAAGACACTTCAGTAGAAATAAAGAAAGAGCTTATTCATTCCATCGATGAGCTTGGAAAAAAATTAGATGAAACGTATCAACAACTTTTGACCAAACGTGATTATATCGAACAATACGGTTTGTCGAAAGCGGCCCTTGGCTTGGATTCGTTTTTGTACTCGCCAAATCCGCAGTCGGCTATTCGTGATTTTATAGGTGAAGAAAGAAAAAAAATCGAAGTCGGCGGGCCGGATCTTGATTTTGGTCCGAGTCATTACAGCGGCCCCATCCAGTTAACATTGCAGCTTAGAGATTGGGTCCGTACTTTTCAAAAGATGTTAAATACCGTTATCGAGCATCAACAAAGCCACCCGCCGGCTAAGCCCGGTTTTTTGAGTCGGATCTTTAACCGTCCGAAGACATAACCGTCCGAAGACTTGACTTTTTCGCTAAGGTTCGATATACTCCTCACACCTTTTCTCTTATGAAACGGTGTTTATTTAACTCTCATCAGGCTCTTGTCCGCTTTTTGGCGAACACGTTTTCCTCCCCCGGCCACCCGAGGGTGAAGGCTTGAGAGGCAGTAATAAGGAAAATATGTCACAACTCCCAACCCTGTTGGAAATGTTGAAAGCCGGTGTTCATTTTGGCCACCAGAAATCACGCTGGCATCCGAAGATGCAGCCGTATCTTTTCGGATCCAGAAACGGTGTCCATGTCATTGACTTGGATCGCACCGTCGAACAATTAAACAAAGCCTTGGATTACACCCGCTCTTTGGCGGCCAAAGGCAAGACTATTTTATTTGTTGGTACCAAACGACAGGCTCGTGATATCATAAAAGATGCGGCAGAAAAATGCGGCATGCCTTTTTTGACAGAGCGCTGGATTGGCGGCCTGATTACGAATTTTGAAGAATGCAAGCGTCGTTTAAAGAAATATAAGACTTTGAAAGAAATGTTTGTGACGGGTGAAATCGAAAAATATACCAAAAAAGAACAATCGACGTTCAAAAAACAAATTGAAAAAATGGATAAATATTTGGCCGGCTTGGTAACGCTGACGGATATTCCGGATGCTTTGTATATTGCCGATCTGCGCGTTGAAAAGACAGCCGTGGCTGAAGCCAATCGTAAGGATGTGACGATGATCGCCGTTTGCGATAGCAATGTGGACCCGACTAAGGTTGATTATCCCATCCCAGCCAATGACGACGCCGTTAACGCGATCAGATTGATTGCCGAACTTATGACCGAGGCGGTGAACCAAGGCAAAGCTGAATTTGAAAAGAACAAAGTTGCCGTTAAAGATGTCCCGATGACCCATATTTTTACTTCTTCTGAAAAATCCGAAAAAGCGGCGGCTCCGAAAGTCCAGGCCGACAAAACCGTCAAGAAAGAACGACGTGCTATTCGTAAAGAAGAAGTAGTCTAACAGGTCTTGAGATTGTCTTTTTCGCTTTCTTCGGCCGCGAGGCCTCAGGGATGTCGACTGTGGTCGCCATAACCCGCTCAAAAGACAATCATCAAGCCCTCAGTAACTTTATTTTGTTAGTGTTACACGCACCTCAAACTAATTAACTATTAATTTTTTTACTATGGCAATAAGTGCAGCAGACATTTCAAAATTGCGTGCGTCTACCGGCGCGGGCATGTTGGATTGTAAAAATGCGCTTGAGGAAGCTGGAGGCGACATGGAAAAAGCTGCCGAAATTCTTCGCAAGAAAGGTATTGTGAAGGCCGCCAAGCGCGCTGACAAAGTTGCTTCCGAAGGTCGCGTGGTTACCAAAGTTAGTGCCGATGATAAAGTCGGAGCTTTGGTTGAACTTAATTGTGAAACTGATTTTGTCGGTCGCAGCGATGACTTTAATAAACTGGCTGAAATGGTGGCCGAGGTTGTAGTGAAGAAAGCACCGGCTGATTTGGCCGCCTTGAACGCTATTTCACTTGAAGATGGAAAAACTATCGAAGCGACAATTCATGATCTGACTTTGAAAATCGGCGAAAAAATCAGTCTCCGCCGTTTTGCCCGCTTTGAAAGCGCCGGACTGGTGGCCAGCTATATGCACGGTACAAAAATCGGTGTTTTGGTTGATTTGACCGGCGGTACCAAAGAACTTGGCGTAGATGTGGCTATGCATGCCGCAGCCTCGAATCCAAAATATTTAAATCGCGCCGCAGTTCCGTCTGAAGCGATTGCCAAAGAAAAAGAAATTTTCGCTGAACAGCTTCGCGCGCAGGGCAAGCCGGCCAATATTATTGAAAATATTTTGAAAGGCAAGATTGATAAGTACTATGGCGAAGTTTGCCTAGTCGAGCAGCCTTTTATTAAGAATGAAGAGCTCACCGTCCAGAAATTACTAGATCAAGGCAAAGCAACCTTAAATCGTTTTGTTCGCTTTGAACTCGGTGAAGGTATCGAGAAAGCTTCTAAAGATTTCGCCTCCGAAGTGGCAGAGCAACTGAAGTAAGCAAACATACGTACACTTGAGGAAACTCATCGCAGGGCGTCCTCGCATCGGCCGAGATGGAAGCAAAAACGGCCGCGAACGGCCGTTTTATGCTGTGTTCCGAAAGTGTAGGTATGTTTGGCACTTCTAATTTTACTGTAATTCAGCTACAATGGCAGCCATATGACTATTCTTACTGTACTGCAAAAACGGACCGGACCTATATTAGGAAGACACCCTTGGGTTTTTTCGGGAGCTTTGAAAAATATTCCCGATGGCCTAACCAGTGGCACACCGGTTGAACTCGTTGATGAAGCCGGCAACTATTTAGCCAGCGGTTATTTTAATTCCTACTCGCAAATAGCCGTGCGTCTTTGGGGTTTTGAACCGGGTGAAGAAGTTAATGAAGATTTTTTCAAAAAGCGCATCAAACAGGCTTTTGCTATTCGCGAAAATTACCTGGCTTCCAAAGAAACAGATTCCTACCGCCTGGTCTACGGCGAGAACGATTTTCTTCCCGGCTTGATCGTCGATAAATACGCCGAATACTTGTCTATCCAATTTCACAATCCCGGCATTGAATCTTGGAAAAAAGAAATCGTGGCCGCCCTCAACACGGTTGTCAAACCAAAGGGGATTTATGAACGATCGGATGTCAAAGTCCGCGGTCTTGAAGGCGCTGAGAAACAAGTCGGATTATTGAGCGGCAAAGTACCGGAACGGGTGTTGATCAAAGAAAATGGCTACAAATTATATGTGGACATTATCGGGGGGCAAAAGACTGGTTTTTTTCTGGACCAACGCGACAAGCGCGCGGCGCTCCAAAAATACGTTAAAGGCAAATCTGTCTTGAATTGTTTTAGTTACACCGGCGGTTTTTCAGTGTACGCTTTAGGCGGCGGCGCTGAAAAAGTTGTCAGTGTTGATTCTTCGGAAGCCGCGCTTCTTCTAGCTGAAGAAAATATGAAACTCAACAAACTTTCGGCGAAAAAATGCGAATTTATCTTGGCTGATGTTAAAGTATATTTGGCCGACCAGGTTCCGGGATCATACGACATCATCATTCTCGACCCGCCGGCTTTTGTAAAAGACCGCCATAAAGTTGAGGAAGGCTTGCGCGGTTATAAAAGGATAAACGCCGCAGCCCTCACAATTTTGCCGAAATCTGGTATACTAGTGTCAGCATCATGCTCGGCGCACGTGAGTTTGGAGCAATTTCGCTACACCTTGTCCGAAGCGGCGCTCCAAGCCAAGCGTTCCGTGCAAATTTTGGAAACGTACACGCACGGCATCGACCACCCCGAAGCCATTTCATTTATGGAAGGGGAGTACCTTAAATGTCTTTTTAGCATCGTTAGTTAATTTTTTTCAATTATGATCTACGTCGCCATCAATGGGTTTGGACGCATCGGACGTCAATCGTTCCGTGCCGCTTGGGACCGCAAGAAAATAAAAATCGTGGCGATTAACGATCTGACTGACACCAAAACCTTGGCGCATCTGTTGCGTTATGACACGGCGTATGGCACCTGGCTGAAAGAGGTAAGTTATGACGATAAACATTTGATCGTGGAAGGAAAAAAGATTCCTGTTTTTGCTGAAAAGGAACCAAACCTCTTGCCTTGGAAAAAATTAAAGGTTGATGTCGTGCTGGAATGTACCGGCCGTTTCACAAGCCAAGACGGAGCCGGGTTGCACCTCAAAGCTGGTGCCAAGAAAGTGATTATCAGCGCGCCGGCTAAAGGTGGCGTGGTGCCGACGTATGTCATGGCTGTGAATTCGAAGTTGGTCGGAAAAGAAAAATTAAAAGTGATTAACAATGCTTCGTGCACGACGAATTGCATTTCGCCGGTCATGGCCGTGCTCGAAGAAAAATTTGGAATTGAAAAAGCGATGATGACCACCGTGCATGGGTATACAGCCGACCAAAATTTACAAGATGGCCCGCATAAAGATTTGCGTCGTGCCCGAGCAGCTGCGGAAAATATTGTCCCCACAACGACGGGTGCGGCTGTGGCCACGACCGAGGCGATTCCATCGCTCCATGGAAAATTTGATGGACTAGCTATTCGCGTGCCCGTGCCGACAGTCTCGTTATCTGATGTAACCGCAATTTTATTGAAAGACGCGACCGTTGAACAGGTTAATAATGCATTTGTCGCCGCCGCTAAATCGCCGCGTTACAAAGGAATTTTGGATGTGACGAACGAGGAACTAGTTTCTTCAGATTTTATCGGCAATACGCATTCAGCGATTGTTGATTTAACTCTTACCAATGTTATTGGTAACAATATGGTGAAAGTCGTGGCCTGGTATGATAATGAGGCGGGGTATGCCAATCGGCTGGTTGAAATGGCTGAAGAGTTTGCCTAGTTTTGCACAAACTCAAAAATTTTTATCTTTTCTTTATCTCCCGTGTGCTAGAATGCCATCGATTGACATGCTAGAGTCAACAAAATATACTAAGACTATATGAAGAAAAGAGAGACCAAAGATTTAGACACGAGAATATCTAACGTATTATCGGAATTTACCGAGTCTGTTTTGTTGCCTGCCATCGGTGATATGATAAATACCTTGAAGGAGGATATAGCTGCCACAAAGTATGAACTAAAGGATTACGTCGACCGCAAGCTGGCCGACCAGACGGCGGAAATATTTAAGAAATTTAATCATTTAGAGGGCAGATTTACTCGATTGGAAGGTCGTTTTAATCGGCTGGAAGGTTGTTTAGAGACACATTTGGCAATCGCGTAAGATAAGCCAAAAGTAAGGGTTGTGCAAAAATTGTGCACTATCAGCCATTGACAAAAGGCTGATTTTGTGCTATACTATTTCGTTAGTTCCTTAAAAAATCATGGCTTTCTTTTGGCTTATTTTAGAGCAAAGCGAGGGAAGTAAAATTTATTTTACTTCCGAGCGTGCGATAAAAATACCTTAGTATTTTAGCAAATAGTCCAAAAGAAGGTTTGGGAATCAACCCACCTTCATTGACCTGTGTGGTGTATCAATCGGTGCAGTAGGCATAGGGCCGAGACATTGATTGACTGCTAACAGGCCAGGAGAAACTCATGACCACCAAGCCCGTGAACCCCCCGACGTACGGTCAGATCAGCCATTTTTTCCGGCTCGTCGAAGAGGGTCTCGTCACCGGCGAGAACTTCCAGGGTTTCCTCGAGAAGCCCGACCAGTTCCTCCGCACGAAGTTCCCGGTGCTCGTCAACTACGGTTTCAACCTCGTCGAGATGATCGAGCGGGGCAAGTATGACTGGAAGAACGACGAGATCACGCCCAAGAACTTCAAGATCGAGGGCAGTGGTGAGATTCCAGTCGATCTGGTGCTCGTGCACTTCGGCGAGAGCATCACGACCCAGGACGTCAAGCAGCGCCTGTCGGACCAGGGACTCGTGTCCGCGAAGATCGAGCACTTGCTCGCCTTCGGTGCGCGGTACCCCGAGCTGCAGCGCAAGTTCCCCGTCGTGGCCCTCGGCTCCGGCTGGGTGGACTCGGGTAACCGCGACGTGCCGTATCTCGACGAGGACGTGTCCAAGCGGGGCCTGGACCTCGACTGGGACGGCCCCGGCAACGAGTGGAACGACAGCTATCGTTTCCTCGCTCTCAGCAAGTAGCCCTTGGTTCCTTGGTGCCTTAGACCTTCGGTCTTCGGTCACTAGGATCCTTCGGCTCGCACTATCGCCCGCATTGGTACAATTCCGATGCGGGCGCTTCATTTTTATGGTATACTCATTCCGGATAGTAAACGAAACAGTCCGCGACTACGGTTTCGGGCGGTTGAATTCTGGATACACCAATCAGTCAGAATAGTTTGGTCGCCGCAGGCGACCGCTAGCGTACTATTGGTATACCCTAAAAATGAAGATACTTGGTACAGGATAGTAGGGAGATTTATCTCCAAATACGATACAACCCAGAGAGTATTCAATGGGCGGTGGCAAAGACGCTATTCTGTATAGTTCTCCGGCTGGGTGAACTCGGGTAACCGCAACGTGCCGTATCTCGACAAGGACGGGTCCAAGCGGAACCTGAACCTCAACTAGGACAACCCCGACAACAAGTGGAACGACAGCTATCGTTTCCTCGCTCTCAGCTACTCTCTTTATTCTCTCCCGATTTATGTCGGGAGAGTTTCTTTTTTACAGGAAGCAAGCCAGCCGCCAACCATTTTCCCAGCATCCACTAGAGGGACGGCAAGCAAAGTGTATTTATTATTATCAATTGATTTTAATTCCCACAGCAAACGCAAAAAGAATTTAAGACTATCGAGTTTAACGCTTATTTTTTGAACTGCGCCTAATTTTTCAGCGCGTGAAACATAGCCGGCCAGAAGTGCTGCCTCAAGACAGTCGGTAAACAAGTTGTCTGTTTTAATTCCTAATGTATAGCGCGTCAGTCGCGGCAGGGTCGTCAAAAAACCGTGCCATAGCTTGTAACTACTATTCAATTTAGCTACAATGGGCAAATATGTAAAGAAAGGCGAATTATATGAAATTTTCGATGGTTTTTTGTTATCCGCCATCGGTGATATGATGAATACCTTGAAGGAGGATATAGCTGCCACAAAGTATGAACTAAAGGATTACGTCGACCGCAAGCTGGCCGACCAGACGGCGGAAATGTTTAAGAAATTTAATCACTTAGAGGGCCGATTTACTCAATTGGAAGGTCGTTTTAATCGGCTGGAAGGTCGCTTAGAGACGCATTTGGCAATCGCCTAAGATAAGCCAAAAATAGGGGTTGTGTAAAAATTATGCACTATCAGCCATGCACTATCAGCCATTGACAAAAGGCTGGTTTTGTGCTATACTGTATTGTTAGTTCTTTTAAATAACTACGAGATAATTGAGTAGGGATCCTGGCCTTCTTTTGTCTTAGATAAGCGAAAAATACCAAAAGTCAAAATACATCGCTTAGATAGGCCGAAAGAAGGTCGGGAATGGTCCCGCCTTCTACTTTCCTAAAGGGGAATCATTACGCGTGTCTAGGCATGGGGCTTAGATCCGTGAAGTGAGTACCTTTGGGCTAGGAGAACGACACATGGCAACCCCGACGATCGAACAGGTGGGCAAGTTCTTCGACGAGCTTCGGAGCGCACGCGTGACCCGCGAAAATCTCCAGCTCTTCCTCGAAAACCCCGACCGCTACAACCGCGAGATCGGCCGTTTCGGCCGGATCTACTCGGTTACGGTCAACCGTGACCTGTGGTACAAGGGCCTCATCAAGGCGGCGAAGTTCAGCCAGCAGAACAATGATATCACCGCCGAGCGTTTCCCGATCGAGGGCACGGGCATTCGCGAGGTCGCGGCCGAGCTCTACGAGTTTGACGAAGTCGTGACCGGCGAGGAGGCTGCTAAGCGCATTGAGGGGGATGGTTACCAGCTCGAGGACTTCGCGACGCTTCTGGCATTCGCGGAGGCTTACCCCAAGGAGCAGCTGAAGCGCCCGGTCGTGCAGCTCAAGTCCCGCTGGCGGGACGGGGGCGGCTTCATCCGCATGCCGGGCCTCTACTGCGGCAGACGTGCGGAGCGCGTCCTCGACCTGGGCTGGCTCAGCTTCGGGTTCGTTCCGGGCAACCAGTTCCTCGTTTCTCGTTAATAATTTCTTGGACGCTTAGTACCTTAGACCTCACGATCTTTGGTCACTTCGTCCTTGGATTCTTGGACCCCATACGCCAAGCACTTCGGTGCAAAAGCGTATGGGGTCCTATTCTTTTTATAATGATTGCCAATTGAACGGTTCTTTGCTAAGATACGGTGGCTTTTATAGCTTCCGTTTTTAATTATTTGTATGTCGCGCATATCGACGCTTGGAACTGTTTCAAAGGTAGGGCAGGAAATAGAACTGGCTGGTTGGGTCAATGCCCGCCGCAACATGGGTAAAATTGTTTTTTTGGATATCCGCGATCGCGAAGGGGTCGTTCAGGCCGTCGCCGTTCCGAGTCAAATGGACGAGCAGTCCATCGAACGGTTGAAAGAAGTCCGTCCGGAATGGGTGCTTTCGATTAAAGGCGTCGTGCAAGAGCGCGGTGAAAAACAAAAAAATCCCGACATGCCGACCGGTCTCGTGGAAATTTTGATTAAAGAATTAGTTGTTTTAAATACGGCCGAAACGCCGCCGTTTGAAATAGATAAAGATACGCGCCCGATCACCGAAGAGTTGCGCCTGAAATATCGATATTTGGATTTACGCAGTGAAAGGGTAAAAAA
>MFQK01000014.1:16573-27743 GCA_001783035.1 Candidatus Magasanikbacteria bacterium RIFCSPLOWO2_02_FULL_44_11
GTGGAGACGCCAAATCTCACCAAAGGCACGCCCGAAGGCGCGCGCGAATATATAATTCCGTCCCGCCTCCACCCGGGCAATTTTTATGTGCTCCCGCAATCGCCGCAGCAATTCAAACAACTGCTTATGGTCGGCGGCGTGGAAAAATATTTCCAGATTGCCCGCTGTTTCCGTGACGAAGACCAACGCGGTGATCGTCAGCCGGAATTTACACAGCTCGATCTGGAAATGTCGTTTGTCGAACGTGAAAACGTCCTTGCTGTAATTGAAAAAATGTTAATCGCTTTGATCGAAAAAGTTACCCCTGAGAAACAAATCCAACAAATTCCTTTCCCACGTTTATCGTTCGACGAAGCCATGAAAAAATATGGCAGTGATAAGCCGGATTTACGTAAGGACAAGAACGATCCAAATTTGCTCGCTTTTTGCTGGGTGCTTGATTTTCCTTTCTTTGAAAAGACCGACGGCGCCGCGCCTGGCGGCGGGCAAGGCTGGACGTTTAGCCATAACCCGTTCTCGAGCCCTAAACCAGAATACATGAATGATCTGATGGCCAAGAAAAACATTGGCGAAATTTTAACCACGCAATACGATATTGCCTTGAACGGTTTTGAAGTCGGCGGCGGTAGTATCCGTAACCATCGCGCCGAAGCGCTCCATAAAGTTTTTGAAATCATGGGTTTGGATGAGCAAACTATTAAAGAACAATTTGGACATATGCTCGAGGCGTTTGCCTTCGGCGCTCCACCGCATGGCGGCATCGGGCTCGGTATTGATCGTCTGATCGCTATCCTCGCTAATGAGCTAAACATCCGCGAAGTGATCGCTTTTCCAAAAACCGGCGACGCTCGCGACCTGCTCATGAACGCTCCGTCGCCGTTGCCGGAAAAATCTCTTAAGGAAGTGCATATTTCAGTTGATGTACCGCGCCCAGCCAAATCTGGCGCCACGGCGAAATCTCACAAAAAATAATCTATGGCTGCGTCCGTTGCGTTGGAAAAATTTCAAGGACCTCTCGATCTGCTCCTCAAATTGATCGAGGAAGAGCAAATGACCATCACGGACATTTCGTTGTCGACCGTTACCGAACAATTTTTTGACTATCTCAACAAGCTGCAAGAAAAAAATGCTGAAGAGCTGGCCGACTTCTTGGTCATTGCCAGTAAATTGGTGTTTTTAAAATCAAAACATCTGTTGCCATATTTGTATCCCGAGGAAGAAAATGGCCCCAGTTTGACAGATCAATTAAAATTATATAAGCGCTATGCCGATGCGAGTAAGCATGTGGAGGAATTGTGGAAACAAAATAGGACTGCTTATGGTAGAATAGAGCCTCCCTTGCCAATTGAAGGATTTGTCCTGCCGCTTAACGCCGGCACTGAAAATTTGCGTACCGCCTTTACCATGCTTTTGAAGCGCTTGAAGCCGGTCGCTGTATTGCCGGAGGTATCGATCGATCGCACGGTGTCTATCAAAGAAAAAATCGCCTCGATTTTTAAGGCTTTACAAGTAATCAAAAAGCTGGCTTTTCAAGATATCGTAGCCAAGGCGCAAAACCGGACCGAAGTAATTATTAGTTTTTTGGCCATTCTCGAATTGGTCAAGCAGGAACAGGTGTCGGTCAAACAGGAACACGCTTTTCATAATTTTACACTGCATAAAGTTTAATATGCCGCTTGCTCAGCAATTAGAAGCAATGTTATTTGTGGCCTCCAAGCCGCTTGCCGTGAAACGAATGGCTAAGATTGTTGAAGCCAAAGAAAATGACGTCACAGAGGCTTTGGAAAAATTAGTACAAAAATATGATCGGTCGTCTGGCGTGGTTTTATTACGCAATAATGATGAATGGCAGCTCGTTGCCAATGCTGAAATGAAAGTAATCACTGAAAAATTTGTAAAAGCCGAAGTTTCCGGAGAATTGACCAGGCCGCAACTCGAAACACTGACGGTTATTTCGTATTGCGGTCCCATTACCAAACCGGAATTGGAACAATTGCGCGGAGTAAACTGCGGTTTAATTTTGCGTAATTTGCTTATTCGCGGATTGGTCAGGGAGGCGGATGGCGACGGATTGCTGCCAGTGTATGAAGTTACCATGGATTATATCCGTCATTTGGGGTTAACTTCTTTGGACGAGTTGCCGGAGTACGCCGAATTACACAATCATTCTTTTGTAACACAGGCATTAGAGGTCCGAGAATAATATGTCTACGCGTTTTACAGACTTTATTTCTTCATTTGGTGTCATGATGATCGGCCTGGCTGTTTTGGGTTTTGGTTCAGTTACATTAACGCAGGCCAAAGTAGAATCGGTGGTGGCGCGTTTCCCTCTTTCTAAAGCACAGATTATTGATGAGACGCAATTGGTCCGGATGGCAATGTTTCCGGTCAGCCAACCGGCGGTCCCGCGGATTGCGGAACAGGAAGTTTTTACCGGTTCACAGACAGCCGAGTCAATTGTTGTAGTAGACGATAAAACCAACACGGTTCTTTATAAAAAGAATGCCACAGCCATCAGATCGCTGGCTAGTATCACAAAACTCATGACCGCGCTTGTCTTGCTTGAAACACCAATGCGTTGGGCAAGCTCCACTGTTATTGTCGAGGCCGACCTGGCCGACGATACGTATCTGAAGGTTGGAGAACGTTATCAACTTCGCGATTTATGGGATGTTGGTTTGGTGGGATCATCGAATTCGGCCATGCGGGCGATGGTCAGAGAGAGCGGTTTGTCAGAAGAAAATTTCGTGGCTCGGATGAACGATAAAGCTCGCGCGCTCGGTTTGTTGACGATGCGTTTTGTCGAGCCGACCGGGTTGGATAACCTCAACATGGGTTCGACTCTTGATGTTGCCCGTTTATTGCAGGTCACCCTGGAGCAAGAAATGATTAAGAAAACACTATCTATTCAGGAATATTTTGCCCAACCGCTTAATTCTAAAGAGAAGCGCCGTATTTGGTCTACAAATTGGCTTTTGACGCGCTGGATTCCACACCAATTTTCAGAACAAGTTATTGGTAAGACCGGTTTTATTGCCGATTCGGGCTATAATTTGGCAGTTGCGGTGACAGATGCGCAAAAACATCGTTTGCGAGTGGTAGTGCTGGGAGCTTCTTCCAATGAATTTCGTTTTTCAGAAGCCCGAGATATCGCTGAATGGGTTTTTGTCCATGTTCGTTGGCCCGAAGATAATTTTGCGGCGATAATTCAATAGTCCGATTCTTAAAATTATGGTATACTTACTCACGAATCATCGTGAGTATTTTTATGGCACTTAAAATAATTCAAAACGTACGCAACTTGAAGGGAAAAAATGTTTTATTGCGTGTTGATTATAATATTCCGATAAAAAATAACCGGCCGGCCGATGATTATAAAATAATCCAAAGTTTGCCGACTATCCGTTTTTTACGGCAACAAGGAGCAAAGGTCATTGTTGTGACCCATCTGGGACGGCCGAAAAAATTTACAAAACAACTTTCGACCGCTCCTTTGGCTCGTCATTTGGAAAAATTATTCGGGCAAAAAGTTGCCCACATTGCTCATATCAAAGATTGGCGGCGATTGGAACGAAAAAAATTACTGGATGTTCCGCTTGTCATGCTTGATAATATCCGTTTTTATAAAGAAGAAGAAAATAATTCAGCTGCCTTTGCCAAACAATTATCCAGCTTGGGAGATATTTTTGTTTTGGATGGTTTTGCCGTATCCCATCGAGTGGCGGCATCGGTCACGGGAATTGCCGAGCACCTGCCGAGCTATGCGGGCATGCTCCTGTCACAAGAGGTTACTTATCTTGGCGGTCTTTTGAAAAAACCGGCTCGACCGTTTGTCGTTGTCTTGGGTGGAGCCAAAGTGGAAACGAAAATTCCGTTGTTAGAAACGCTTTTGCCAAAAGCCGATTATGTCTTATTGGGCGGTGACCTAGCCAATACTTATTGTGCTTCGCTTGGCTATTCGCTGGGTAACTCGCTGTTCGATCGAAAATATATTGGCAAAATCAAGAAATTAGCCGCTCATAAAAAGGTGGTAGTGCCCGTCGATTATGTTGTTGGTGACCAAAATGGAAAGAATACGTATTGTATTGTAACCGAGGCTATTAAATTACCCAGAAATACCGGAATTTACGATATTGGTCCACGGACGATACAACTCTACGCGAGTTACATTAAAAAAGCCAAGACAATAATGTGGAACGGGGCAATGGGCAAGTTTGAAGAGCCGGTTTATGGCTATGGTACCAAGGCGTTGGCATGTCTAATCGCCGCCAAATCTAAAGGGTTGGCCACTGGTATTGTTGGCGGGGGAGAGACGGTCCAAGCAGTCAGGGATCTCGCGGTAGCCAAAGATATTGACTGGGTTTCGACCGGAGGGGGTGCAATGCTCGATTATTTATCTGGTCGTCGCCTGCCCGGATTACAAAGATTATATTAATTTATTTTATTTAACTTAATTGTTTATGGCACTAAGAAAAATGGACAATACCCCGGTTGAGGCGCCAATGGCGAATCCGCCGCAATCGCAGATGATAAATAAAGACCACGAAAGCTTTACCAAAAAAATTCTTATGGTTTTGATGGCTGTTGTCTTGGTTTATCTGACACTTTTTTTGGGAACGCTGATGCGTAATAATCTTAAAAAATATCGGTTCATCGGACAGGCCGAACAGATGGAGCGTACTTTTGCCGTAAATGGCGTTGGTAAAGTAACCGGTAAAAACGATGTGGCAGAGACGACGATCGGTTTTTCTAATACCGATAAAGACGTGGCGAAAGCGCAAGAAACAAATCGGAAAGTCATGGATCCGCTTTTGAAAGAATTGAAGTCCTTGGGAATAGGGGAAAATGATTTACAGAGTAATTATACTATTTACCCGGAATATGATTACACTCCGGAAAGGGGTCAACAGCTCCGCGGTTTTAGAGTGACAAATAATATCATCGTGAAAATCAGGGATTTGACCAAGGTTACTGCTGTTTTGGCTTTACCTTCAAAGTTTGGCGCTAATGAAGTGAGTGGATTGAATTTTACTATAGATGATACGGAAAATTTACGTAATGACGCTCGTCTGGAAGCTTTGGCGGATGCCAAAAGTAAAGCCAGGCAATTAGCCGAAAATTTGGGGGTAGTATTGGGCGAAGTGGTTTCTTACTCCGAATATGAAGCTACAGCTTATCCTTACTCTATGAACCAAATGACTTTTGCGAAAGAGGGTGTGGGCGGCGGTGGCCCGACAGAAATTGCCACCGGTAGCCGCGAGGTTAATATGGGAGTAACTGTAGTCTATAAAATTTATTCGAACCAAAGTTGGTAAAATACAGGTTCTTAAACTTAAAAGAGTCCGCGCCGGGGCTCTTTTTTGTTATGGTCAGCTATGCTATACTACTGCTAGCTTATTTTAGCTTAGTATGTGGTTTATCTTCGATAAACTATGTATTCTCACGCACTCAAAAATAACAAGTAAAGTTGTTATTTCACTTACTCATTTCGAATATGCGAATTAAAACGGTTTTTGCACGGGAGGTGTTAGATTCAAGAGGAAATCCGACTGTAGAAGCGAAAGTAGTATTGGAAAACGGGTTGGCTGGTTCGGCAAAGGTTCCCTCAGGAGCTTCAACCGGCTCGTATGAGGCGGTTGAACTTCGAGACGGCGGGAAGCGTTACGGTGGCAAGGGGGTTTTGAAAGCAGTTAAAAATGTAAATACACTTATCGCGGCGGCTTTGAAAGGCAGGGAGATAGAAAAAATACGAGCCATTGATGCGAGTCTGATCGAGCTCGACGGTACGAAAGATAAAAGTAATTTAGGGGCCAACGCTATTTTGGCGGTATCGTTGGCCGCTGCCCGCGCCGGTGCGGCAGCTTTGAATTTGCCGCTGTACCAGTATATTCGTCATATTTTTGCCATTCCTGAAAAGGGCTATCGGTTGCCGGTACCCACTATGAATATTTTGAACGGCGGGCGCCATGCCGACAATGGTTTGTCGATCCAAGAGTTTATGATAATTCCTCGGCATAAATTGTTTCGAGAGCGAGTTCGGATGGGGTCGCAAATTTTTCATGCTTTGGCTAATATTCTTAGTCAAAAAGGATATGCTACGTCAGTTGGTGATGAGGGAGGTTTCGCTCCGTCGCTTTTGAACAATGAACGAGCATTGCAGCTGATAATGGAAGCGATAAAATATACCGGTTGGGAACCTGGAAAGCATGTTTATTTAGGTCTTGATCTGGCCGCTTCCGAATTTTACCGACATGGCGTTTATTATTTTGTCGGTCCGAAACAAGGCTGGCGTCCTCAAAAAATGATCAATATTATGGCGCAATGGGTAAAAAAGTATCCGATTTTATCGATCGAGGATCCGTTGCATGAAGATGATTGGGGAAATTGGCAGATTTTGACCGGAGAACTTGGAAAAAAGGTCACTATTGTTGGTGATGATTTGTTTGTGACCAATCCCGAGCGTTTGAAAAAAGGTGTTGAACTAAAAGTAGCTAACGCTATTCTCATAAAATTGAATCAGATCGGGACACTTTCAGAAACCATTGACACCATTCTTTTGGCGAAGAAGCAAGGCTATCAGACGAGTGTCTCACATCGTAGCGGTGAGACCGCCGATACGTTTATTGCCGATTTGGCGGTGGCGGTGAACTCTGAATTTATCAAGACCGGATCGATGTCGCGCTCTGAGAGGGTGGAAAAATATAATCGCCTTATGGAAATTGAATTAGAACTTGGTCTCTAGCCTGTATGGAAAACAGGCATAAAACAACAGTGCTTATTATTCTTGATGGTTGGGGTGTGGCCAAGCCCGGTCGGCTCGGCAATCCCATAACGCCTGAAAACGCGCCTTTTTATTTTGATTTACTTAAACAATCGGCATACGCGGAATTGGAAGCCAGCGGCACTTCAGTTGGGCTTCCCAAAGGTCAGGAAGGAAATAGCGAAGCCGGACATTTAAATATCGGGGCGGGACGTGTGGTCAAGCAGGACGCTATGTATATCAGCGAATCGATCAAAGACGGAACTTTTTTTAAGAACTCGGCCTTTATACACCCTTTAACCGAAGTAAAAAAAAAGAAAGGAGCCGTGCATTTAGTTGGGTTGCTTTCCAACCATAATAGCGCGCATAGTAGCCCTGAGCACCTTTATGCTTTGCTCGAGTTGTGCCGAGCCGAGGGATTGAAAAAAGTGTATCTGCATCTTTTTACGGACGGGCGCGATTCCGGACAGCATGATGCCTTGAAACATTTACGAAAATTGCAGAACCATTTGAGCGCCGAGCAGCGCATCGCCACTATCATGGGCCGTTTCTATGGTATGGATCGCAATAAAAATTGGGATCGAACGCAATTGGCTTTTGAAGCCATTACCGAAAGCAATGGACGAATGGTCGCATTTCCGGAAGAAGCGATCTCCATAGCCTACAATTCCGGGGAAAGCGATGAATTTATTTTGCCGACCATAATTACAGAAAAGGGTCAGCCGATCGCTAAAGTCGAGGAGCACGATGCGATCATTTATTTTAATTTGAGAAGCGACCGTTCAAGGCAACTTACGAAAGCTTTTGTCCAACCCTCTTTCGAGACGATGAATCCGGGAAGTTTTATACGCCGCAAACGCTATAAGTATTTACGATTGATATCTATGACCGACTTTGGACCGGATTTGTCGGGTATCATTACCGCATATCCCAGTCGAGACGTCTACAATAGTTTGGTACAGATCATGTGCCCCCGCCGACAGCTGTACATTGCGGAATCGGAAAAGTTTGCGCATATTACTTATTTTTTTAACGGCGGGTATGCCCAACATTTTTGCGATGAACAATGGGTTATGATTGCTTCGGATCGGGTCGTGAATTTTGCCGATGAACCGGCTCTCAAGTCGGACGAAATAGCCGATTATGTCGCTAAAGCTATTGCCGGCGGGGAATTTGATTTTATCGCCGCAAATTTTGCCGGCGCGGATATGGTTGGTCATACCGGGGATTTGTCTGCTTCCGAGAAAGCGGTCAAGACGCTAGACCAAGGACTCAAGAAAGTAGTTTCAGTGTTGTTAAAATTCGGCGCCCAAGGTATCATCACGGCTGACCACGGTAATATTGAAGAAATGGTGGATCTGTCTACCGGAGAAGTAGACACCGAACATTCGACAAATCCGGTGCCAATGATCCTTCTTGGCTCTCCCGAGCAGTACCGCTCTTGGGGAGTGGAGCCGGGTTCCCGGTTGAAAATCGGCAAACTCGCCGATGTGGCGCCAACATTACTTGCCATGATGAATATATCAAAACCGAAGGAAATGACCGGTAAATCATTTTTATAGCTTATGTCGAATAATCGTCCAGTAGTATTGGTAATTTTCGATGGCTGGGGCGTTGCTCCTCCGTCGTCGGGAAATGCAATCATCGCCGCGGTTACTCCAAATTTTCTGGAGTATTTGAAACAATATCCTTCCATGACCTTGCATGCTTCCGGCACCGAGGTAGGATTATTATTCGGAGAAATCGGAAATTCAGAAGTTGGTCATTTAAATATCGGCGCGGGGCGAATTTATTACCAGTCATGTCCGCGTATCAACCAGGAAATATCTTCCGGCGCTTTTTTTATTAACCAGGCATTTCTTCACGCCCTTTTACAGGCCGTACAGAAAAAATCGGCGTTGCATCTTATCGGTATGCTAACATCGGGCAATGTCCATTCTAGCATTGATCATCTTTATGCTTTGCTCGAATTATGCAAGCGTAACAATTTTAGTAATGTTTTTGTCCATGTTATTCTGGACGGCCGCGACAGTAAATATAATCTTGGTAAAACATTTGTAACCAAACTCATTGCCAAAATGAAAGAGCTCGGGGTTGGTAAAATCGCGTCCATTTCTGGCCGCTATTATGCGATGGATCGCGATAACCGCTGGTCGCGTGTTGAGAAAGCTTATCGCGCTATGGCCGAAGGGTTAGCTGATGTTACGTCGGAAGATCCGCTTGAAGCGATCCAAGCTTCGTATGAAAAAAAGGTCTATGATGAAGAATTTGTGCCAACCGTGATCACTAAAAATGGCCAGCCGGTGGCGAAAATTACCGCTGAAGACGCGGCGATTTTCTTTAATTTTAGACCGGACCGAGCCCGGGAATTGACTAAAGCGTTTGTGTTGCCAGGTTTTGATAAGTTTTCTCGTGAGTATCGGCAGGGATTGTACTTCGTTACTATGACCGAGTATGAAAAGGATTTGCCGGCGGTGTTGGCGTATCAACCGGTGGTTATTCATAATTGCTTGGCCGAGGTTGTCAGTAAGGCGGGCTTGAAGCAATATCATATTGCTGAAACAGAGAAATACGCTCATGTGACTTTTTTCCTGAATGGCACGGTCGAAGAACCGTTTCCGGGAGAGGAAAGAAAATTAATCCCCTCGCCCGGAAAATCAAATTATGCCGAAGTACCCGAGATGGCCGGTGTCGAGATTACTAAAGAAATGATCAAAGCGATTGATAGTAAAAAGTATCATTTATTGATAGTGAATATAGCTAATCCCGATATGGTTGGCCATACCGGAGATTTCAACGCGACTGTAAAAGCCGTCGAGTTTAGCGATAAATGTCTGGGCGAAATAGTTAAGCATACTTTGGCTAACCAAGGTGTCGTCGTCGTGACGGCGGATCACGGTAACGCGGAAGAGCTCATAAACGTGCAGACGGGCGATGTTGACAAAGAACATTCCACCAATCCAGTGCCACTAATTATTATTGGCAAGGATTTTCAGGGTCAGGCGGGGCCGGGCGGCGATCCGCCGGAAGGCGACTTGAGTTTACTTCCGCCGGTCGGAGTTCTGGGAGATGTGGCGCCAACGGTTTTGAAATTATTGGGAATCCAACAACCACCGGAAATGTCCGGTACGCCGCTTATTTAAGCGAGCTGTCGGCGGAGTTCATCAAGTAATTTTATTTCAACTTCTTTCAAGGTTAACCCGTCAAATTGGATGGAGGCGGTTTTTTTATTTCCTTGCGGAGAGAATTTTTTTGTTAATTCCAACGCGTCGCCGCTTTTTTCGGTTGCTACCAAGGCGGTGATTTTTTTGTCAGCCGCTTCAAAAATCAGGACAATAGTTTTGGCTTCGGGAGAATTTCCAATCAATTCGTCGATAATACCCTGTAGGTCTTCTTCAGTCGATCCTGAGCGCGTAAAATCGTCGCGGGTGAGCGCAGTCCAGACGATAGAATGCTTGGCGTCGTGTTCAAGATGCGACAGCGCTTGGCCCCAAAGTTTTAGGGCGGCAATTGATCTGGTGCGGTATAAATTTTCCATGATTTTTTCCCGATCGGCCCCGTAAGTGATGAGCTCGGAAGCAAGCTGTAATGTTACCGGCGTAATGTTGTAATTGCGGAAGCTTTTAGTGGCAACAGTCATACCCGCTAAAAGCGCGGTGGCCATTTCAGCATCAATGAGTCCCGAGTGGATTTTTTTTATGGTCTTATATACAGTTTCGGAGACGGATGTGCTGGTTAGGTCAATCAGGTTCACTTGTCCGAAGCGTTCATTATTTGGCTCGTGATCGATATTTAGTATCGAAGTTTTGTAAAATAAATCGGCGTTATCGTTGAAGGCGGCGCCGAGTGATACAAGGTCGGATACATGCAAAGTGATGATCAGGTCGTATTTGAATGAAGATTGGGCGGTGCGCAGCTCGTTTTTAGAAATAATGCCGTGTTTGGGAGTGAGGTAGAGAGACAGTTGATTATCGCGAACGTCGTAACTGATTGTTTCAATCGGGCTTTGGGAGACATCCAATTTAATGATAAACTTTTGGACTTGGGAAATGTCTGACTTAATAGTGTCGGTTTGTGGTAAAAAATGAAATTTTTTTGGTACCGAATATCCGGCGGCGACGATATCAACTTGTTTTTTTAATTTTTCGAGGAGAATTTTAAGAGCGATGGCCGATGCGGTGGCATCGCCGTTACTTTTACCGTTATAAACTACCAGGACGTATTTGCTTTCCTCGAATAGTTTTTGAACCTGCTGTAAATCGTCTAAAGCCATAGAACAGCTTACTTTAGCAAAAGACGGCCGTCTTGTCAAACGGTCGTGGTTCGGTGTCGCCCCAAAATGATAATGTCACCCCCTACCAAAGTAGAAATGTCACCCTTGTGGTATACTGTGCGATTAATCATTAACCA
>MFQK01000015.1:0-6383 GCA_001783035.1 Candidatus Magasanikbacteria bacterium RIFCSPLOWO2_02_FULL_44_11
AGAGGGTCATAACCTTTGAGAATGGCGGGAGTCATTCCATAAAAAATTATTACCACGCTCAAAGCCAAACCCAAAAGACCGGTCAATCCCTTTAGCCGACCAAAGAAAATTGCCAAAAGAAAAAAGAAACCAATCAGGTAAACCAAACGGCGAGTGCGGTATTTATCGGTGATGTAATAAAAGTCTTCCTTGGGAGACTCCGCCGGCTTTGTTAGAATTACCCTATCGCCGACTGATACTTTCTGCTCGGTCGTGATGGAAAATAAATTTCCATGGTCGATAATTATTTTTTTCCCTTCTTCATCGCCGTCATCAATAACCAGTTCGACTTTTTGGAATGGCAGCACGCCATCGAGAGAATCAATGGTACTTTCTTCGAGAATTGCCGTAACATGGGCACGATAATATTGGTCCCCGAAAATTGTTTTATCAGTAGTTTGAGCAGAAACCGCCAGCGGCAAAAAAAGAAAGATACCCAAAGACAAGACTAATTTAGAAAAAGCCATACTATGATTGTTCAAGAATGATTCGTTTCGTAAAACCGCCGCGCTTTTGATGTTTATCGTTCTTTACTCGGGTAATTTCTTCGACAGAAAGATGTTGGTGGTCATAGATTGCTCCTAAAACCTCCAAAATATCGGCGATTTCGTCGATCGTTTCAGCTTTAATAAATTCATCTACCTCTTCGCGCAATTTTTCCTTTAATTTTCTCCAATATTCTTTTTCATTGGCAATGCGGAAGGTGTGGGGGACGCCTTTTTGCGTTAAAATTTCGGGGATGTTATCGCGGACTAGTTTGTTATACTGCGTCATATAGCAGATATAGTAGTCTACGGAAACAATTGCGTCAACGAGCGATGGTCTGCGCCCCAGAAAAATTATTACTACAAAAAAGGATGCAAACCATCCCAGTGGTAAATATTACATTGGATACGCCTAGGTGATCAGTTGAAGCTTATTACAAAACTGTACATTCCCATGGCGCACAGACCCTGGACGATCGATCCGGGTTTTTGTTCGGGCAGGTCAATATCCGTTTCGCCGGTTGCGGGGAGGAACGAGCGATGTTTAAGTGCCGGAATGGTGAGCGCTACAGAGCAGTCAAACGATCCATTCGTCGTGACTTTTATGGTCGTTGGCAGGTTTGCTTTCGCGACCGTTTGTCGCGGCCAATAACCGCCCTTGGCGGTAATCCGCACAATTTGTCGACCGTTCACGACAGAAACATTATTCTGCGTTGTGGTTGATCCCGTTCCAGAATCTTTTGGGTCGCTGGTGAGCCAAACAAGCCCGCCAATGAGCATGAGCGCTAGGATAATTGAAAGAAATGTTTTCATAATTAATGATGAGTCTAAAAATTGAATATTGGTTTGATCCAACCGGCTGCTACCAAGCTATTGATAATATTGAAGATCGCGAAAAGAATCACGATAAGGCCGGCGCTTTTGAAAAATATTCCCTTCTTGGCATTATCTTTGATACTAAATGAACTAAAACTAACTAAGGCGAGAACAGGTAAGGTGCCGATCGCGAAAGAAAGCATCGTCAGACCGCCAGTGATAAAGTTACCGGTGGAGAGGGTATAGATCTGCATTGATTGTGTGAAGCCGCAGGGTAAGAAAAAAGTCGCCGCGCCGACCAGAGTGGGGGTAAGAGCGTGGTTTAACCTCGAGATTCGCAGGGCTTTGTCGGCTAAAAATTTTGGCATGGCCGGTTGCAGACGCTTGGTAAAATGGAACACTTCGAGCAGGTTGAGACCGAGCACCAACATGACCAATCCAATGATCATGCCCAGTACAAAAGTGCCGGTCCCGCCAATTTGGAAAGCTGATCCAACCAGACCGATTACACCGCCAAGTACAAAGAAAGAAATAAGACGAGCGACATGAAAATAAAGTTGCGGACGCGTTCGATCGCCTTCCTTGGCAAACGTGGCCGACATAGAAAGCACGAGACCGCCCACGACCGCCAGACAGGTCGATAGCGACGCAATCATTCCTATTACAAACGATGTGCCATATGTGACTTGGCTCGTATTGACGAGATTAACGATCCCTAATTTTTGTAAAGCGACGAAGAGGACAGCAAAACCTAAGGCCACGGGGATAGCTATCATAAATTCGCTCCAATCCGCAGCCTTTTTCTCTTGCTCGGTTGACAATGAATAGCCGTGTTTGTGCAATGATGTGGACAATTCGTTGGCAATTTCATCAAGCGACATTCCTTCAAAGCGGCCATAGATTTCGACCGACCGCGTCTCTAAGCTGGATTTTGCGTCTGACACCCGCGGATGATCTTTGAGCTCGCTCTCTGTCATAAAGACGCATGATTTGCAATGCATGCCATGTATAAATAATGTATATTTTTGTTCGGCGCCATTCATATTATAATTTTATAGTTTTCAAACGAAGTGAATTTGAAATCACGGAGACGCTGGAGAAGGCCATCGCGAGACCAGCAAAGGCGGGGTTAAGCAGCCACCCAAAAATGGGGTAAAAAACGCCGGCCGCCAAAGGTATACCCACCACATTGTAGATAAATGCCCAAAACAAATTTTGTTTGATGCCGCGCATGGTTAATTTTGAAAGTTTAATCGCTTTGACCAATTTAGAAACATCGCCATTTAAGAGCGTTATTCCCGCCGACTCGATGGCTACGTCCGTGCCAGTACTCATTGCGATACCCACGTCGGCTTGCGCGAGGGCCGGAGCGTCGTTTACGCCGTCGCCGGCCATAGCCACCACATAACCGTCGGCCTGAAGGCTTTTAATTTTTTCCAATTTATGGTGCGGCAATACTTCTGCCACGACATCGTCAATCCCGACCTGGTCGGCAATCGATTGGGCAGTATGTTTGTTGTCGCCCGTCAGCATGACAACCTTAATACCGAGTTTATGTAACCGGGAAACAGCTTCGACGGCTTCCGGTTTAAGAGCGTCAGCAATCATTACGATGCCAAGAAGTTTATTTTTGGTAGACAATATGACTGGCGTGGCGCCTTTTTGCGCCGCTTCAACGATACCCTTATTATTAATAGAGATGTGTAGTTCTTCCATCAGGGTTGTATTTCCGGCAAAGTACTCCAGGCCATCGATTTTTCCAGTCACGCCTTTGCCTTTCAAACTTTCGAAGTCTTTTACCGTTTTTGTTGATAGGCTACGCTCTTTAGCGTAAGCAGTAACGGCGTGCGCGAGTGGGTGTTCGGATCTGACTTCGAGAGAAGCAAGTAAAGACATCACTTCTTCTTTTGATGTCCAGGCCTCCGGTTCAACCGCCACAATTTCCGGTTTTCCCCTGGTAATGGTACCGGTTTTGTCGACCACCACGGCCGTTACTTTGTAAAGTTTTTCTAGAGTCGCGGCGTCTTTTATTAAAATTCCCGCGCGCGCTCCTTTGCCCACGCCGACAATAATGGCGGTTGGAGTCGCGAGGCCAAGAGCGCACGGGCAAGCAATTACCAGAATACCGACGAAACAAATTAAACCAAAGGACAAAGCTTGTGAAAAGCCGAAATACCTTGTTCCTACCAAAAGCCACGTACCCAGAGCGACAAAGGATAGCGCCAACACAATTGGCACAAAAACCGCGGAAATTTTATCTGCCAAGGCCTGAATCGGCGCTTTACTGCCCTGCGCTTCTTCAACCATTTTAATAATATGTGATAAGAGAGTTTCTGAACCCACTTTCGTCGCTTGAAAGGTAAAAGTTCCGGAAGTGTTGATTGTCCCTGAAACCACCGAGTCGCCGGCGTTTTTTTTGACGGGCATCGGTTCGCCGGTAACCATTGATTCGTCGACAAACGATGATCCGTCTATAACCAGGCCATCGACCGGCACTCGGGAAGCGGGTTTTACAATAATTGTATCGCCGTGAACGACATCATTGACGGAGATCTCCAGCTCTTTTTCATTGCGTATCACCAGCGCTGTTTTAGCTTGAAGATTTAACAATTTTTCTATGGCATCACCTGTTTTTAATTTTGACCGTGCTTCCAGATATTTACCAAGAGTTATAAATGCCACGACCACAACGGTAATGTCGTAGTATGATTGTTCAACGTTTATGTATGATCGTAAACTTTCCTCAAACGCCATGACAATAAAACTATATATAAAGGCAACCGAGGTGCCGAGGCCAATCAAGGTGTCCATATTGGCTTTGCCATAGCGCAAAAAACGGAAAAGGCCGAGCAAGTAAGGTTTACCGACTACAAAAAGAGCGTAGGTCGCGAAGATGGGCAAGAGGTGGTGAATAAATTCTTCCCACAGGGAGGACATGGGGGGAAGTAGCGAAAATCGCGCCATAATTTCCCAGCTCATGACCACGATACTTAATAGGGCAAGCGGAATAACAGACAGAACGTTATTTTTTAAGGCGTTTAATTCCCCAAGCTTATCTTCCTTAGATTGCTTTAATCCGGCGTGTTGCGAATGATCTTCAGCTTGGGGCGCCACCAGCGAATAACCTAAATGTTCAATGGTTTTTGACAAATGACGCGGGTTTGTTTTTGTTTCATCAAAGGCGATTTTAGCGGTCGAAGTGCCGTAATTAACTTCGGCCGAAGTGACGCCAGCTACTTTTTTAAAGGTTTTTTCAATGGTAGCGGCACATGAAGCGCAATGCATACCTTTCACGTGAAATGTTTTTGGCACAGTCATATTACGTTTTTTTAATAATATCCATAATCTCGGCAATCGCTTTTTTTTCTTTGCCTTCGCGAATCGCCTTGGCCGCGCAGGTACTCAAATGGTTTTCAAGAATGACTTGGTCGGTTTCTTTCAGGGCTTTTTGCAAAGCTTTGGACTGGTGGATGATATCGATGCAATAAGCCTCGTCTTCAACCATACTGATCACTTTTTTTAAGTGGCCCAATGAAATTTTTAGGCGGTGGACGATACGCTCGTGTTTATTTTTTGGTTTGTACATAATAATAAATATATCCCCCTATGGGGGATATAGTACGCCAGTAGAAAATATTCGTCAAGAGGGCAACGTCTATTTTCTTATTTGTTTGATGAACCAGATAATAGCCAAGACAAGGAGAGCGGCGATGAGAATGTTGAAAATCACCATACTCGCGTACATGAGCCATGCCCAGCTCCCTCCGGTCCAATTTCCGCCCATCATCCAGCCGTGATAGCGGGGATAAGTGGCAAAAGGTAGTTGCTCGGTTGAAGTGGCTATATAATAATAGTAGGGCATAATATTTATTTTAGCTACTAAAATGTAGGTTATACTCCTTTGTCTAAAAAGTAAAGGTGCTTGAGCGGGTGACGGGAGTCTCACACGCTCACTTCGTTCGCTTCACGAAAGGGCTTCCGCCCTCTCGTGAGCTCTCCCCAGCAAAGGTGGAAACCTTCCGGTTTCCAAACCTTCCCCGTTCGACCCCCTCGTCCAATCAAAAGAAAAAATCCCCACTATCGTGGAGACTTTTTATTTTGAGCGGGTGACGGGAGTCGAACCCGTGTCACCAGTTTGGAAAACTGGGATAATAGCCGTTATATGACACCCGCAAGTGAGGAGAAGGACTCCAAAGTGCCCTCATTATACTAAATCTCCTCGTTCTGTCAATTATTGTTCAAGCCATGTCAATCCCAAGTAGAAATGTCGCCCCAAAATGATAATGTCTTAGTCTACCAAAGTAGAAATGTTCTAGGCTGTAATATTGACAAATTAAGCAAATTTATCTATAATGGATACACTTATGCGGTAGTAGTTCAGTTGGCTAGAACGTCTCCTTGCCAAGGAGAAGGTCGCCGGTTCGAATCCGGTCTGCCGCTCAAGGAAAAGCGTAACAAGCTTTTTCTTAAAACGTCAGCATTCACAGCGGGGTAGAGCAGCCCGGCAGCTCGCTTGGCTCATAACCAAGAGGTCGTTGGTTCAAATCCAACCCCCGCAACAAAAAAAGCCCCCTATCGGGGCTTTTTGTATTTTCAAAATATTATTTAGTCGTTAGCCAATTCGGTATTGTAGTAGTGCTGGTACATTTCCCAGAAAGTGAGGAAAAGAGCGGCGACAATCGGACCAATCACGAAGCCGGAAATTCCAAAGAAAGAAATGCCGCCCAAAGTCGTGAATAATATAATTAATGGGTGCATTTTGATATCTTTACCTACCAAAAATGGTCTCAGTAAATTATCTACCGTACCTATTAAGAACGTTCCCACCAATATAATGATTATGCCTTTGACGATGTTACCCGTGAGCAAAAGAATAATAGCGACCGGCAGCCAAATAAGAAAAGGACCAATCGCGGGAATTAATGAGGCAAGCATCATGAGAATAGTTAAAACCAAGGTTCCCGGAATATTTAGAACAGCAAACAATATACCGCCGAGGCCGCCCTGGATGACGCTGACAACCAGGGAACCTTTTAATGAAGC
>MFQK01000015.1:6391-13035 GCA_001783035.1 Candidatus Magasanikbacteria bacterium RIFCSPLOWO2_02_FULL_44_11
TAGTCGTAAATTTATTGTAGAGAATTTTTTCATATTTATTGCCCAAAGGCATCAAATGCATGAGTTTTTTTAGCATGCCTTCGCCATCACGCAAGAAAAAGAATAACGTATAAAACATGATTACAAACTGCACGAGAAAAGTAAACGAGTTTTGTGTAAAGTTTTTGATGCTATTAATAAGGAAGGAGATCACATCGTCGCTGGCTTCCTGAAAACGCTGTACTAATATTTCCTGGTTAATATCGAGCCGACTAAAAAGCGGATTATTCTCAAGTGAAGTCACCAGCGCGCGGAGTGAATCGGCGATCGCATACTTGTTTTCTCTAATGCTGTCGTAGATGTTTACCAATTCCCCAAATACCAGCAAAATCACGATCATGAGCGGGATGATAATAATTACCATGACCATCATAAGCGTAATCAGCGAGCTCAAATTCGCGTTTTTAAGACGCCCGTGTAAACCTTGGTAAAATGGGTAAAATAATCCGGCGATGACCGCGGCCCAGAAGATCGGATAGGCGAACGGTTTGATCAAGTAAAAAAACAATACGGTGACCGACAAGAGTAGTCCGAGGAAAAGATAATTGCGTAGTTTTACAAAGTCCATAAACGAAATAAGTAATCAAAATACATTTGAAGTATCATAACAAAAGTTGCGGACTTAAGCAATTTTTGGCCCCTTGAGCACGTCACGCACGCGCTCCCAGGTCATGACGCGCAGGCCCATAATAAGGACGGCGTACGTTATAATGCCGAGTACAATTGCCACCAGAAGCGGGAGCGACGTGGTAAGATAAAGGACCGCACCCATAATGGCGCTGGCGAGAACTATTTTGAAAAATGCCACGAACGAAGGAATAGTCTTAGCGTAGCGTAACGTCACGATTGTAATAAGGGTGCCCGCGTACAATTCTGAAAAAATCATGATAATAGCCGCACCACGCCAGCCATAGTGCGGAATAACGTATAAAAAGGCCAAAAAACTAATGAAGGCATCAGAAATATAAATCCAAAGTACCGAACGTTGCCGATTAATGGTAAGCGCCACGTGACCAAAGGTCATGCCAAAAGTGACACCAAACAAAGCGATACCGATAATCGCGAGCATGTCCCCCGAAGCGGTAAAGTTTGTTCCCGCCACAAGAATCATGAGCGGTCTGGCCAGCACAATAAGACCGACGATTAAAGGCACCAGCAGCACTGACATCAAATTCAAACTTAATTGTAAACGTTCCTTAAAATCATTTTTTAATTGTCGCGCCCAGGCAAAGGTCAAAAGCGGCATAAGTATTCCCATAATAAGCGCAGCCATTTGGACCACAATATCATAGACACGAATGGCCGCCCCAAACAGGCCGACTTCAGTTTGTGAGATATAAAACGGCAAAATAATCCGTCCGGCTTGGAAATAAAGGCTATTAAATATAACCGCTGTCGCCACCGGCCACATTTTAGCCAGGATAGCAGCGCTAATAGCGCGATCGGTGCTCCAATGAATTGTCGGGGCATAAAGCCAATAATAGACTGTCGATAACAAAGAGGCGATAGACACCGCTCCCATCATCCACAAAAACCCATTATGTCCCGCCGCGACCAAAGCAACGCCTGTCACCAGGGCAACGCGGCTGGCGATTTCACCCATTACGGCAACTCCGATACGCAGCTGCTCCCGATAAAGCCCGACAAAAACTTGATTAAGTGATTGGAAAAAAAATGACGCCGACATGATTGCCACCGCCCATTTAATTTCAGATTGAAAAGGAAAAAAAAGAAAAACTAGAGGGCCCAATACTTGAAAAATAAAAGCGGTTATTCCCCGCCAGGTAAATATAGTATTAAAAAGTCTGGAGCGTTCAAACTGTCCCTCGGACAGCATGTTTGAAGTAGTCAGCACAAAGCCAAAATCGCTCAAGACCCCGACAAATTGTAAAAAACTACTGGCCGTAATGTACCAACCAAACTGCTCGGTCCCCAAAGTGCGCGTCAAAAGGGCGATGGCGACAAAACCCAACAGAGTACTGATAGCTTTACCGACAATCTGGATAATCGTGCCTTGAGCGACCGCGCGGTGGAGAGACATAAAGGAAAAGAAACCGCCTTAGGCGGCAGCTTTGGTTTGGTGGTGGTATTTACGGTCTTCATCCACCAAGGTCAGGAGCGCCTGGCGTAGTTTTTCCGGGTAAGGAATTTGGCGAATTATAAATTTATCAACCGCGCCAGCTGTCTGGATGTGTAAAGTTCCATAATTGAATAATGAAGCAAAAAAACCATGCACTTCGGAGGTAACATCCTGGACATTGCAAAGGTCGAGCTCGGCGATAGTCCTGGAAAACAAGCCGTGCTGTTCAATATGCAAGAGCCGATCATTTGTGATTATAAGCAGATCCAGGTAAAAAGTGACAAAATAGGTGAAGAAAAATAAGCCGATTGACAGGTAATACATGCTGCTAAACAATAGCAACGTGGCATTAAATTGTGAACTTATCGCCATATCCGTCCAGACCGAAATTAAGAGCATTCGGACAGCCACAGGTACTACCATGAGAATCAGAAAAAACAGTAATGCGGGTATAAATGTAACGGTATGCTTGCGTATCTGAAATTCAATCCGTTCGTAAGACTTCTGATGTATAAAATTTCTTAAGTCCATATATTAAAAGGCGAAACCAATCGAGTAAATCGGGGTCAGCCAGGAAATGCTCCAGACGACCAAAGGCTGTTGCCAATCGACATCACCGATCAATATCCACGTAGCGACAGTAATAAAAATTGAAAAAATAAAGTAAAGAAGTATGACGGCTATGCTTATGCGATTGACCGTGCCGGTGGAAATTAAATGGCCGACATTTACAAAACTAAAAACCACAAACCCCAGCATAAAAAAGAGGTAGATAAAGAGAAGCGCTCCAAAAGGGATGGTGATCATATACGCTCGTATTGTAGCAAAATGTTCGGCTGCAAGCAACGTGCAGTCAAATTCATGTCAAATTCAAACTTTCGGGAGCGAGCGGTATATGAGCATGCCGACAACAAACAAGAGTGTGGAAGTTATGAGCGACACGATACAAAATTGGCACCAGGCTTCGATAACCACCAGCTGCAAGAAAAAAAAGTAACCTGAAGCGATAAGACCGATCGTCGTTCCGAGTGAAACCGTACGCAATATATTTAATTTTGCCGTATCTAAGAAGGCGACTAATCCGACAAAGATGGCCAGATAATACAAAGCTCCAAACAGAGCCACCGGAACGCTAAAAATCGCGGCATAGCTGCTAAGTAAAACTTTTTCGCAGCCGTGAACTACGGAACAGGTGGGCAAAACTCCTTGGAAATATGTTATAGTTAGATATGTAGCGTCAAGAAAACCGATCAAACTGATTAAGATCCCGAGAAAAATTAAAATCTTATTGACCGATGGCTTGTTTAATGATCCGCTCAAGGTCATCATAAGAAGCATAATTCACCAGCTGTCCGTTAAGGTAAAAACTTGGCGTGGCCGCGACAGACGCTCGCTCGCCGGTTAAACTGTCTCGCTCGACCTTGTTTTTAACAACATCCGATTGCCGGTCATTTATAAATTGATCCATGTTTAATTTTAATTGCGTGGCGTAATTATCGAACAGAACATTCGGGTCGCTTAAGCCGCTCCAACTAAATTGGTTAGCATAGAGCAGATCGTGCATCTCCCAAAATTTACCCTGTTTACCGGCGGCCTCGGCGGCGAAAGCAGCTTCCGCGGCATTTGGGTGGATTGATTTTAACGGAAAATGACGAAAGACAAGGCGCAGTTGGTTGTCGTAAGTTTTTTCGAGCGCATTAACAAAAGGCGCGGCGGATGCACATCCCGGGCACTGGAAGTCTCCATACTCGATTAAAGTATTTTTAGCCATCAAATTGCCTTTAACCCAATCGGAAGAATCTACCGGGTCTTGGATGGTACCGGTAGGGAGTTGGGATTGGACCGCCCCTAGTTTGGCAAGCCCATATACCATAAGAAATAGGCCTCCGATAACTGCTGTCCAAATACCAACACGTTTAAGATCCATATTTATTTAAGTTTGCCGTCGATAATGTTTTTGAATGATTCATAAGGCTGCGCGCCACTCACCAGCTCGCCGTTTACGAATGTACCGGGAGTGCCTTGAACGCCAGCCCGCTGGCCTGCTTGAAGTTGAGCGTTAATTTTAGCCACGTACTTCCCCGAGTTTAGACAACTGTTAAAACGGGTCATGTTCAGTCTTAGAGTTTCCGCCAGGCTCTGGAACAATGCCGGGCTTAAGTTGGCTTGGTTAGCGAATAAGCCGTCATGGTATTCCCAAAACTTACCTTGCTCGGCCGCACATTCCGAGGCTTCGGCCGACGGTTGGGCCATGGGGTGGAAACTCAAAGGATAATGTCGATACTCGAGGCTGATTTTGTCGCCATATTCTGCCAGGAGCTGTTGCAGTGTTGGTTCCAACGATTGGCAATAAGGACATTGGAAATCTGAATATTCAACCAGCGTAACCGTGGCATTTTTTCCTCCACGGATATGCTTGTCCGGAGCATCACCGCCAAAACTATTTTTCGCCAACACCACGCCGCCGATCAAGAGACCGAGAATAAGCGGAACCGAGAGGCCGCCGAGAAACAAATGTTTAGCGCTATAATTTTGTATGTTCATAATATGCGTTAAAATAAAATTACTCTAGAACCGGGGCCTCACCCGTATCGGCCGGCGGTTCTTCTTCGGGAGGTAAATCTCCCTTTTCAACCACCTCCATAACTTGTTTTTGGATCTTGGTGAGGGTTTTAGGGTTTTCTTTCAAGTAGCGTTTAGCAGCTTCTCGTCCGACACCCAACTTTTCTTCACCGTATAAATAAGAGTTGCCTTTCTTGTCGACAACGCGATAGACCGTCGCCGTATCGAGAACATCACCAGCCACGGAAATACCCTCATTATACATGATGTCGAATTCACAGGTGCGGAAAGGGGCGGCAACTTTATTTTTTACTATTTTTATTTTAACGCGATTGCCGATAATTTTATCGCCTTGTTTAATTTGCGCCGCTCGACGAATTTCAATGCGGACCGACGAGTAGAATTTCAAAGCCACACCACCAGTCGTTGTTTCGGGGTTGCCAAAGACAATTCCAATCTTCAATCGAGTCTGGTTGATGAAAATAACGATTGTTTTCGACTTACTGATAATACCGGTGAGTTTACGCAAAGCCTGGCTCATCAGGCGGGCCTGTAAGCCCATGTGCTGGTCGCCCATTTCGCCTTCGATTTCGGCTTTTGGCACGAGGGCGGAGACCGAGTCGATGACGACCACATCAATAGCGTTTGATCGAACCAGCGTTTCTACGATTTCCAGAGCTTGTTCGCCGGTATCCGGTTGTGAGATTAACAGCTCATCGATACGGACGCCGATTTTTTTGGCATAATCTGGGTCAAGCGCGTGTTCCGCATCGACATAGGCGGCAATACCGCCAAGTTTTTGCACCTCGGCGACAATGTGTTGGGCCAAGGTCGTCTTACCGCTCGCCTCCGGACCATAGATTTCGATCACGCGGCCGCGTGGCACGCCACCAACACCAAGCGCGATATCGACGGATAAGCTGCCAGTCGAAACAGCATCGACTTGCATTGCTTTGGCTTCACCGAATTTCATGATCGCACCATCTCCGAAGCGGCTCTTGATTTGGTCAATCGCGCTTTCGGCAGCTTTCAGCCGGTGTTGTACTTCCTCGCTAATCTGTGTTTTGGCCATACAGTATGTTTAGGCAATTAATAATATATCATTTTCTTATCACATCCGAGATAAAGGAAACGTAAAGTTACCGCAAACTAACTTCGTCAATTCCAGCCGTTTGCTTAACAACGACATGGCGCGTCAAAGTAGTTGTTTTGCCATGTTTTTTCACCGCTTCAATAGTAATCGTGTTTACACCCACCGTCAAATCAATAGTCGCGTCAAATTTACCATCCTCGGTGACCATAACATCTTGGCCATTTATGGTCAGGTGCGTTTCTTTTTCAGTTTCACCGACAATCGCCGTCCGCGTTTGGTTCAAAACATGGCCTTCAATCGGCGCGTATACGGCCAGGCGAGGCGGTTCAAGCACGCGTCGGACTTGCCAAACCAGATAACTCGCAAAAAAAATAACCAGTAATGTCAGAATAGTCGTCCTTAGAGCGGTTGAAATTGACAAAAAGGGAAATAATTTTATTGCTCGCAACGGATGGATGAAGTGGCTGCCCTCTAAACCATCTTCACAGGAAAACTGGCCGACACAAGCTTGTGGCGAGAGATTAAGATAGGTTGCATATTCTTTTACATAGGCCAAACGGTGAACCTTGGTTTTAGGCAGATCGGAAAACCGGCTCTTTTCGAGGGCCGCTAAATACTTGAGAGGGACGCGCGTTTTTTCTGCGGCTTCTTCCAGCGTTAATTTCAGCTCCTCGCGTTTCTTGCAAAATTGTTCTCCCAGCCGCACCGCCGCATCAATTTTTTTATAGCAAAATATGGACATGGTTAGGATCGTTCAGTTTCTTGTACCGCCGGCTCATCTAAGACGGTACCGCCGGCATCCATTGTCCGCTCTTCATCGGTGAGCGTTTCTTCGGAAGAAGCATGAAGATGTTCCAGGAAAACTTCACG
>MFQK01000016.1:0-3215 GCA_001783035.1 Candidatus Magasanikbacteria bacterium RIFCSPLOWO2_02_FULL_44_11
AGGTGTGATTTTGGTTTATATATTTCGTCTACGTTTCATAACGTAAAAGACGGCGGCCATCATAAAGAGTTCAATGGTTACAAAAACTCCACCGACGATGTCGAGAATTGCCACGAAGTGCCGTAAGCCCGCGAGGAAAAGCATCAGCGGGAGCGCGACAACGAGAAACGTGGCCAGATGATCCGGTATTTTATGGTCCCAAACAAATGTTTCTTTGAGCGCAGTGCCCAGCCCGATATAACAGGTGGTCATAGCGAGAATGGCGAAAAGGTTGGCAATAATAACAGCAGCCGGACCAAAGTACTCTCCAATGCCGACGGTGGCCACCTCGGGTACCTTTACCCCCATAATACCGACCACGGCGACGGTAAAGAGAACATAAAGCGCGATCGGAATGAGCGTACCTATAATAAGCGCCTTCCTGAAGGCGGCTCGTGATTTTGGTAAAAGGGCATGCGCCTGGGCAATGGCGGGCGTGGCGTGCAAGGCAAAGATAATAACGCCAATGGGCAAGTTTAGACTTAAACCAGAAGTTAAAATTTGACCGGAAAAATTTCCTTTGGGAAGTAAATACAACGAAACTCCGATAATCAGACCCATGACTATCGTGCTGACTATTTTATCAATGTTTTTAACACTGCGAAGTCCAGACCAAACTACAAAGCTGGCGAGTGACCAAAAAATAACTCCCCACAAAAGCTCGCTGCCGCCAATGAGCGCTCTCAAAGAAATACTTTCGCCAACCAAATATGCGAGCAATGTTCCATAATAACCGAAGATTAAGACGACCGACAAAAGTCCTTTGGCCCAGCCGCCAAGATATTTACCGGCCAATCCCGGTAGCTGCATGTCGGTTTTTGTGGCGGTGGCCACTTCGCCGATCATAAGATTCATCGCCAACATCAAAAGCCCGATAAAAATGATGCACAGCGTTCCGGGGATAAGGCCGACTCGGGCGACAGCATATGGCAATCCTAAAATTCCGGCTCCAATCGTGAGCCCGGTAATCATAAAGACAGCTTCCGCGAGGCTGGCGGTCTTTTTATAAACTCCTTGATGTAAAACGACTGCGGTTGATTGTGTCGCTGGTGATTCTATGAGAGGCATGGAATATTTATACTTACCGATACATACTTAAAAAACTTTCGGCTAGATCCCCTTCTTATTCTTCCTTATGGATGGCTCCTCCGAAAATTTTTTGTAAGTACGTATCAGTACTAAGTATACCATATTTTGCTCAAATAAGCCCTTTGGTCAAAAGGTGACATTTCTACTTTGGTTTGACATTTGGCCTATTCAATTTGAGGCATGAATGATACTCAGAAATATACGAATCCGCTAAAAATTTTCGCTAAGTGTCCTGTCTTATTTTTTCATAAGGATGACTCTACGCGTAAAATTTTTCCCGAATAGGTATAGAAATAGTTACGCGCATACTAGCGATAAAATTTATATAAGGAAGAGACGTCCTGTTTTTTTGGCGCCGTTTTCACGAGCGGCTGCTTGGCAAGTTGTGGGAGTTGTCCTTCATACGTCGGCGCGACTGCTTGATAAATTAGCCCGACCGGAATTTGTTTTAACCCCCATTCATCCAATTTTTCCCACGCTTCTTTTTTATCAGTGGGATCATAACTAGCCGGCAATTCATAGACATTTTCCTGATAAAATTGATGGGTGTAAACGTGATTGAACGTCACACACGGTTGCAAAACTTGGATAACCGCAAAACCACGATGCGCCTCGGCCTGTTTCATAAGCTTCACCAAGGCGGGAATATTACCGGCATAAGCGCGGGCCAAAAACGTCGCGCCGGCGGTAAATGCCAAACGCAGAGGATGCAGCGGCTCCTCAACATTTCCTTGCGGGGTTGATTTGGAAATATATCCCTTTGGCGAGCGCGGTGAAGTTTGTCCGGTAGTCAGACTATACACGGCATTATCATGCAATATAACGGTCAAGTCTTGGTTGCGCCGCGCGGCATGAATAAAGTGATTACCGCCTTCAGCCAGACAATCCCCGTCACCGGTAAACACAAAAACTTTTAGCTCGTGGTTGGCCATTTTAATTCCCGCCGCCACGGGCAAGGCGCGGCCGTGCAAACCTTCAAAGCTCGTCAGTTTCAAAAAATTAACGATGTGCCCGTGACAACCAATACCGGCGACGAGCGCGGTATTCGTATTATTCCAGTTATTTTCAACCGCGGCTTGCTTAAACGCGGCCCAAATAGCCAAGTCCCCGCAACCGGGGCACCAAGTGCAAACCTCGGGACTGTTGAGTTCGAGTGGCGTTTTGGCCGATTGTTTTTTGGCTTGCGAAAAAATCATACTGTTGGACTATATTTTGAACCGACGATGGTTGCTGAAATTTTTGAGCGCAGCAAATTTTCGATTTTGGCGGAAACTTCTTCATAAAAAAATGGTCGACCATCGTATTTAAACCATTTTTCTTTAATGTTATGACCGGTTTTCTCGCGAATCAGCTGGTCGAGCTGGCCGCCATAATTACATTCAAAAATCGCCACGCGTTTCGATTGTGATAAAAACGTGCGCACAAACTCGGTTGGAAAAGGGTTGAGCCAAGTCAAGTGCAAAAAATTAACGTTGGTATATTTTTCCAAGGCATCGAGGATAACGCCTTTGTTGCTACCCCAGGAAACAATCGTCAAATCAGCTTCGGCCGGGCCGTACACGGTTGGCGTCGGTAAATCTTTTTGCTCGCAGGTCGCCATTTTTTGCAAACGTTTTTTCATCATCCGCACGCGATTCTCCGCACCCTCGGCGGAATAACCGTGTTCATTATGTTCATCAGAATTTGCCATAATATGATTGCCATCGCCGGGAAAAGCGCGCGGAGAAATGCCGTCGGCGCTCCAGGCATAGCGCGAATATTTTTCGTCATACTTGTCGAAGATTTTTCCCCGCTCGATCCGGTAATCGCTGTAAGAAAACGGCGCGGCAACAGCCGGACTTTCGCACAAATGTTTGTCCATTAAAATAATAACCGGCCCTTGATATTTTTCGGCGAGATTATAGGCTTGCATGGTCAGATGGAAGGCCTCTTCGACATCTCCTGGCGCAAGTACAAGGCGCGGAAAAGTTCCTTGCGAGGCATGCAGCACAAATTGTAAATCGCCTTGTTCGGTCCAGGTAGGTAAACCGGTCGACGGGCCACCACGCATGCCGACCACGATCACGACCGGAGTTTCGGTCATGGCC
>MFQK01000016.1:3230-5232 GCA_001783035.1 Candidatus Magasanikbacteria bacterium RIFCSPLOWO2_02_FULL_44_11
TCAGTCATGAGACAAAATCCGCCGCCAGCTGTGGCAACCATAGCGCGCGCACCCGCAAACGAAGCGCCAATCGCCATCGTAATTGCCGAAATTTCATCTTCCGGTTGCTTATAAATAAAACCGAATTCTTCTTGATGCGGCGCCAAGACGTGTAAAATATTTGAGGTTGGTGTCATCGGGTAGACCGCGGCAAACTGCATGCCCGCCGCGATCGAGCCGAGCGCAACAGCATCATTACCGGACACAATCAACCGCTCCGGTCGCCGGCTCAACGGTTTTAGCGCGGTTGAAACCGAACCCTCGTACTCGTTCAAAATATAGCCATAACCCGCTTCGGCGCATTTTTTATTTAGCGCGGCCACGTCTTTTTTCTTAGCAGAAAATTCTTCATCAATGAGCGCCATCAATGCGCTTAAATTCCCTCCCGTGAGCGCGGTTAACGCGCCAAGAGCGACTGAATTGCGCATGATAATGTTGCCGCCGATATCTTTGGCGAATTTGTTGAGTGGCACGGCGATTTTTCCGACATGCGGTGGCAACAGACTACCGGCAACTTTTTGGTCAGCATCATAAATAACGGCCGATCCCGGCTTGAGTGACGTTTTATGTTGTTTGATTGCTTCCAGATTCAGCGCGACTAAATAATCAATGGCCTGGCGCGGCGCGCGAATCGGCTCGGCACTAATAGCGACTTGCACGACATTATAACCGCCGCGGATGATTGACGGATATTCGGGATAATTAAAAGTGGTGTAACCAGAACGCGCGGCCAATTTGGCGATAGTTAAACCGGCCGACATGATGCCGAACCCCGCTTCTCCGCCAATAGTGACAACGCATGACTTCATAGATTTTGTAAAATTACTTTGCCATCTACCGCCCAGGCTTCATCTGCTGTGACAATGACCGGATTGATTTCAATTTCCGCGACCGGAAGTTGTTCGGCGGCCTGTGCCAACCGAGCAATCAGGTCATAAAGTTTCGATAAAGCGAGTGGTTTTGCGCCGCGAAAACCTTTTAGCAACGGGAAAATGGCGGACGAGGCGACCAGTTCTTCAATAGTTTCGCGGTCAAGCGGTAAAAGATGCAAGTGGCGATCTTTCATAAGTTCGACCATGACGCCGCCGGCACCAAACATCAAAACTTTACCAAACGTTGGGTCGGTCGTGACACCAACAATTATTTCCAAGCCTCCGACAATTTGTTTTTGTATTTGTATTTGCACGGTAGCGGTAGCATCTTTTTGCCGGCGAAGCTCGGTCACTTTTTTCGCCATTACATCCCAGGCTTTTTTGAGCGCATCGGAAGATATAATGTTGGTTATTATACCACCTTGGTCACTTTTATGGAGTACTTGCGCGGAAGCAAGTTTAAGAACCGCGGCTCCGTTTTTTTGTAAAAATTTTTGCGCATCTGAAAATGAAGCGCAAGCGGCCGATGGCGGTACGGTGAGACCGATTTTTTTGAGCAAGTCGTTGCTTTCAATCGGGTTGAGGGCAACGCGCGGGTTGAGGGCAACGCGACCAGCTTGTTTTTGTTTTTCTAATTCAGCCACCAATCTAGCAATCGCCGCCGAAATTTTTGTGGAAATTTTTATTGGTTTTACTTTTTCAGTGCGCTGTTTTTGTCGCCAAGTTTGCCACCACCACATGTGACCGAGCGCTTTGATAGCCCGTTCCGGGTACCGAAACGATGGAATTTTATGGGTGTTCAAAACCGACTCCCCGATCGCCACGGTGTTTCCGCCCATAAACGCGCAAACGACGGGCTTGCCATATTTTTTAGCGAGCTCGGCAATAATTTTAGCAGTCGCCTCTATTTGCGTCATCAGCTGCGGCGTGAGAATGACAACCAGCGCATCAACGGTTTTTTCGGCCAAAACTGCTTTAATAGCCGTTGCATAGCGATCGGCAAGCGCGTCACCAAGCACATCAACCGGATTGACTACCGCTGCAGCCCGCGGCAAATGGTCCACCAAAATGTCGTGCGTTTTTTGGCTTAA
>MFQK01000016.1:5274-6421 GCA_001783035.1 Candidatus Magasanikbacteria bacterium RIFCSPLOWO2_02_FULL_44_11
CATCACGGCCGGACCACCGGCATTTGAAACCACCGCCACGCGCGGGCCAGCCGGGGCGTCTTCCCAGGCAAAAGCCCTAGCCAGATCAAACATGTCTTCTATACCGGCGCAACGAATAATGCCAGCCTGCTCTAAAGCGGCGTCGAGTACCGTATCGTTGCCAGCCAGAGAGCCGGTGTGGGACTGCATCGCTTTTTGCGCGCCAGAAGATTTTCCCGGCTTCAATATAAAAATCGGATCGTCATGAGAAATTTCTTTGGCATAACGCAAAAATTCCCTCCCGTTGGAAATAGATTCAAGATACAGCCCGATCGGTTGATACCGAGACAGCCCTTCTTTTTCTTGCCGACGTCGAGTGTGTGACGAAATTGTTTTTCTCGTTTCGTACCATTGGCGCAAAATTGTTTCTTCGCTCACGACCGCTTTGTTACCCAAAGTGACACAGGTGCCTAAACCAACGTCGGCCGAGGCAGCCCAATCGAACAAGCTCGTCGCGAGCGCGCCGGATTGTAAAATAAAACGTAAATTCCCCGGGGTAAGGTGCGCTTTGCCAAATGTGGCGTTGAAATGCGCGGCGGGATTGATTAATCCTAAACAATTCGGTCCTAAAATCGCCAACTGATATTCTTCAGCCAGCGCGACTAATTTTTCTTCGAGTGCCGCGCCTTCTGTGCCCACCTCTTTAAAACCGGCGCTAAAAATAATAATACTTTTGGTGCCTTTTTGGGCAATGGCGGTGACAACCTCTACAACCAGCGCGGCTGGCAGGGCAATGATTGCCAAATCAGGAGTTTTTGGTAAATCGTGATAATCGGCATAAGTTGTGAGTCCGGCGATGGTCGTAGCAACCGGGTTGATCGGAAAAATCGCACCATTGTAGCCGCCATCGAGCAAATTACGGACAACAATGTGGCCGATTTTGGTTTCATCGCGCGACGCCCCAACAACTGCAATAGACGCCGGTGAGAAAAGCGTTTGGAGCTTGGGAAAAAATTGTGCAAGCATGAGTATAGTATACCAAATATTTTACGAATATAAAACAGCCAGTCTTGTAATGTCGCCCCAAAATGATAATGTCACCCCCTACCAAAGTAGAAATGTCACCCTTGTGGTATACTGTGCGATTAATCATTAACCACACAGGCTA
>MFQK01000017.1:0-5283 GCA_001783035.1 Candidatus Magasanikbacteria bacterium RIFCSPLOWO2_02_FULL_44_11
AGAAAACAATTCTTTACGAACAAAATTAATTTACAAACCACGAAGGGATGACATTTCTACTTTGGTCAAAAGGTGACATTTCTACTTTGGTTTGACATGCCCGAAGCCCAAAACACCTTATTTGTTTTTCCTTATATCTCATTAGAGGCTTGCTTTAGCCACGAATGAGCGATATCCTTAAAGAGAATGGCTCCTTCTTTTTGAGAAGGATGTCTCTCTAAAATTTCATCTACAATCTTGTCACACTCTTCATAAGATTTTTTTATTCTTCCGACCTCGGCCTTTTTATATTCGTGTAAATCACCTGCATTAATATCTGTAATATTTAGGTGATATTTTTCAATGTTTTCTCTTGAAATGTTAATATACCCTTGTTCGAAGTCCTCATTTAAATCTGAAAGATTGTCTGCCAATTTAATTGCAATTCCGTATGATGCGGCAATCGATTCCCTTGATTCTTGATCTAAATCGGGACATAAAAGATAAAGAAATTGAAGACCAATAGATTTTCCAATTTTGAGGCTTAAATCATCTAACTCAACCGAGGACAAAACTTTTCCTTTTCGATCTAGATTTTGTTTCTCGATTTCCCAATAGTTAATAATTTCATCAAAGATACCTGCCGCATGGACAAAACCATTCTCATGTAATCTTGATAGTGTTTGTCCTAACTTATATATATTACGTTCCCATGTTTCAGTAATTTCTACTTCCTGCCCTTGAAAACCTTGCTCCAATATAGCTTTTACCTTGCTTAATTGCTCTTCATTCCCATTTGTATCTACTTGATCATCAATAATAGCTAGTGCGTGATTTACTAATGAAAATGATATTTGCCTGTCTTCTTGTAAAAACATGGAGATTTGGTCATAAGTTTTCGTTCTGCCATATTTATCCATTTCTGATTTTCTTGTTTCCAAAATATCTTCGAGTAAACCCCTTTCTATAGAATTCGACATATTTTTAATGGTTGGAAATTTTGGTTTGACTGGTTATTCCCCTTTATAAATTAATAAAAAAAATTGAATTCTTTTTAAGAGTTCGGTGATAGCCGAAAAGCAAAACATATATTTCAGCTAACGTGGCGTGTATGTAATCGTTTTAATGTTGTATACACGCTGTTAGGCGATAGTTAAAAAATATTTTTATTTCGAAAAATTATATATTACCTTACCAATAATTTTATCTTCTAATAGCTCGCCTACGATAATTTTCCCATTGTCTCCTTTTTGGAAAACGTAGCCTTTTTTGACCGTAGCTTCTAAGTTTTCATGAATTACTTCTGGGAAAAAAGTTTTAGTACCATTAACAGTAACGACGCCATTTTGGATAGAAATGACATCTCCACTAATCCCTATAATCCTGTGAGCCCAAGGTCCAGCGCTAAAGATACCATCAACTGGTTTAAACATGACGACGTCATTTCTCTTGGGCCTAAAAATTTTGTAATGCATTTTACTCACCATAATATAAGCGCCCTTGTGAATTGTGGGCTCCATTGAATCGGTAGTTACTTGATAAACTGGGAAAAGTAGTGGGTAGCCTAAGCGAATTATTATTAGGACGCCGATTATATAGCCGATGATTTTAAAACCTTTTTTCATAAAATATTTTTTGAATTGCGTATAACGAGCTGCGCCTTATGCGATGTGGCGTTAGCAATATAGGTGAAGCAAAGCGGAACCGCATACACGCTGTTATCGGATGTAATTTATTTTTTAAGCTTTTTCCCACTTAACACCAGAAGCAAAAACATTCATCTCTTGATTGTGTTGTTCTTGAGTCGCTCTGATAGTGGCTGACCTTTTTTGCTTGCCGAGCGCGCTAAAATCTTCCAAAAACGCTTTTAATCTCCTTGCGGTCGGCACATCAACCCAGTCTATTGTTATCGAGAGAGACGGCTCCTTTTGTAGGGTTCTCAAAAAATCATGGAATTCATGCCAGGGCATATTTTTAAATTCTTCACTGATGTCTTTTGGAGCCGGCTCGTGCTCAATTTTTTGGTTGAGTGTTTCCACATTGTTAAAAGAGTTTAAAAAAATAAATTATTTCACATAACGGCTTCGGAATAAGTGAAGTTGCCGGAGCCCCGAACCGCATACGCTGTGTTAGCCGAGGGTGAGCGAAGTGGAGCGTAGCGGAACGAAGCGAAAGCGCAGCGCCCCCTTGCGTAAATAATTTGCCCCCAATTTTTATTCCACTTTTTCAAAAATATAATGCCCTAACGGCGAAACTAATTTAAATCCAGTTTCTTGCTGCAGATTGACTTGTTTCACTGGCAACTTTTCGCCCATGGATAGCTGTTCCAAAATTTCGGATAAAGCCATGGACCGAATACTAAAAATCAAGCCGTCCTTTCGGGTTGCCCGAATAATTTCTCGAGCAAGTGCTTTGTGATACTCTGGGTCGTCTACGATGGAATAATCAATACCATTGAGAGTAAAACTGGCCACCCCGTCTTTCAGTCTTGAAACAAAATCTAGCATATCTGCATGTACATCTATCTCGCAGGCATTTTGTTTATTACCCAAAGGCGCAGAGTGACGAATTTCGAATGGATTTGGTGGCAGATTTTCGTGATACTGCCTGTCGACATTGATGTACTCTGTTGCGCCAAATTCAGAGGCAATGCCCCTCATTAATCCAATGCCACCACCTAGATCAATAAACGGGTGGCCAGTTAATTTTTGTTTGAAAAAATCTCGAGCAGTTTCTGCACGTTTACCATGTAGATCTAGCCATGTTTCGGAATACTCTGTCCGCTGAAAACGTTCTTTGTTATCTCTTGTATCCTGTTTGGCAATCAGATTTGTATATTCTGCAGGAATAACACGATCTCTATCCAACAATAAGTTGAATCTTTCTTCAGCAGAAACTCCTTCTATATGCGGATCAAATCGTTCTTTTTCTGTCATATTCAAAGATTATAAAAATTGGGGGCAAATTATTTATGTCGGTTAACGTTCCAGAATATGCGATGTTTGGCGCTGGTATAATTTGGAGCGAAGCGACACACCAGCGCCAAATATGGGTGTAGCGAGGTGCAACCGAGCGAAACTGCATATGCCGTGTTATGTGTAGTCATCAGGCTATTTTTTATCGATTTGTATCACATGTCTTGGTTCAAACCGGACTTCATCCCCAGCTTTCAGATATACATCACCAACAGGATCATTGTCTAGCTTCCCTACGTACTCTTCGCCTTCTTTGCGATCCACGATGACCCACATTCTTTCCACCGAAATTTCGTCGCTACTTTTTTCCTTCATTCTAAAAATAAGCTTGACGAGATCGCCTGCTTTTAAATTTTTTCTTGCCTCTATCGGAGGCATATAAAAAGTAGTGGGTGATTCTTGATGAATTGCTTCGCCATCATTAAGCTCGAAATGATCATTCTGAAAGCTGGGGATGCTCATAGCGAATAGTTAGTCATTAAAATATCCTGATTATTTCCGAAGCCGTTAGGCCGAAAAGGAGTGAGCGGAGCGAGCGATTTCGGCCTAACTCGCTTATATCATTACAATTTTTTTGTAGAATGTTAAAATTGGCGTATTATACCTACTCTAAGCTACTTTGTATTTATAGGTAGTCTGTTGAAAATAATAACACACGAGATGATGTTGTGCAATTCAAGGCCCTAGTAAATTAAACATCTGACTGATATATTTATTCATAGAAATAGTGGAAAATTGTTAGCTAAAGATGGGAATCTCGTTTTCATAGCTAATGTTACCACTATTTTCTATTTATCCACCAAACTGATTAGTATAGAGCCCGGAGACTTTGACAAAAGGCTGTTTTTGTGCTATTGATGTAATGTTGAGGAATGAAACCGCTAACCTCTGAGAAAACGATTCCTTTGAGAAATAAGGAGGTTGTTATGGGTCGTAGCAATGTTGTGCAGTTGAAGCCGGGCAACGAGGAGATGTGCATGCACGGAAAATGTTTAAACCATCAATTCGACCCCGAAATAGTTGGCACCGTGCTTGTGCCAAAGCCTGGAATCTTCGGCAAAGAGACAAACTGGTTTACGCGCTTCCTTGGGTTCTTCAGGAAGAAGACGTACTGGTTTACTCGTTGTTGTAATTCGCCGATGGCAATGTATGTGGAGCGTACGACGTGGTGTTGCCTGAAATGTGGTAGGCAGTATTTCAGGTTCTTTGGATCCTGGGAATACTGCCTCTGCTGTGGTAAAAGCCGATACAGGAAGATGTACGGAGGCGATGACTGCTAGCATCACAAGGGCTGTGGAGATTTTTCCACAGCCCTGTTCTTTTTATTCTACCATCTTAACAATTCATTTACTAAAGAATTCCATCCAATCCTTGTGCCGTCTGCAAGCCACTGTTTTGTTTACCGTCGTACATTAGATATGGAAGAAGAAATGCTCAAAAAAGATGGTGTGGCAATTTTAATAGTCATGGTGTTTATTGCGCTCTTGGGTTTGTTTGGTTATTGGTACGGGCTTTTCAAACAAGATGACATTATTACCAATGAAGTATATTTCGAGCACGTGCCAGCCGAGCCTGTACCACTACTTCGGACCACAACAACGCCCTAAGCGCGAGTAGTCATATTTTTCCCGCTCTTGTATACTAGAGCCCATATGGATAAGGTAACGCGCCTCGAGCACCTGCCGCGGGTAGGAAAAACCATGGTCAACCGTTTGCATAATTTAGGCCTCTTTACGACGCTGGATTTGTTGTATCATTTTCCTTTTCGCTATGAAGATTTTCGGCAGCTCGTCCCCATAAACCAGCTGCGCGCAGGCCAGTCCGTCACCATAAAAGGAAAAATTGAACTAATCGCCAACCGTCGCTCTCCACGCAAACGGATGGTCCTGACCGAAACTTTACTTTCCGATGGCACCGGCAGTTTGCGTGTCGTCTGGTTTAATCAGCCTTTTTTAACTAAAAACTTAGCTATTGGCGATGAAGTTTTTTTGTCGGGAACGGTAAAAGTAGACATGCTCGGGCCGGAGCTCGTTAGTCCCGCTTATGAAAAAGCAACAACCGATAGTGCTCATACTGCACGCCTCGTTCCTATCTATCCGGTGACGGAGGGGATTACCCAAAAACAAATACGCGCGCTCGTAAAGCAAGCACTCCCTTTGGCAGATAGTATCGGCGATTGGGTGCCCGATGAAATAAAAAACGAATTCGATCTGCCGCCTCTTAAGGATGCTCTGCGCGGGATCCATTTCCCAGGCGATGAAGCAGAAATTGAACAATCCAGCCATCGCCTTAAATTTGATGAGTTGTTGTTGGTGCAGCTCAAAGCGGA
>MFQK01000017.1:5309-18904 GCA_001783035.1 Candidatus Magasanikbacteria bacterium RIFCSPLOWO2_02_FULL_44_11
TCCGGGCGCCGGCGTTTTCTTTCCATGAAACAGAAGTGCAACAATTCGTAAAAAAGTTGCCTTTCACCCTGACCAAATCGCAAAAAATTTCGACCTGGGAAATTATCCAAGATTGTACCAAGGATCAACCAATGAACCGCTTGCTGTCGGGCGATGTTGGGTCGGGAAAAACGGTGGTCGCTGCCATAGCGCTGTATAATGCAGCTCTGAATGGTTTTCAGGCAGCTATCATGGCGCCGACCGAAATATTGGCTACACAACATTTTGCTTCTTTGACACAGTTGCTCCCCGACGTGCCGATTGCCTTATTCACGAGGACACAACACGCGGTAAGTGAAAAAGGATCAGTTGCCAAGCTGACCAAAAAAAAGCTGGCCGAAGCCTATGCCGCCGGCCGCGTGCCGATAGTTATCGGAACGCATGCCTTGCTTTCCGAGGGCGTACAGTTTCGAAAACTCGGTTTGGTTATTGTGGATGAGCAGCATCGCTTTGGTGTCGCGCAACGGCAAGTTATTAAGGAAAAAGGCCACGGCGTTCATTTTTTAAGCATGACCGCGACGCCGATACCCCGATCGCTCGCGCTCATGATTTATGGCGATCTGGATATTTCTATTATTAACGAGCTGCCTGCCGGAAGGAAAAAAATAATAACTCGGCTGGTTGAACCGACGAAACGTGTCCAGGCGTACGCTTTTATACGCGAGCAAGTTTCCAAAGGCCGCCAAGTTTTTGTGGTCTGTCCTTTGATTGAAGAAAATCTCTCGGCGCTTATTGAAAAAAAATCTGTCATGGTCGAGTATGAAAAATTGTCCAAAGTAATTTTTAAAGACCTCAAAGTAGGCTTCCTACACGGTAAAATGAAGTCTGTTGAAAAAGAATCGATTATGGAGCAATTTAAACTTAACCAACTCAATATTTTGGTTTCCACATCGGTTATTGAAGTTGGGGTTAATATCCCTAATGCGACGGTGATGATGATTGAAGGCGCGGAGCGTTTCGGTCTGGCGCAGCTGCACCAATTTAGAGGGCGGGTCGGGCGGTCGGATTATCAATCGTACTGTTTGTTATTTACGGACAGCGAAAGTCCTCGCGTCATGGAGCGGTTGCGTTATTTTGAAACCCATTCCGACGGCTTCGCTTTGGCCGAAAAAGATTTAGAAACGAGAGGGCCGGGAGAAATATTTGGTACGATGCAAAGTGGTTTAGTCGATTTGAAGCTGGCTAAAGTGACCGATAAAGAAATAATTAAACAAGCCCGACAAGCGGCAAAAAAAATAACGCCTGAGTTAAGGCGTTATCCGGAGGTGGTGGCCAAGCTTTCCACTGTCTGGAAAACAGCGCATCTTGAATAATAAATACAAAGCCCTGCAATAGCACTTTACCGGTCCAGAAGCCTGTTGGCGGCAATCAGGCGAGGATTTTTTGGACAATGTCTTGGACGTTTTTGAGGTAAGCAATTTTTAAACCTTTCACGTTCACTTCGGAATTTTCCGGTATCACAGCCACTTCAAAACCCATTTTCTTTATTTCTTCCAGCCGTTTTTTAGTTTGGTTCACCGGCCGTACTTCACCGCTCAAGCCGACTTCACCAAAAGCAACCACGTTGGCCGGCAGCGGTTTGTTTTTGGTAGCCGAAGCTAAAGCTAGCAAAACTGCGAGGTCAGCGGCCGGCTCTTCGGCCTGGATACCGCCAATGACGTTGATAAACACGTCATACGATTCAAGGGCCAGACCACTTCGTTTAGACAGGATAGCGAGCAACATCTGCAAGCGGTTTACGTCAAAACCGGAAGCGCGGCGTTGCGGGTAGCCAAAGTTGGTTTTAGAAACGAGAGCTTGGAGCTCAATCAAGATTGGGCGAGTACCTTCCATAAGACAGGTGACAGCCGTGCCGGGAATTTTATCTTGTTTGTTCGATAGGAAAGCGCTGGAAGGGTTTTTAACTTCTTCCAAACCCTTTTCTTGCATACTAAAAATACCGATTTCATCGGTGGAACCAAAACGATTTTTGACGGCGCGCAAGATTCGGAATTGATGAAATTTATCGCCCTCCAGATAGAGAACCGTGTCGACGAGATGTTCAAGCATTTTTGGTCCGGCCACATAGCCATCTTTGGTGACCTGGCCAATAAGAATAATCGGAACCTGCTGTTTTTTGGCGATAGTCATAAGCTCCGCGGTGACAGCCCGAATTTGACCCGGGCTGCCAGCTTCGCCGGCCACGTCATCAAGCGTAATCGTTTGGACCGAATCGATGATGACGAGCTCCGGCTTGAGAGCTGTAATCGTCGCGATGATCACGCCCACATTGGTTTCATTCGCTAATTGTAATGTCTTTGAGGCGCTGCCCAGTCTATCGGCGCGAAGTTTTATTTGCTCCACCGATTCTTCGCCAGAAATATAGACGGTTTTGGGGAGGAGTGAGGCAAGTTGTAAAGCCAAAGTTGATTTCCCAATGCCAGGCTCGCCGCCAAGTAAAATTAAACTTCCCGGCACGATGCCGCCGCCGAGCACAGTGTCTAATTCTCCAATACCGGTTTTAGCTCGGGCGTATGCAGCGGCGTTAATACTTTCTAGGGTCACGGTTTTGGCCGCAGGATAGGCCGGGTCGGCTGCCGCCACTGCGATAGGAGCCACACTTTCACCAAGTGTTCCCCAGGCGCCACATTCCAAACAACGCCCGGTCCATTTAGTGAACTGGGCATCGCATTTGGAGCAGGCAAAAAAAGTTGTAGGAGCTTTCATAATAGGATCAAGTACAATTTGCCGACATGGCTGGTTTTTCAAAGTGCCAAGCCTCGCTTGGTATATTACAGAAGCCTTGTCGTCGCATTTCCGCAATCACGGCGGCTTGGCATTCATTTTCGCGACATTTCACCATATTTTTAATGCACTCTGCTCGTGAAATGCACTGCTCCCCATTTCTAAAACCCCAGGCATCAATCGCTCGGCCTGTTGTGTGCGGGCATTTCGTAGGGTCTTTATTTTGTAAAATGCAGGTATTTGGCTTTCCAGGTTTATGATTGCAAGTTTTTGAACCGGGCGGGTTAAGGCAATTATCTTTTATCTGTTCAATTTGCGATTGGATACTTCTAAAACCAGAGGTAATATATAATAAGACACTTTGTTTGGTTAATTCAATAGCGGCTAGCTGTAGCGGCAAAACAAATTCCTCAGCCACAGTTACTCGAGCTCCCGAACGAAGATTGGTACCAGCGACTGAAACAGTCTTAGCAACAGTGCCGCCTTCGACAGAATCCGGCTCATATTCAATCGTCGGGGGTTCAATATATTGTATGCGCAATGGTTTAAATTGCACTAGATTAGGGCTGATCGTATACAGAAAGGCGTATGAGCCCCAAAGAATAATCAAACCAATCATGATTTGCCCGATCTGGTGGTAACTCTCCAATTTTTCATCTCCACCCGCTGACAATATAATTTTCACTCCATTTTTAATAATTAAGACGACGGCAATGATGCTGGCTAAAGCTATACCATACTTGTATAAAGCCGTGATAAATTCTCCAATATACGGAATGTTGATGTAACCATCGGCGTCTAATGATTGTTTGGTGTCGCTAAATTCTAATCCCGGAAATTTAATTTGTAAAACCGGCGGTTTAAGTTTTACATCAAGATCGTTCTGAAAGGTAACCAAACCCCACACAAAGCTCGTCCTGTTGCGTTCATATTCAAGTTTAGCCGCTTCATCCAGGTAGCAGTAGCCATTCGAACAAAGACTTTTTCCAATATTATTGACGCAATCATCCGCCACACTGCATTTGCGGTCAATTTTGGTACATTGGTCGGTTGTGTTTGCGCTGCAAGTGATGGTCTCAGCGATTACCGGCGAAGTATTGAAAAATAAAATAATAACAACGATATATAGAGAAAAGACTCGCGCCTTCATAAATCCGTTGTAATAAACGTAGTCAATAATTGGGTCAGATCAACCGCTTCTTCGGGGTTAAGCAGTTTGTTATTTATGAAGATGACCGGAGCGGCGGGTAAAATTAACTCGTTGACGATTTGTAAATCTTTCTGTATGGCTGCGTTGGTCGCTTCGTCCGAAAGACATGCTGTCCAAGCAGTCATTGATAATTGGTTATTTTCAGCTAAATCTGTTAGTTGCGTCTGTCGCAGTGTGTGTTTTGATTCGGCCACATCATTAAGGAATGTCCAATAGCGTCCCTGTTTACCGGCACAAAGGGCTGCCTGATGTACCAACAAAGGGTTGCTAAAAAAGGCCCGACTCGGATAATGTTTCACGAGAAGCCGCATTTTTTTTGGATTTTTGTTTACTAAAGCGCTGATCGTGCGATAATCTCGCAATGATTGTCTATCGGCAAAGTTAAGGAAAGCGACGACAGTCAGAGGCGCGCCAGGGTTACCAAGGATAAAATCATCGCCAGTTATTGGTATATTTACGGAAACCGGGCTGATCAAGGGAATCTGTTGGACTTTGGTAGAAATAATACGAGCATCATTAATTTGGCCGATCAGAATAACGACTAATATGGCGGTAATCAAAATAAGCGCGAAAGATAATTTTTTTAAGGCGATAGTCATAACTTAAAGGTTCACCTCATAAGCGCCGCTTTGGCGCTGGTCCGTAAAAATTATTTTGTGACGATTTTTATCGTAGGATAAGGAATCGATCGTTACCTCTCGACCGAGCGGCAGCCCTGTTTTTAAGCCGGTTTTTAAGTCTATTTTATATAAGTCGTCAAAAGTATCTCTGGCGACCTCTGGCGCCATGCCGGCTCCGATTGGTAAGTCGCGCGGTATCGCGCAATAGAGCGTATCATCGCTCGCAAAGGTACATTTGTGCGCCCAAGTATTGATTTGGAGCGATTGACGATTATTGCCGATGGCATCGCCGAATGAGTTGACGACCCATAATTCCGGTTTGAAATCACTGCGTTCGCTGTCAACGCTATAAATTAACTTTTGTCCGGTCGGCGACCATTGGGGATCAAAATTAAGTCCTTCGACAATCAAGGATTTAAAGTTCTCTTTGTTAGCTCCAAGGAGTAATACTTCGCGTCGGTCGGCGCCTTGCGGTTCGCCGGTCAAGGCAAAAGCCACTGTTTGCCGGCTTGGTGACCAGTTTACCATGACCTTATCGGCATTATTACCGATATGTTCAATGAGTTTTGTACCCGTGCCGTCGTCTTTGGTGGTAATTAACCATTTACTTTCCGGAGATAAGCCCAAACTTTTAGCCGCCAGATCATTACCATCCGGTGAAAAAGAAAAATCCTCCCAATGTTTCGGAAGCGTGACTTGCTTTTTTTGTTCGAAATTATAAACTATTTTGTTACCGTCGGGATATTCGATGACGGCTTTGTCCTGGCTATTCGCCCAGGTAACTTTTTCGACATTATAAAATACTTGGTCGCTCATTGCGCTTAGGGCGCCATCAACATTGGCGCGATAAAATTTACCGTCGCTCTCGTTGTGGTAGCGCCATGAGCCGTTATTATTAAGGGAGGTGAAAACAGCATAATCAGCGGTGATTTGCGTGACCGGTTCGGGACGATAATAATTTTGATTATTCGGTGTCGGAATAATTCCGGCGGTTGGCAAACCACCAGAGCCGGGAATTTGTCCGGTGGTTCCGGTCACGCTCGCGCGTTCGCTCGAAATAGGCAACGTGGAAGTACTTCTTGTTCCTTGTGGTAAAGGACGTGTGATTGGAGTGGATTTCTTGAACATAACGAATAAGCCAAAACCGATTAGACCGGCGGCCGCGAGAAATCCAACTATGATCAAAATGCGTTTAAGGGTGGGCGACATAAGTAAAAAAATTTAAGATGGTCCCGGCGGCGGCTCAATTCGAGTATTTTGAACGCTCGCCATTAATTGCCGCACTTTTAAAAGCGAGGCTTTTTTTTGTTCAGTAGTATTATAGAACTTTTTCAAAGGTTTTAGAATAGTGTCAATTTCTTTAATGAAAGAATTGATAAGCCGCGCGGTTTTACTCACCCCCTGTGGGAAAATAATCGCCAATATAGTTACAAAAAATAGACCCGGTAAGGCGATAATAATTGCTATTATAATTCCGATGCCGGTGCCGCATAGCGAAGCGAGCATTTTAAAGTAATTAACCCAAACTTCACCGATAGCCACCATAGTTTTGGCGGTCTTGGCTAAAAATTTAATTTTTTCAAGCGCCTGAATAGCAGCTTTCACTCCTTTTTTGGCAGTGCTTTCCAATTTAGAAACAATATTTCTCACTAGCGGTATTTTTCGTAGTAATCGCATCCATTTACCTGACAGTATAGTTCCTTTCATGCTTTGGATACTATCCTTGATTTGGGCCTCCTGTTGTTGAAGCTGCGTCATTTGCTGTTGCCTCTGATCCGACTGCGTTTGGGAGGCATTGTTTGCAGCGGCATTGCTTTGGTCGGCAGGAGAAAGCTCCGGCGGCGCCCCAGCCGGTACTCTTGAGGGGCCTTCACCGATTTCTCCTTTACCTAAGTCACCTTTCATCAGGTTATCAGGGTTGGCTTCTTCTTTCGGTGCGGCTATTTTTTGATTTGGCGCATTTTCGGCAGCTTGGTCTGGTTGTTTTTGCCGATCACGAGCCAGCGCCTTGGAGGCAGCCTGTTGTTCGTCATTATTAATAGTTTTTGGCCGAACACTCGGGCTGTCATTCCTTTCATCTTCTTTTTTTTTATTATTTTTTCCGTCACCATCTTCGGAAGCATCCTGAGCAGGTGATGGATTTGTCGAATCGGTTGAGCCAGACTTTGGCGGGGGAGTGCCGGTTTGTGAAGATTTTGTTTTGGTAGCACGCGTGCTGTCGGTTTTTTCGAGATTCTTAAAATCAACGACAATAGTATCATCGCCTTCCCGACGAGCTTGAATGTTGTCTGAGACATTATCGATAGTCAGTTTGTCCGGTTTCAGCTTCTTCTCTCCCGTAATGCCTCCTGGCCCTGGTTGATTGTTGACGACAAGCGGATCATCAGCCATACAGGCCGCGTTGTTTTTACTTAAGGGTTAAATGATTATCGGTCACGATCAACGAATATTTTTGTTTCACTTTTCTGTCCAGAATAATCGTCGACATAAGCTGCTCGACTTCGTGGCGGATAAAGCGCCGAACATGACGGGCTCCGTGCTCGTGTTGGGGGAGCTGCGTCACCAACCACTCCAATACTTTTTTATCGCTATGTACTTTGGTATGGTAATGGTTGAGTCGCTCGTTAAAACGTTGGAGCTCCAACTCCGCGATCGACACCAAATTAGAAGACCCCAATGATTCGAATAAACAGATGTTGTCCAAACGATTGATAACTTCCGGAGAAAAATGTTCCTTAAGTTTTTCAACAAGCTTATGTTTGGTTTCTTGGACTTGTTCGCGGCCAAATCCAATCGAACCGCGTTTCAGATTTTCGGTCCCGTACGACGTCGTTAGAATAATAATAGCATGGTGAAGTGAGATTTTTTTACCAGACGCTTCGGTAATTTCTCCATTTTCCAAAATTTGGAGGAGCAGCTTAATGACATCGCGGTGGGCTTTATCGATTTCGTCGAACAAGATGACGCAATAAGGATTTATTTTTACTTTATCGGTGAATTGGTTGCTTTCTTTGTAGCCGATGTACCCCGCCGGAGAACCCAGTAATTTCGAAACACCGAAACTTTCGTTAAATTCACTCATATCGAGCTTGATTAAGGCATCGTTGTTGGCATATAAAATTTTAGCCAAAGTTTTGGCTAGTTCTGTTTTACCGACCCCGCTTTCACCAACAAACATAAAAGACGCTAGCGGCCGCTCCGGGTTGGAGAGTCCAAGCTGTGCTCGTCTGATATTTTCGGCGACTTCGTGGACAACCGCTTCTTGGCCGACAATATATTCTTTGATTCTGTTTTCCAGGTTATTCAGTTGTTTTTGGTTGTCAACAATAAGCTCACTCGGTGGCGTACCAATGATTTTGGCGACTTGTTCAGCGATATCTCGCTCGGTAATTTCACCAACCATTGTAACCTTTTTTTCTTTAATTTTAGCAGCCGTTTCCTTGATCATAGCGCGAAGGTCTTCTTCTTCTTTTTTAAGAGCGACCGCTTTTTTGAAGTTGTCTTCTTGCGCCGCTTTTTCCTTGGCGCTTGTCGTTCTGTCTAGTTTTTGTTCCAAATGCGCGAGCTTGCTCTCCAAAGGCGAATTTTTCGCGGCCAGCCGTTTGGCGGCGGCTGTCTCGTCGAGCAAATCAATTGCTTTATCGGGTAAAAATTTGTTAGTGATGTAACGCTGTGATAAATTCGCAGCCGCGCGCAAGGCCCCCGGAGTAATGGCCACTTTGTGATAGGCTTCGTAATTTTCTTTGATACCTTCTAAAATTTTGATCGTATCGGCCAATGATGGCTCTTTGGCAAAAATCGGCTGGAATCGTCGTTCCAGCGCCGGATCGTTTTCGATATTTTTTTTGTATTCTTGCGGCGTAGTCGCTCCGATGCAGCGCAACTGGCCGCGAGCTAAGGCCGGCTTCAGGATGTTGGCCGCGTCCATGGCGCCTTGGTTGGCTCCGGTGCCGATAATCGTGTGCAGCTCATCGATGAACATGATGATCGACGGGTTGCCGGTAGCTTCATCGATAACCTGCCGCAGTCGCGCTTCAAACTCTCCACGATAAATCGTACCGGCGATAAGCATACCCATGTCGAGAGAGTAAATTTTTTTATTCAGCAACAGCTCCGGTACGTCGCCTTGCATGATGCGTTTGGCTAAACCTTCCACAATCGCAGTCTTACCGACACCGGGTTCACCTAAAAGCAGCGGATTATTTTTTGTACGTCGGCAAATGATCTGGATGACGCGCTCAATTTCTGCCTCGCGGCCAATTACCGGGTCAATATTTTTTTGGACATCCGGATTTGTCAGGTTGGTCGCAAAAAAATCCAAAGCGGACTCTTTCTTTTTACTTTTTTTAGAACTTTCCGCGGCTTCATCGAGTGCGATAGCTTCATCTTGCGCTGATTCTTCAAGCTGTTCCACCATTTCTGTCGCTTCTGCCAAATGCGGCAAATGAGCGGCATTAACCAAGACGGCATCGAGCTGTTTTTGCACTTCGTCCCGGTTCACTTTATTTTTTATAAGCAATTCTTCGATTGTTTCGTTGCTGATAGTCAGTAAGGCGGACAATAAATGTTCAGAACCTATGTAATTGTTATTATTTTCTTGAGCGACCGACATAGCTTTTTCGAGGACTGTTTTGGTGGCTGGTGAAAGGGGAGTTAGGACTTGTTGGGCGGTGCCGTTGGTTTGCAAGACAGTTTCTTTTTTAAGAGGCAGATTTAACAAAGCGTCTTCGATCGATTGGGCGGAGATTTTGAGACGGGTGATGATTTCGGCGGCCACCGACCCTTTTTGGTTGGCGACGGCGAAAAAAAGATGAATTGGATCTACAGCTTTATTTTTAAGTTCGGTAGCCACATGGATGCTTCGGGCAAGAATGTCTTTTAGGTGTGACGAAAAGCGATCTAAAATATTCATAAATTTAGTAAAGGCAGTATGGTAGTGATTGCGTAAAAGATACAAGTAGTATAGAATATTTTGACTACTAAGTCAATTTTTTTTAGTCTCTGTTATGGTCTTTCCCACCCATACTTTTAAAGCCTACGATATTCGTGGTTTAGTTGAAGGAGAGTTGTCGGTTGATCTCGCTTACCGCATCGGCCGCGCTTTTGGCATTTTTTTGAAAAAGAATTACCATCAAAATCTCAAAGTCGTGGTGGGACGAGACATGCGCGAGAGCAGCCCCGGGTATGAGTCGGCGGTTGTTGGCGGGCTGACCGATGAAGGCTGGAATGTTGTCGAGATCGGGCTAGCGACGACGCCATTGTTCAATTTTGCTTGTGCCCACTATGCCGAGCATGCCGGCGGCATCATGATTACCGCCAGCCATAACCCGGCCCAGTACAATGGATTCAAAATGACTCTAGGTAACGGTTTGCCGGTTGGCAAAAAAACCGGCATGAGCGACATTCGCGACCTGGTCGAACAAGGAAAGTTTGGATTAATCGAGAAAAAAGGCACGGTTGAACATTTGATGGTTCTGGGAGATTACTTAAAAAAAGTTCTTAGTCTGGTCGATGTAAAATCCTTAAAGCCGTGTAAAGTGGTTATTGATTGCGGCAATGGTATGGCTGACGTGACTTTTTCGGCGTTACTTGAGAAGTTGCCGGTGAAAGTTGATTATCTATTCCGTGATCCAGATGGACGATTTCCTAACCATGAAGCAAATCCTCTCAAGGCTGAAACACTTCGCGATTTGCAGAGGCGTGTGGTCGAAACCGGCGCCGATTTTGGTTTTGCTCTGGATGGCGATGCCGACCGTGTCGGTCTGGTTGATGAAGAAGGAAAAGTGGTTGATCCGTCATTTGTCGGCGTATTGCTCGGGCTCGAAGTGTTGCGAAAACATCCGAAAGCAGTCATGCTCTATGATTTGCGTTCGAGCATGATTGTGCCTGAAACATGGGAGGCGCATGGAGCTATAACCGAGAAATGTATGGTCGGTCACGCGCTCATTAAAAAAGATTTAAAAGAAAAGGGCGCGATGTTCGCGAGCGAGTTGTCACTGCATTTATATTACCATGACATGTACGATGTTGAATCGTCGGATTTATCTTTGTTATACGTTTTACAAATGTTGTCGCGCGAAAAAAAGAAATTGAGCGCTTTGGTTGCTCCGCTCAAAAAATACGCCCATTCCGGTGAAATTAATTTTGAAACAAAACACGCCGCAGAAATAATCGTCGGGCTGGTAAAAAAATATGCCGGGGAAACTGTAGAAACTTCGCATCTCGACGGTTTATTTATGCGCCTTTCGTGGGGTTGGATGAATGTCCGGATGAGTAATACCGAACCGCTTCTGCGTTTGAATTTGGAAACTCCCAACAAAGAAATCACCGAGGAAAAGATAGTGGAAATTGGAAACTTTATCAAAAATTTTACCACCTAGTTTATAGGCTGAAGATCGATGACCACATTCCGGATCGTCAAAACCCGCCGGTCTTATTAGGCTCCGCTTTCGCGAAGTTTTTTAATGCGATCATCTAGCGGGGGATGGGTGGAGAAAAGCGATTTGACGGTGGAACTTTTGAAAGGGTTGGAGAAAAACATATGTGCCGTCGCTCTTGAAACCTCTGGCATCGGTTGGTTGTGGGCGGCAATTTTTTCTAGTGCCCGCGCCAGGCCTTCCGGGTAGCGGGTCAAGAGCGCTCCCGAAGCATCGGCCAAGAATTCGCGTCGGCGTGAAATAGCTAATTTTATAAGCTCGGCAATGAGCGGCGACAGTATGGCTAAGACGATTCCCACCAACATTAAAATGCCGCCAACCTGGCCTCCTTCGCGGCCACGTCGTCCGCCAAACAGCAGGCGGCTTCGTAAAAATATGTGCGCCAAAATCGAAATCGAGCCGACCATCACCGCCACCAATGTCATAAATCGGATGTCATAATTTTGGATATGCGATAACTCATGGGCCAGCACACCTTCCAATTCTTCATTTTCTAAATAAGTAATCGCCCCTCTGGTAATGGCCACGGAGGCCATCTCCGGCTTGCGACCGGTTGCGAAAGCATTGATCGCGTTATCTTCAATAATATAAATTTTAGGGACCGGCAATCCCGAGGTAATACACAAATTTTCCACCAGTCGATAGACATACTTATTGTCTTCTTCGGAAATCGGTCTGGCACCACTCGACCATAAGGCAATTTTATCGCCTTGGAAGTATGAAACAAGCGTACTCCCCAGCGAGATGATTATTGCTATCCAGACACCGCTGTAAGTTTCATCGCCGCTGGCTCGACTGTATATATAACCAAGGCCAATAATCATGGCGATAAAAACCATCGTCAGAATGACTGATTTTCGTTTGTTCGAAGCTATTTGTGAATACATGTGATATTAGAACTGGACTTTGACATTCTCACGTTCGCTTTCCGCCGCCTGGAAGAATTCGTAATTCTTGAAATGAAGCATGCCGGCAATCGTGTTAGTGGGGAAGATCTGGATTTTCGTGTTGAAATCGCGGACATTGCCGTTATAAAAACGGCGCGAGGCCTGGATTTTGTTTTCCGTGTCGGAGATCTCATCCTGTAATTGTAAAAAGTTTTGGCTGGCTTTCAAATCGGGATAATTTTCCGAAACAGCGAATAAGGTCTTTAAGACGCCCGACAGCTGATTTTCCACCTGTTCGCGATCGGCCAGCGATGCTTTTGGATCATCGTGTACTTTCATAGCTGACGTTCTGGCCTCGGTTAATTTTACCAGAGTGTCGCGTTCATGATTCATATAACCTTTCACGGTTTCGACGAGGTTTGGTATCAAATCATATCGGCGTTTCAATTGCACATCTATGTCGCTATAGGCCTCATCGACGCGATTTTTTGAGCGGATCAGCCCATTATAGGTCAAAATAAGCCAGACCAGGACAGCACCGACAACCGCGAGAATTATATACGTTAGGTTCATACGTTTGGTTATAGATAAGGGTAAGACCCCTTTATTTTTTAATAAACGTAGTATATAATAGAACCATTCATTTTGGCAATGGTGGCCGATACGGATGGTGGCCGATTACGGAGATTATGTTTACCTTATTTATTTTTATAGCCGTTTTGGCAATCCTGGTCCTGTCTCACGAATTCGGGCATTTTATTGTTGCTCGAAAAAACGGCATTCGCGTGGATGAATTTGGTTTTGGCTTTCCGCCGCGCATCTTGGGCGTGCGCCGCTATAAAGAAAATAGCCGTAGCCGCTGGAAATTTGTCTGGGGTCATCCGAAAGATGAAATGACCGGTGTAAAACCGACACTCTATTCTTTCAACCTTATTCCACTCGGCGGTTTTGTGCGTATCAAAGGAGAAAATGCGACTGAACCGGGTGCAGATGATGCCGATAGTTTTTTGACTAAAAAAGTATGGCAAAAAGCCAGCGTGCTTGTTGCCGGTGTGTTCATGAATATTTTGGTGGCGGCGGTACTTTTGTCCGTCGGATACATGGTTGGTTTACCTGAGACGGCGGACAGTGGGCGGTCGCTCGTCAATCAAAGTTTGCACATTGTACAAGTCTTACCCGGCAAACCGGCCGATCAAGCAGGCTTCATAATCGGTGATTTGGTATTACAGGTGGGAGAGCTTAGCAACCCGCGCCTGACCCAATTTCAAGAATATGTTTACAATCATCAGGACCAAGAAATCACTGTCGTGCTCGAAAGGAACGACGAACAGATTATCCAAAAAATAACGCCTCGGTTCATGGATGAAACCGGCCAGGCCGGTATCGGCGTAGCCATGGCCGAAATCGGTTTGGCGAAATATCCTTGGTACAAAGCTATCTACCATGGTGTGGCAGCCACCGGGTTTTATCTTAAAGAAATAATTATTGCTTTCGCCTTGCTCATTAAAGGGATATTCACCGGCTCGGGAGTGGGTGAAGCGGTTTCCGGTCCGGTTGGCGTTGCCGTTTTAACTGGGCAAGTCGCCCGATTAGGTATTGTTTATCTCATCCAATTTACGGCGTTATTATCGCTCAACCTGGCTGTGCTGAACATTTTACCGATTCCAGCGCTCGATGG
>MFQK01000017.1:18940-23649 GCA_001783035.1 Candidatus Magasanikbacteria bacterium RIFCSPLOWO2_02_FULL_44_11
TCGCCGCTCGCTGACACCGCGCCTGGAGCAGACCATCCATGCCATTGGTTTTGTCTTACTTATGCTACTGGTCGTGGTCGTTACGGTCAAAGATGTCGGAGTTTTTAAGGATTCAATCACAAACTGGCTGCAAAATGTTTTTTAGACTTGAAGTATAGTTGATGATTATGGAACATAAATTGGAAGAATTAAAAAAAGACGCGCTCCAGGCCGTCAAAGCGGCCAAAGATAAATTACATTTGGAAGAAGTGGCCAATAAATTATTAGGGCGCAAGCAGGGTGAACTTACTATTTTGTTGAAAGGGTTAAAAGATCTGAGCGATGAGATGCGCAAGTCGGCCGGGCAGCTGGCCAACGAAGTGAAACAAACTATCGAAGAAGCCATTAACGTCAAACGAAACACTTTTGAAGCCGAGGAAATGAAGACGCGGTTAGTTGAGGAAAAAATCGACATCAGCGTGCCAGCTTTGCCAAAAAAGACCCGCGGTCACTTGCATCCGAACACTATCGTCCAGCGTGACCTGGAAGATTTATTTTCCTCGATGGGTTTTACCGTCTTGGACGGTCCTGAACTCGAAAGCGATTATTACAACTTTACTGCTTTAAACATTCCTGAAACGCATCCCGCCCGCGACATGCAGGACACTTTTTATATCAAAGGCCATGCCAATTGGGTCATGCGCACGCATACGTCACCCATGCAGGTCCGCGCGATGCAAAAATATGGGGCACCGCTGCGCGTTGTTGTACTAGGCAAATGTTTTCGGAATGAAGCGACCGATGTCCGCCATGAGCACACGTTTTACCAAATGGAAGGACTCGTCGTCGATGAAAATATCACGTTCAGCCATTTGAAAGGTGTTTTGGAAATTGTCGCCAAACATTTATACGGCGATGATACCCAGGTTCGTTTGCGCCCAAAATTTTATCCGTTCGTGGAACCGGGCGTCAACGGCGAAGTGACGTGTTTTACCTGTCAGGGAAAAGGCTGCCGCTTATGTAAAAATAGCGGCTGGCTCGAAATTTTCGGCGCCGGTCTGGTCCACCCCAACGTGTTGAAAGAAGGCGGTATTGATCCCGAAAAATACCAGGGATTCGCCTTTGGATTCGGTTTGACGCGACTGGCCATGCTCCAATACGGCATCGATGATATTCGTTTGCTCGAAAGCGGCAATCTTTCTTTTCTAGAACAATTCTAACCTATGCTTATTTCCTTTTCCTGGCTCAGATACCATGTTGCGCTTTCCGATACAGAAACGCCGGATGCAGTGGCCGATAAATTAAAATTAAGCACGGTGGAAGTAGAGGGGATTGTTCGTTCGGGACAACCGCTCGATAATATCGTCGTGGGCAAAGTTTTGTCAGCTGAAAAACACCCCGAAGCCGACCGCCTAAAAGTCTGTCACGTTGATGTCGGTAATGAAGAATTGGATATTGTTTGCGGCGGCAGTAATGTTGCGGTCGGCATGTTGGTCGTGGTCGCAAAAAACGGTGCTAAGGTAAAATGGCATGGCGAAGGCGATTTAGTCGAATTAAAGCCAACAAAAATTCGCGGTGTTGTTTCCAATGGCATGATTTGTGGCGCCGATGAAGTTGGTCTCATCAACCGTTTCCCCAAGAAAGAAGAGAAAGAAATTGTAGATGTTACTTCATTAAAATTAAAGCCGGGCACGCCACTCGCGGCTATTGTCGGCTCTCCCGATGCGGTACTCGAAATAGACAACAAATCGCTTTCCAACCGTCCAGACTTGTGGGGGCATTATGGAATAGCTCGTGAGGTTGCGGTGCTTACCGGCCGACCACTCAAACCGTATGTTGTTAAATCGATCAAGAAGGGGAGTGGCGTCAACCTATCTGTTTCAGTCGCTGAACAACAATTGTGTCCACGCTATATGGCGGTGGCTATGAGTGTAACCGTTGTGCCGTCACCCACCTGGCTGCAAGAAAAATTAATCGTCATCGGTATCCGTCCCATCAACAATGTCGTTGATGTGTTGAATTACGTGATGCTCGATACGAGCCAACCACTCCACGCTTTTGACGCGCGTCATCTTCCGGATGGCGCTATCGTTGTCCGCCCCGCTCAAGAAGGTGAGACCATAGTAACTTTGGATGAAAAGCAACGTAAGCTTACTCCCGACATGCTGGTTATTGCCAATAAAGAAAAGCCGGTGGCCATTGCCGGCGTTATGGGTGGGCTCGAAAGCGCTGTTAAAAATGACACCACTACGATTGTTATTGAATCCGCAAATTTTAATGCCACGGCTATCCGAAAAGCAACGACCAAACTCGGTTTGCGGACCGATGCCTCGGCCCGTTTTGAAAAAGGTCTTGATCCGAACGTCTGTGAAACAGCTTTGCAAAAAGCAGTGGAAATGTTAAGTGCTATAAATAAAACTTTTCACGTAGTAAGTGAAGTAGTTGATGTAGGCAAGAGCAAACGAAGCCCACAGCAATTAGAAATGCCGATAAATTTTTTTGAGAAAAAACTTGGTGTGGCTATACCACCCAAAACCACGCGCGATATTTTAATGCGCCTTGGCTTTGGCGTCAAAGAGAAAAAGGGTCAATTGCTTATCACCATTCCCACTTGGCGCGCCAAGGATGTAACTCGAGCTGAAGATATTGTCGAAGAAGTGGTCCGAATATATGGGTATAGCGCTATTCCAGCTTCGTTGCCGGTTTTTCCGATTACGCCACCGGAAAAAAATACGCTTCAAACATTAGAACGTAACCTGCTTGACACGCTGGTCAAAGAAGAAGCCTTTACCGAAGTCTATAATTATTCATTTGTCAGCGATAAACAAATCGAACGTATCGGCGACACGAAAGATCGTTATTTAGCCTTAGATAATCCGCTGTCGAGCGAAAAACCCTATCTGCGCCGATGTTTGGTGCTTAACCTTTTAGAAAATATCGTTGATAATAGCGCTAACCGGGTTGAAATTAAGTTAGTCGAAGTCGGCAAAGTTTTCCGTCCCGAAGAACCTGGCATGCGCGCAACCAATAATGGCGACGAATTGTTGCCGGCGCAAGACACCTACCTTACGGCAGTCTATACCAACAAGAAAGATCAAAACCCATTTGTAAAAATTCGTCAGGCGCTTGAATCGCTCACAAGCGTGCTCGATGCCGGGCTCATTATTAAACCGGCCAAAGAAGCGGGAATTGGCCGTCATCCGGCTCGCAATGCCGATCTCATATATAAAGGACAAGTCGTGGGGGCAATCTATGAACTCCATCCAGCCGCCAGCCGCAATTTTGGTATTGATAGCCGCGTCGGCGTTCTCAAATTAAATGTGTCCAAACTCGCTGACCAATGGCAACCGCCTAAGGCAGGGTATACATCGCTACCCAGTTATCCGGAAGTACGACGCGACATTGCGATCGTCGTTAAAAAAGATGTGACTTTTGAACAAGTGGAAAAAACTCTTAAACAAGCCGACCCGTTATTGGTTGCTTACGAATTATTTGATGTTTACGAAGGCGCGACAATCGGTCAGGAAAATAAAAGTTTGGCGTTGCACTTAACGTTCAGTCATACCGAACGAACGTTGACCAGCGACGAGGTCGACAAAGCATATCAAAAAATCACTGATAATCTCATCAAAAAGCTCGTGGCCGAAGTCCGCTCATAGGACCATATAACTCGTTCACTTATTTCGATTATGGAAAAAAATCCTTCTTTTCTTAAGAAAAAATACGACCTGCACAATACGCCAGAGGTCGCTTCGGCTGCTACTCGCACGGAAAAGCGGACTCATGAAAAAGTTTCGCAAAAGCCAGAAGACCGCATTCAAAACTACCTGGATCGTTTCAAATAAATCATTGAACGTCCCGATCAGGCCAAGCGCGAGCGTGGCTTGGAAGCCGTCAAAAATATCCTTCACAAGGACTATATAGTGGATTCAAAAACCGCTACCGAACAATACATCAAACGACAGAAAAGAATCGCCCACGAACAGGGCCATGGTGAGCTTGATATACCGCGCTCCCTGGAGCGGGAGGTGCAAACCGCCGCCGAGCAAGTGCTTGCCGGAGAGCCGGCTGAAGTGGTGCTGGAGCGTTTCCCCAACGAGCAAAAACAGCTCGTGGAGGAAATTGTCGCTCTTGTTGAAGAACAAAAAAGCTCCCTCGATCAATGGGTAGATTATTTGGCTTCGCCCGACGCGCCATATCCTGATTGGTTTAAATATTGGGCCATGCGCAACGTGCTCAATCTTTCCAAATACGACAAAGATAAAAAAGTTTTTCCCAAGCGAGAGCCAAACACGATAAATCCTTTTCCTGATCTTCAGCATGATGCGCTCGCTTTCGTGTTAGATGTTGTCAACAAAAAAGCCGAAGGCCAAAAGATTGACCTTGACCAGCTTGGTGAGGACGATCGTCAACAGATCGAAAAACTACTCGCCAGCGAGAACTTTGCTAAACTCTATGCCTGGGTTATTGAAAAGATCACGCCCGCTTCAGTTGAAGCGCTCGCTATCACGGCCGGTCATTGGGTTAAATACAAACAAGGCTCGAAAGCCATGAAGCTCGTCGAATCGATCCAAGGTTATGGTACTGGTTGGTGCACGGCCGGTGAAGCCGTGGCGCAATCGCAGTTATCGCGCGGAGATTTTTATGTTTATTATTCGCTTGATGAGGATAAAAAACCAACCATCCCTCGTGCCGCCATCAGAATGGAAGGCAAAAACATCGCCGAAGTC
>MFQK01000017.1:23658-24562 GCA_001783035.1 Candidatus Magasanikbacteria bacterium RIFCSPLOWO2_02_FULL_44_11
TTTCCCGATGGCACGGCCTACGAGAAAAAAGCCGGTGACATGAAAAAAGTAACAACTATTGAAAATAAAGTGAAACTTGGCCAAGAACTATCCAAAGTTGACCTTATCTTTCTTTACGAAATTGAAAGCGCAATTGAAGGCTTTGGTTATCAGCGCGATCCGCGTATAGCTGAACTCCGCAAAGAGCGCGATCCGAAAAAAGACGCGCCAATTGTATTTGAATGCAAACCACACGAGATAGCCTGGAATCAGCAAGAGATCACCAACAACACCAAAGCCTATGTTGGCCCGCTCTTTAAAGGTATATTTGAACAGCTTGGCCACCTGGAGCATCTCTCCACATCGTTCCCTGAAGGCAAAGTACGCCGCGATGCGGTCGAGATCGAGAGTAAAACTTCGCAAGAGTATCTTGTCGAACTAAAAAAGCAAGGCTTCCAGGTTTCCGATTATGCCAAGTACATGGTAGAACATATGAGACAACAAGCGGAAGAGGCGGCATCGAAGAGTGTGATGGCAAAATTGAAGGACACGTTTGGTAAGAAAGAAATAAGACAGCAGAGGGAGCAGGTGGATCTGGTTCGTCTTACTGTACGGGATCTTGGGTTTACGCAGGGTGCAACTACTGATCAAATTTATGCCAAAGCAGAGGAATTCGGCCTCGAGTTGTGTCCGCCAGAAGTCGGTCCAGAATATCGGTTGCAGTATAAAAATCAGCCTATGGGTGAATGGTTTGTTATTGCTATGAAACAAATTTCCGACCCCGATGGCAATCCGCACGTGTTCAAGCTGGGGCACGATGAGGGTGGGGTTTGGCTGCTCAACTACTGGGCCGAGCCGGACGAACAGTGGCGTCCCGAGGACGAGTTTCTCTTCCGTCTGTCCAGTCTCCGAAACTACATTCTTT
>MFQK01000017.1:24568-24973 GCA_001783035.1 Candidatus Magasanikbacteria bacterium RIFCSPLOWO2_02_FULL_44_11
TTTTCCAAATTTTTCTTCCAGCCGCCGAGCATTTTACCGACTTCATCGAGCCGTATGCCGACTTCTTCGTACAGTTTTGGCGAGATGAGTTTTCCTTCCCAGGCCACCTGGATTAAAAATTTAAGCGTACTAGATAAGATTTTTGTTAAAACAATGGCGTCCGGAGCTGATTTTTTAGGTTGGATCCAATTTCCGCATCATCGAATGTTGCGGACAACAACGAAACGCCGCCTGCTAAAGAAGTTAAGGAACGACCGATCAAGGCCGGTGGTAGCCTCGTATCTCGGGCTTTTGAAGCACGGCAATATGTATGATTTTACCCAAAAGTATTTCTAAATATAGTATTTGTTGTCAAACCAAAGTAGAAATGTCACCTTTTGACCAAAGTAGAAATGTCATCCCTTC
>MFQK01000018.1 GCA_001783035.1 Candidatus Magasanikbacteria bacterium RIFCSPLOWO2_02_FULL_44_11
CAAAAATATGACAAAATTTGCCGGAGTGATGATTGCGATTGTGCTGGTGGGAGGGCTGGTTCTTTTGGCCATGCAGTATTTCCGCTACCGTTCTTCGCCCGAATACCGCGCCGGGGAAAATTTAAAAGAAATTGAAAAACAATACGCCGAGGACTCTTACGGCGGTGACACGCCGGAAGAAACCTTGGCGCTTTTTATTTCCGCGCTCAAAGTCGGAGACACAAATTTGGCGGCCAAATATTTTGTTTTGGACGCGCAAGCCCAATGGCGCGAGGATTTGGCGGTGATGAAAGAGAAGGGATTATTAGAGGCAATGATTAAAGACGTGGAACGAGCAAAAAAATATCGTTCATCTTCTGAAAACCAAATTTTCTTTACAGCTGGCAATGCAACAGGCGAAGCAGTGATAAATATTGATTTGATCGAATTTAACAATAAATGGAAAATAAGAGGAATATAAAATTTGTTTTATTGTTTATTTGGGGAGGGACACTTTTTGTGCTCCCTTTTTTTACATTTGGATATGACGATAAAACCACGCATCCGGCTTTAACCCAAGAAATAGTCAAATTTTTCAACGCTTCATTTCCGGAAAAACAGATTTTAAGCGCTGACGCGGAAAAAATTATTCAAGGAAGCATAGACGAGGACGCGGAAACAAGATGGCTGTATCATTTTTATGATCCGGTGTATAATCGGGGGCTGGTTTTGGAAGACGACGCATTTCCCAAAGACCCGAATCTGGCCTTGGTGGCATCCGGCGCCAGATCCGAATGGGAAAGCTCCAAAGTATGGGGAACAAATTCTGAATTGCAATCCGGACTCATGGAAAATTTATCTGCCGGAATTTTTACCGAATATTTTTCCGGAGACGAGGATTACTCGTGGGATCGCGCGATTTACGAATATGCCTGGGAGGACAAAAATCGCGGACTTTCCTCGCTCGGACATGTTTTGCATTTGATTGAAGATGCAAGCGTACCGGATCATACAAGGATTGCGACACAAAAGGCATTTGGGAGTCATCTCCGGTCATATTTACCGTTGATTTGAGGCCAAAAGTTAAAAGTTTGTAGGACGGTTGGTCAAGCGTTGAATGAAATATAATCTTATGCTATTGTTTCAAGGTTATGAAAAAAGCTACGAAAACTACCTTAGTTCTCATCTTCATGCTTCTTGTTTTGGCCAATTACTACGCCTTTATAAGAATGGCTGATGAGTCGCTGTCCAAAATAGATAGTTATCTTTATTTGCGCGGATACTATTTCGGTATTGTGGATATATTCAATTCAGTAATGAAGTTGGTTGTGCCGTCATTTGTTTTGTGGGGGTTTATAAAGGTGTCCGGCAAACACGAATTTTATACCGAGATTAATAGGCTTTATTCTGCGATGACAATTCCATTACTATTAATCTATATTGCATTACTTCCAATTTTGCTCTATCTACAGAATTGGTTCTATGGCAAATGGATCAAAGCCCAACCACCTATAAATAACTAGCCATGGAAGAAATCACAACTAAACAAATAGTGCTTGGAATCTTTCTCATAGTGTTGCTTATTGGAGGATATATTTTGGCTGACTTATCGCTGGGGTGGCTAAACAAGGAAGACGTAACAATGGGGGTGAAAGTGCGTATCCCAGAAACTGAAAAAGTCGCTACTTCAACGATTATTGTCGAACCAAAAGAGGAAATACTCCAACTCATCAAAAAGCAATATAGCCCACCCCAGGATATATATTCAAACGCAGATTCATACGAAAAAAACCTAATCAGTTGGGCCATAAAAGGTGAGTTTGCAATCGCTAAAATAGTGGTTAGGGGTGAAGTGAGGAATGACCTGCCAAATTTTGTATCATTAAGCCTAGGAGATATTAGTGGAACACTTGGCGGATCACGTAAATCCGTAACACAGCTTGATTTTAATAATTCAAATGCGGTTTTTACCAAAGAAAACCCGCTAGAATTTACGATTGATCTCAAGAGTCCTATTAGGCTGTCCACAACAAGAGATGAATTTCTTACAACTTTTGAATCATCTAAAAATATAATTTTGTGGGATATAATCGCTCCCCCACCAGATAATGGTACGATCGCAAAAATGATTATAGCTCCATACTCAAGTCAGGGGAAATATGGAGAGGGCACGATAATTACTAGTGTTGAATTCCGATACGCCTGCGTTGAATATGATCCAAATTGCAAGGCCATCCTATGTCCTGACAAAGAATATCAGCACGGTTCAGAGTGTATTCGTGATGTATTCGGAGCAGAGACGGCAAAAAACTATTCAGATTATTTCAGAAAAAAATAGTCCTTCCTGAATAGACCGAAACCGCCTGCACATTGAGGCGGTTTTGTTGTTGTTGGATTGAAAAATTATCACTGCGGGTATCTCTTAAAACACATCGCTTTGTCATCCGCTGAGATCTTATTAGCATTATCGGCCAAAGAAATAGGCAAAGCACAAGAACATTCATCCTGTCTTTTAGCGTAATCGAGTAATCCCGCAAATATATTATTATCAGTAATCCCCCTTTGATTTTTATATTCTTCAATCGTGAGACCCTTGTCTTTCAGGTACTCATTAAATGTCAGGTCAAGAATTGGGACGCAACTATTAATTATTTTACCTAATCTCTTACACTCGCTATTCCAATATCTTGTCTGTTTTTCCTCCGCGTCACTAATACACGTGCTTAAAGCCTGCTCGGCTTGCTCTTTTGTTTCCTGTTCTTTAAGCTCTTTAGCTAACTGGTCTTGTTTTTCTTGGTCTATTTTAATCTGCTGTTGTCGCTCAATAGATTTTTGTTTATTTATTTCACTCGCATAGTAAAAGCCCCCCAAAACAAGGCTTGCTATTATAATTGTAGCTGGCAATGAAATTTTATTTAATTTTTCCATTATTTTGTCCATGTCTTAAATAAGAGTACTAAACGGCCACCAAATCGGCCACATATCCAAAAACTGTAGGATTCGTGCTCCGAGCAGTGGGAAAAAATAAACTATATAAATTATTACCTTGATTGGAAAAGTAATTATTGCCCAGATTTCCATAAAGTATCAACACGACATAAACTATTTAGCCAAGGACTCACTTAAGGTAAAGTCTCGCAGGCGACACCGTCACCATCACGATCTAGATTATGGAGGTCGGATGAGGGCCCACCGTTAGCTATAAAAAATCTTTGTGCTTCGCTTTGTGACGAAAAGTCGGTACAATCACGGTCACCGGATTCGTAAGAACGAGTTGTAGGTGGGTCATCGGTACGATCATACCGAGAAGTGGTTTCAAAATCAGAAAAAAACCACCATGCACCACCGCCAATGATTGATCCCCAGATCAAAACGCCTATCCAATTCTCTTTGAGCCAGTTCATATAGTTTACTATTGAAAAATTCCAAAAATCCATGCAAACATTTTGGAATACCACTTTTTTGGTTCCTCCAAATGAGTAGATTCTTGGGGTTCTTGTTTTATAATAGTAGCCGCGTATTGATCCTGAATTTCATCTGGAACTAACGCTTTGTTAAGCCAGCCCTCATTTGTTGATTCCGTGTCTGATATAATAGCCTTAAACCAGTCATCCTGTTTTCCGATTATGGCCGCGGTGCCGTTGGTTGATCCCCATTTAACCACTTTACATTTGGTGCCACCACATTCTCTAAGTAGTTCATTTCCAACCAAGTTAAACTTCACCGATTCTGATTGCCATTTTGGGTTTTCTGCTATTTCTTTTTTGGTTTTAACTGGTGCCGGTTCCACTATAGAGGCAGGTGGAAGTATTGCTGGTTTAGACGCAGGGACTGGTGCGGGAATAGGTTTGGAAGGCGTAACTATTGGTATAGGCGATGGGGTGTTTATCTTGATTACTTGGGAAGGGGTTGGTGTAATTACTGGTATAACAGGTGGAGTGTATGATCTGACCTCTTTTTTTACACATTGCCCACTGCTCAACTCGTATCCATAATCACACTCACAGGTATCGTTAAGACTATTAAATCGTGAATTAAAGCCGAACTTGTTACTGCAATAAAGACTGCCGCTAATACAGGAATTTCCAGAACTATCAGCTACATAGCCACTTGAACACCCGCATTTATCAGTAGGCACGTTGTACTCAGCGTTGTAGCCGAATATGCTCTGGCAATAATTATCTTGGCTTACGCATTGGTTGCTAGAATTGAAAACATACCCATAGTTACATTCGCAACTTTTGGATAAGGAGTCATAACTCGAATTGTAACCATGCTTATTCCAACAATAAGAATTTCCACTCACGCAACTGCCTCCGTCTGCTACATATCCATAATTGCATTTACAGGAATCCGACAAACTATTATAAGACGAGAATAACGGACAACTTGGTGTACTAGGATACGAAGGTGGAGAATACCCATAATTGTATTCTGGCCAAGGTTCGGTATATCCTGTACCGCCCGATCCGTAGTGACTTCTGATTGGATCAAGGGGTTGAGAGTAGCTTTTTGCGTTGTGGCAGTGGTATTCTCCATAGCTCAATCCCCAATCTAAGCAGTTAGTGCGGCAAGTATGACAGCCGGAGGAATCAGTACCTCCGGGATGAGCTAAAACAAAAAGAGGCACCAATAAAAGCATACCTCCTAAGACAATCAGGGGTATGCTAGGCGAGAACCAATTTTCTGTGAGCCAGTTCATTTTTTGGGAAGGTAGCCGGACAAAAGCTCGGTTTTTCTTCCGGTGAGAAATCCGATGGCCAACGATAGAAAAACAAGAGCTGTGGCTAACCAAAGCCACGGGAATGTTGAGGCTGCCCCAGAAACAGCCGCCGTTTGCGCTTCTTTCTCCTGTTCTACTCCTGCCAACTCATCTGATTGAGTGTCTTCCTTTGGAGCTGGTGAAGTAATTACTTGAGGTTGCGAGACAGAAGTTGGCGTAGGCGCGACAGACGCTACCCTTTCTAACAGAGTGAACGTTGTTTGCGAAGAAAAATTGCTTATAGTGTTTGTATTGTTAGCGTCTAATGCCATAGAACTGTTACCTAATTTTACTACCGCTGAACCTTTTGCTTTTACCTTGAATACTGCCGTGCCTAAAATCGCCTGTGAAGATAGGCCGCTTGGATAACCAGCTGTTTTTATCAACATCCCCTTGTTGTTATCCACTAAATCGTAACCGGCTTGAGTAAGCGGCATCCAGTTGTTGGCGAAAGTAAACGACTGAACCTCAAGCAAGTCCGCCGGATAAGTAAGTTCGGCTTTCACGGTGTAAACAGGGTTTTGGGAATTAACGGAAACGTTAACAGCGAAAGTTTGACCCTCCCTATATTCTCCGACAGACGGAGAGAAAGAAACGCTCGTCGCGGCAAACGCTGAAAAAGGTATTAAAGTAATGACGAATAGTGATATGTATTTTATAATTCTCATAAATTTATTTTGACCAATTAACCATTAAAGTATTAAAGTCAAAAATATCTACTTTGCCGTCACCGTTCAGGTCGGCGGCTTTTTTTTGCGGATTGCTGCCCCAGTTAATCATCAATAAGTTAAAGTCAAGAATATCAATATTTCCGTCCCCCGTAACGTCTCCGGCTTTAGCCGTTGTTGGCGTTGGGGTTGGAGATTCTGCAATTCCGCCTCCTCCACCTCCTCCGCCACCTGAACCGCCTCCTCCGCCGCCACCTCCTGATGACGGTGGCGGAGATGCGGCCGGAACAGAAAAAATAAATGCCAAATCTTTATTTATTGTTTCTCCGCTAACGAATGAGGGGTGAGTTACCACCACAGTTCCTCCGGTTTCTGCTCCGTTATTGAAAGCAGAAGTTTGAAATTTAAAGGTAATTTGCCCCGCACCTTCACTTACCAAAAGTTTTTGTTTGGTTGACTTGGTGTATCCATATATTCCGTTTTCATGCACCTCAACCTGACCCGCAAATGTGCTTCCATAGTATGCTTTGACGATCGTTCCAACCGAAGCTGACGCGTCGTTAATATTAACGTTGCCCCAGAACGCCATCGGAAATGCCGGAAATGAATCTTCCGCCATAGAAATCATTGGGATTAACAGAATTACTAATGTGACTATATAAGTGTGAAACTTCATAATCATTACTTCGTAAACGATTGCGGGGTCATTTCCGTACCCGGAAGCCCTGGCACCTGGTAACCGTTCAGCCAGTCA
>MFQK01000019.1:0-5971 GCA_001783035.1 Candidatus Magasanikbacteria bacterium RIFCSPLOWO2_02_FULL_44_11
AAGCATAAAGCGTGGTCGAACTATTTTCTCTAAATATTGAGTCACTTATAGTAATAGTGGATTGCTCGGCGCGGATGGCTTGACCAACGTGGCCGGTATAGATAAAATTGTTCACTCGGAAATCTTTTCCGGCATACTCCATAACCAAGCCAACAATGTTCCCGACTGACCCCGGATGAAACCACAATCCTTGCCAATCCCCTGCTTTTGGTTGCGGTTTACCCGATGTCATCCTCACGCTCTCAGCAGCATTCCCTTGAATTTCAAGTTCGCCAAAAATATCCATTTTTGAATCGGGATAATAGCCTTTGATAACCACGCCAGGCCCTATAATTAATTTGAAACCAATCGGAATTTCATAATAACCCAAAAGATAAGGATTATCTTCTTTTTTTAAGATACGGACCGGTGCCTCTTGTCGATAATTAAGCGCAACATTGCCATTATTTGCCTGGCGGGGTGAACCATAAATAAGGCCGCCGTTATAACTTTTCCCAAGCATACGAAAATCATTGCTTGGCCGCCAGTTGGCGGAATCGAAAGCAAAGTTGTTCGAATCAATTCTTTCTAAACTGCGGTAACCATGGGAGCTTTGTTCTGGCCAGCCCTGTAAAAAATCAACTTCGTCAACCAAGCCCCCCTGAACATTATAAAGAGCCACTTTATCACCGGTATTTCGCAAGATCGCATCGCCATAAACGACATCAGCCGTAATTTCTCGCAGCGTTTCATCACGGCGTTTCTCCAAAAGAAAATATCCTTTCGGTTCCACAATCATGTTGTTTATTTTTTGCCAATAAACAGAAACTTCTCCAACCACAATCTTCCAACCGGCAAGGTCGATAGATGAGTCGGTTGGATTATACAATTCAATCCATTCATCAAGCGGATAATCACTTGATGTTCCGGCCCAGGCTATTTCATTAATAATTATATGAGCGGGATCGCCGACTAAAACCTCGGTCGTTGTGGTTGGTGTTGTGGTTGGTGTTGTGGTTGTGGTTGTGAAAGTCTCATCAGGCAGAATTAAAGAGATTATTGTAGACGTGGTTATATTTGAAATTGCCAATGTATTTGAAACTACCGTTAAAGTTGTTGTGGAAGATACATTAATGGTTGAAGAAACATCCGTCTCGGGCGATGAACCGACGGTAGATGTTAAAACATTAGCAATGACAATCTCGACAAGACTAGGCGCAGTATAACTAAAATTATCTGAAGATGTTACGGCTGAAAAAGAAAATGGCTGGATGTGAACGACTTGATCTTCATCATCGAAGATCTTCTCGAATGAGTTTTCAATTTTCTGAGGCGCCACAGAGCTTGATCCCGATCCGGATATTGTTATTAACTCCGGCAAAAACGAAGACGATGACGCCTCCGCTGTATACGGCGTAACAGGCGCAAACACAACCGACACGGTTTTAGCGTTATATTCTAGTGGCTCCGTTATATCTGTCTTGTCGTCCGGTGATAATGTCGCCGATGGCAAAACTGATTTTAAATTTTTTAAACTATTCAGTAAAGAGACAACTCCTTTCTTTTCTTGGGGTTTTGTCAGAACAACATTTGATTGTTTAACTTCATCGGCCTCGTCGCGAAATAATTTAATGGCTCCGGCACCATAGAGAATGGCTTCTTTCGACAAACGCTTGAAATAAGCCTCCAAAATTGGAGCATCGTATATAGGGTCATTAAGAGAAAAAACGACATTCAAACTAAAACCAAGTCCCCTTTGAAGGCGCTTGCGAGCTAAAAGAAAAATACCGCCATCTTTATCTTTACCATAACCATAATCATCGTCACTCGATATTATAACCGGTAATGGAAAACCAATAATGGTATCCTTACTAAAGAAATAACTGTGTGAGTAACCAGCCAAGACCTCAAAATAATCCACCAACCTAGACAAAATTATCGGTCTGAAATTCGCGGCAAAAAGCGCTGAGGCGGTAATTGGCAAATTAGTTCCCTCATTATCGCGAATGTACTGTTCGGCATACAATTCATACGGACTCCCAATATCGCCCGTCAAAGATTGTAAAGGGTGGGCATGCGTATCGTCTCGGGTATGATCCGGAACGGTCGCATCTTCAAGTAAATGCAAAATATGTCCAAGGGTGTAGTAAGCTTCATATTTATTATCATGCGACCATTCATACAGGGCACGCTGCCACGTTCGGTCGCCGCCAAAATTTTTGTACTGCGCCTGGATATTTGGCATGACCGCCCAATATTTCGAAGGAACCGGCGGATAATCCGATAATAACAACTTCGCCAAGTTTATGGCCATACTCGACGGAAACCATCCGAATTTTTGCGCGCCCCACCCCGAATTTGTTGTCGGATTATAAAAATGATTAATCCAACGCGGCCAGATATCCTCATCACGACTGCCTTGAATAACCCATTCTATCTCCTGTTTCGATAAAGCAAGTTTTGGAAATGATTCATTAAACAAGGCAATCATTTCATAGGTAAGCGCCGGATGTGTGCTGCGTTCACTATACGACTGCAACCAAATTGGAATAGCCAAAAAAATTGCACTGACTAAAGCCACTGCGAGTCCCCTCCTTTTATTCATACTATATTTCAATTAATTTCCAACGTTTATTAGGATACTTTCTAAACCTAGCAAAAAAATCCGGACCGGGAAGCTCATAACGCGCGGTGTAAAACATCTTATCGTCGCTATAGGTACCCAAGTATGGTTTTTTGATCAGCTGTAAGTATTCATCCAAAGTATACACGTCGGCAGATAAAAAATTAGTAAATTCTATGGCTTGCTTGTCACCAATAAAATAACTGCTGGCGACGGCATAATCTCGATTCTCAAGAGCTTTAATATAAAAAGACAGAGTTTCATCGGGTGTAAAACCGCCTGATACATCCTTGTCAGCATCTTTTAAATCCTGATCGGATTTTATTTCTTCGACCGATTGAACGCTTTTTAACAATCGACTAAATTTCCAATGTTTATAACTGCCATAAGTGATAAAAAAATACCCCATAACACATAAGACCGCGACTACACCAACACCGCCTAACACCCTCCAATTTTTTTGCATAGACTTAAAATAAAAAAACAATCTCGTTCGCGCGAGATTATTTCCCCCTCCTTATAAACAGTATACCATACTTTTTTCAGCGAAGAGATGCCGGGGTGTGGATAAGTACTTTATTCCGGTTTCAAAAAATAAACAATTCCAGCGCCGTCATCGGAAATAAACATACCGCCTTTGTCGCGCGTCAGGATATCAACCGGCCAGCCAAGTTTTTTTCCACATTTTTTTCATACCAAATCCTAATGTTGGATTTTCATTACTGCCGCATTATTTTCGCGAGCGATGTCGTCTTGTATTATCTTAAAAATAGTATCTGTCAAAACATCGATCTGAGAAATTCCTTGTTCTCGCAATTCTTGATAACATAATCTGAATCTACTTCCATTGCCAACCTTATCCCAATGATCAAAAGCAGCCATCAACTCTTGATTGAAATCTTCATCGGTCATACCGTCCGGCTTCTCCTTCAAAAAATCCATCTTCTCCATTACTCTAAACTGAACGTCTAATTTAAGCTTTAGCTCGCTGTCTCTTTTCTTTTGAGAAATATCTGGCTGACCCCGATGAACATCGAGATGCGAACTTCCAACCGAGCTTTCGAGATGCATACAATTAAGTTTAAAAGTATATAATTACTATACCACTTTTCTAAAAACCTTGTCCATAAACAAAAAATCCCGATCGAAATCCGGATATTTTGGTAGGCAGGTTTGTAGTATCTTGGAAATAGTGCAACCTGCCGACACCTTTCCATTTTTGACTCCTTTCATGCTCCGATCCAAATGATTCCTTTGATGAACAAGACCCAAAAGTTGATGACCTGCAAGACCGCCTGATACATGCTGGTAATCAACGCCACGTTATCACCTCCTTTTATCTGTCCCTATTGCTCCTTACCGTCAACATAGCCTTCCCGCTTTTACGGCATGAGAACCAACTCAAGCCTTTTAATTTTTATTAAAATTAGACTTACACGACTTTAACGAAAAACCTTTTACCTTTTTGCACGACACTCCCCTGGTTCACCTTCGCTTCAATCGATTCGACTTTGACATCATCTATTTTCACGCCACCCTGTTCAATCGCGCGACGAGCATCTGATTTTGTCTCCACCAATTTCCCTTCAATCAGCACCGTGATAATATCGTAGGTCGACGGCTTTACGCTCGGAATATCTGCCGGTCTTTCTTTGTTTTTAAAAGTATTCACAAAATGCTCTGTGGCTTTTTTAGCCGCCGCTTCAGAATGGTACATTTTTACCAAAGCAGATCCCAACATCATTTTATTATCACGGGGATTAGCGCCATCAATTAAAGCTCGTTTATATGCTTCAATTTTTGTACTCGGCACGTCGGTCGCCAGCTCGAAATACTTTATGATACATTTATCGGGTATGGACATTACTTTTCCAAACATTTCTTCGGGCGCGTCCAGTAAAGCAATATAATTATCATACGATTTGCTCATTTTTTTCTCGCCATCAGTTCCTTCCAGTAAAGGAACCGTCATAATATCTTGTTCCGGCTGCTCATATCGTTTCTGCAATTTGCGTCCCATCAGTAAATTAAATTTTTGATCGGTCCCGCCAAGCTCAACGTCCGCTTTCAAAGCCACTGAATCATAGCCCTGGAGGAGTGGATAGAGCAGTTCTTGCATTTGAATATCGGATCCTTCTTTCAAGCGCTTCTGAAAATCATCGCGCTCCAGTATGCGCGCGACAGTAATTTTTGAGGTTAACTCCATGAGTAATTGCGTAAATTCTGTAGCACCATACCATTCGCTGTTGTAACGGATTTCAACTTTGGACATGTCGAGTACGAGCGCCGCTTGGTCAGTATACGTTTTCATGTTTTTCTTAACTTCGGCGGGCGTGAGAATGGGTCGCGTCTGACTTCGGCCAGTCGGATCACCGATGAGTGCGGTATAATCTCCAATCAACAAAATAACCTGATGTCCCAGATCCTGGAAAGCACGCAATTTACGCAGCGGCACGGCATGTCCAAGGTGTAAATCAGCTCCAGTCGGATCAATCCCAAACTTAATGCGCAGCGGTTTGCCGGCAAATAATTTTTTTTGCAGACTTTCACGTTCAATGACCTCCTCCACACCCCGTTCCAACACCTCTTTTATTTTTTCGGCATCTGTTGATGGTTTCATAGCTGTTATTAAAAATGATTCAGTTGCTCTTGAATTTTTACCTGTTTATTTCTGGCGGCTTCCAACTTTCTCTTCTCCGCCTCTACAACCGCCTCAGGCGCCCGGGAAATAAAATCCGGATTGTCGAGCTTAGCCTCAACTGTCGGAATATAATTTGAAACTTCGCTCAACTCTTTTTCCAGGCGGTCTTTTTCTTTTTCACTATCAACTGCCCCTCCCAGATCAAGATAAACTTCAACGCCTTTTTCGTGAAAACCCACTGTTCGTTCGGGCTTAGTCCCCTTCACCATAATATCGAGCGATTCCAAACGAGCCAAAGCCATAATCGCCCGGGTATTTTCTTTTAAGAATTTACCGTATTTACCCGCTACAAAAAAGGCCTTGACCTTTCTCGACGGTTCAATTTTATTTTCGCTTCGGACGGCACGGACACGCGTCACCAAAGAACGCATTAATTCAAACTGCTCAACCTCTTTCAAAATCTTGGCTCTTTTAACTTCCGGCCAGCTGGCCACCATCAACATTTCTTTTTCACCATAAACTTCTTTCCAAATCGTCTCGGTAACAAATGGCATATAAGGATGCCATAACTTCAAAACGGTATTGAAAATATAATTGAGGATGGTCGACTTGTCGCCTTCCACTTTAGCAATTTCTAAATACCAATCAGCCAGATCGCCCCAAGTAAAATCGCGCAAAGCCTCTCCCGCATAAGACAAATTATATTTTTCCAGATTAGCGGTCGTGTC
>MFQK01000019.1:6063-6182 GCA_001783035.1 Candidatus Magasanikbacteria bacterium RIFCSPLOWO2_02_FULL_44_11
TCAGCATCATGAAACGAGATATATTCCAAAGCTTGTTGGCAAAATTACGAAAACCGGCGATTTTTTCAACGGATAATTTCAGATCGTTACCGGGTGCCGAACCGATCAACAGCGATAAA
>MFQK01000020.1:0-12283 GCA_001783035.1 Candidatus Magasanikbacteria bacterium RIFCSPLOWO2_02_FULL_44_11
CTGAGGACTTAAACAAGCCGGAAACACGAGTGGAAAATGTTCTGAAAGTCATATGCCCCGTTCGGGCGAACGTGGTCTGGGCCGGAGACTTCACCTATTATTCGCAATTCAAACTGGAACTTGGCAGCCTAAAACGTTTTAACCACGTCGGCGAGCTGATCGAGGCTATTCACCGGCAGATCGCTTACTACAACAACCGCCGTATCCACTCTGCCCCCAGAATGCCGCCCGTTCTGTTCAAACAAAAACAACAATTAAAATATGCCGCTTACGCGGCATCCTAAAGCTAACATTATTTATTCATCCGAATGAAACTTGGTGTCTAAAATTTGGGGTACTTGCCACTCCTTGTTTATCTACACCACATGTGCAGGTTATTAAATAATAACAACACCTGGCGTGTTTTGTCAAAGCTCAGGTCCTTACATTAACCTGCGACTGATAATTTAACTAAAAAATGTACTTTTCTATGAAAAGAGTCCGACTATCTTGTAAGAAAATTTTATTTAAGATGAATGCATCGCTTCGCAATTAGATTCGTTAGTGGTGATCTGTTTATTTTTGAAACTGCGCCAGCCCGTCTTTACGAGGGGATGCCACCAGACGGATGCCTTGCGACGGGATGTCCAGCGATCGGAAAGGTATAAACAAGCCTTTTGTCCCGATCTGACGAAAGAAAAGATACGATGGAACCCACTTTATATAGCGTATGTGATGTTTTATATCTGTGCGAATTTGGAGTGTCATGTCCGTATCTTCAAATTCAATATCAAGATAGCGGTTTTCTTCACCAAATTCGTAGGCTTCGCCCCACTCCACAATGAATTTTATTTTTCCCCGGTCACCATCAATGATAATCATGTCTCCTTTTTTTAGAGAGCGGAAAAATGAACGTTGTTCAGTTGTAATTGATTCGATACCCGCTTCTGCCAGCCGGCATTCCGCTTCAAAAACAGGTTTTACTATTCTGTCGAGCAGACGAATGGTAAGCCATTTGATCCCCGGTAAATTAAGAATCCATTCAATAATTTTTTCAATCATATATATAAAATAAGTGTGGCAGGCTGGCCCGGTATGTCGGGCCAGCCTGACCATTACAATCCGACCGGAGCGGCAACGATTGCGCCAGTGCCAGCAACGACCAGCGCCGCGCCGATCGTGGCAACGATCGCGGCAGTCGCATACGGCACGCCGAAATCAAGAGCAGACTGCATGATGCTGGAGCGGATCGATTCAAAGAACTCGCGCATCTTGGCGCCGCTCGGCAGACAGGGATTATTACACCAATTAATCGGTGGATCACGGACACTTTCGTAAGCATCCAGACACCACCAACCGTCTGAGTTGCGAATCGCGAAGTGCCAGTCAAACACTTCCTTTCCGCCCTTGGTGTTCAGGCGGATGGCAAAATAGGGGCCATTTCGCTTGATACAACCACTGACATAACGATCATTGCGTCCGCCAGTGAGAACGAGGTTCCAGACACGGATGGGTTTGAACGGCTGAAGCGGATAACGGTTATAGCTGTAATCCGAATCAGTTGATTCAGGGATGTTCTCGCCAAGCAGCACATCCGCCTCGGCGTACGGATCGTCCAGATACGTCCACTCCAGATCCGTCTGGAATTCTTCAGTCGAGGTTGTCGTATAGCCACTAGGGAATTCGTAGACCACCTGCCCGGTGTTGAGGTCAACATCGACACGATAGGTCTGGCTGGCAGGTTCGAGGCATGACACGCAAGTGATGACGCTGAAAACCAACATTGTCCGTAGCATGGTTTGACTCCTTTTTTTACGCGATATGCGCAAGTGAATTGTAACAAAATAGAGAGTAAAGGGTCAATCAATTGTCCTATTATTGACTGTGGCACATGGTAGATATTTGAGGCGACAAGATATTTGGGGCATTTGATTATATCCCTATTTTACTGGTAATATCACTAACAGCTATCCACACCTTTCATCTGGACAAATAGCTTAAAATGAGGTAAAGTTAGCTGTTCTTTGAAAAATGTGTCAGTTTTGGCTTTAAGGAGCCTAAAATGACCTACAAAGCGATGTTTTAGTCTTCATTTGAATTTGGCCATGAGATACCTAATTTAAATGTTTAATGGACTTAGGTGTTTGCTGGCCAAATTCAGTGAGAGTTGTAATAAACCCTCAAATGGGCCGCGTGCCCGAAGGAGAACCCGATGTTCAAGAAAATGGTTGTGGCGGGGCTCCTCGCTGGAGTCCTCGCGATGTTCGTTTTCGTTGTACCGATCGGCTGTGGTGGGACGGACACGGAAACGACTGACGGCGGTCCGAACGACCGACTCGACGGGAACAATCCAGACGGGGGTGTCGACGGCGGCGTCACCGATGGGGGCAACCCTGACGGTGGTCTGACTGATGGCGGCGTTACCGATGGTGGTGCCGATGCCGGTCCCGACGCGGATTCCGACTGGGAGTTCGCGCTCGCGGTCCTCAACGGCCGGAAGTGGGAGCATTGGAAAAAAGATTCAACGACTCCGTTCGAAACTGGAACGTTTGCGCTTGATGTTTTTCCCAATCTCGGCTGCTCTTCGGGGAAGAGGTTGACTGTGTGGTATTCGCTGACTGTGCGTGATGAGTTCTGTTTTGAACCGGACACCATGCACTACAGCTGGCGGAGAGATGCAAATTATTACATTGAAGGTGATTTTACATTCTGCCATGATTGTGCCGGCTACACCGGTACGGTTAAGGAAGTGTGTCTTCGTCATCGTCACATCTCCGGTTATTGTCACCCTGACTGGAGTGACCAGTTGTTCGTGGATGGACCATGGGTGCTCATAGTGATCAATTTCTCCGATGGTTCGACCAGAAAGTTAACCTACACTAAAGGAGACTGACTCGAAATATCGCATGACGCACTCAACAGCGATGTTGGGTGCGAACACAAAAAACACCATAACGGATCAAGATTGGTGTTTTTTGTTAATTATAGATGTTAATGATTTTCTACTACTCAGGAGCTACATACACGCTACCCGAATAATTTACCCAGGCTTTTTGTTTAATGTTGTCGTTATTAATTATATCACAATAATCTGTACTTCTTGTTTCACCTCCATTATCATAACACCCCTTCCCTATCGACGGATCGCAATCTTCCGTTCCCGTACACCAACCCCAATTATCCTTGACGTGCACACGAGGTTTGTAGACGCAGCACCCGTTGGGAAAAACAGTGGTTCCGCCCTCTGGACAGTCTTTTTTATAAATATCTGTATCATTGTCTTGCTTTTCACAAACGTAACTGTGATCCTTGAACTCAAAATAACCTTTGTTGCATGTTTTGTTAAGAATCGTTCCGAAGTAAGGAGAATTTTGTTCTTCTTGGCAAACATTGGTGTACGCGCAATCGCTTTCCGCCCGACAATCACGGTCAGTGATAATTTTTTCCGCCGGATTGTTGTGGAAAACGTTTGTTATCACACATCTTTTTTCCACACTCGGATCTGTCCTGGTTGTTACACACGTGCCCGCCAAGCCGCCGCGCTGATTGCGATAAGCGGATAAACCATCGCTACCAGAATCAAAATTATCTCCCGAAGCTGTGTAGGTATCCTCATCTCCGTCGCCCCAATCGATAGCCACGCGTCTAATCGGCATGTGATTGGTGTCAGCAAAAGCGAAGAAGCGCATGGCGACACTGTTTTCAAAAGTCAAACGTACCTTACCCGACGAGAAGCTGGCCTCATTGGTTACCAAGGTTAAACCCTCATCGCCTTCACGACATACTTCAACGCCGCCAACAATGCGACATGTTCCGAGCGCTCGCACAATAGGCGCTTTTGGATTCGTGCCCGCGGTTCCGGCGGTAACGTCCCAACCAATCCCAGTCTGTTGCATATAATTTTCTGGTGTATAGCTACCTGTCATATCCGGTGAACAAACATAATTGCAGAAGGCCTTATGCTCTGTACTTAAATTCTCAAGTTGATCCTCTGCGCATGGGTTACTTTGATTAAGGCGCTCATCACCAGACGTACTCCCGGCCCCCGTTTTCAAGCAAACGGATGGCTCTCCACATGGGTCACCATTCTTTTCAACATCGAAATAATCACTGAAAAGACCACCCTCAACAACACGGCATTGCTTTGTATCAGGAACAGGCTGAGGAAATGTCGGACCAGTTAACACATATTTCGCAACGCTTCGGGCAAATAACTTTTGAAGGGTTTCGGTATGAATAAGGGTTTCGGCAGGAGTATAGCCACCCTGTACTGTATTGTTTTCGAACATGCCGGAGCCAAATAAATTTTGAAGTGTTCCGGCAGTTTGAGGTGTTCCGGCAGCGGGAAGACTGCCATCATGCACTACTTCGCCTTTGAACACGTTACTAATACCACGCGGTATCGCAACGCCAAGCAAACACTTAAAATCTGCAGTAAGAAGATTATTGTTTTTAAGACTTATTCCTAAATCTGTGTTGTATATTTCTTCTGGACTTTTCATCACGATAATGTCTCCTGGTAGAACAGCTCTATTGAGACCAACCGCCCCAAACGGGTCACAGTCAGCGTTTGCGAATTGGGTTATTTGATTAAGCGTTTCGGACTTCCAAATGTTTTGTGTTGCCGCCTTCACTTCACTCGGCCTATCGGTAATTTTATACATAATCTTGCAACGATATTCTCGCTCTATTATCTGAACGCCATCAATTGATTCTGCGGCTTGGTTATTTTTTATAGGTTCCGATGTTTCTGGTAGCCAATATTCATTCGGTTTGTAGCAGGTATAACTTAAAGAAATTTGATCCTCATCATCTATTAAATTATCGATCGCGTTATACCCCGCATAAGTTATTGCCCCGGTTTCAGTGCCATCGGGGCATGGGCTATAATCTTCATCTGATGCTTTAAGATCCATAAGATACATATTATTACCACTAGGCGTCATCGCTCTCGGCAAACTACCATAATCGGTACATTCACCCCCGTCATCATCTTTTATCTTTGCATTTTTTATTTTATTTATGGCATTACCGAACGACATAGTTGGACCTACCAGAGTTTGTAACGCATCGTTAATAAGCTGGTCCACCCCACCATCAAATTTCATTGTTTTAGCATCACCACCACAATCATAATAGAAATCTGAACCCGACTTTTGACCGATAGGTTTCCGCCAGATCTCTTTCTCGGTGCAATAATACGGCCCGGCGTCGTAGCCCGACGGCAAAATATACCCTGCTTTAGCATTTTGATTATACAAATCCATCAGTCCGTTCGTACGGCCGGGGAACCATGTTAAACATGTATGATCTGTCGGGTCGCCATATTTCGTACTGCGTGAATCTTCTTCCACACAATAGCCGCGATAGCCGATGAGCTCATTGGTGCCGCTCTTTTGTTGGCATGTACCACCATCCAGGCAGTCGGCAGTTTTGAGACAAGCTTTTTCTTGACCTTTTATGCCATTCGTTCCGCCAACACAAATTCCCGGTGGTACGCCGAAGTATTTTCCATTGACGCCTAAACTGGCATTGGCTGAAACAACACCATCGGTTTGATTCGGCTTTTCAAGGCGCCAGTATTTATCAAGGGTGTCGCCGTAACTTACTTTGGTATAGTCACATTCACAAGCGTGCTCATTTGAGGATGGATTAGCATTTTCTGAACATTTTTTAGCTAAACTATAGTCGGCATTCTTATAGGCGATATAATTGGTGAATGGGAACGGCGCGTCTTTTTCCGGATAGCCGCGACAAGTTTGCGGTTCGGCCCCGCTTACTTGAACAGAATCTGCCATACCACCAATCGATCGAACGCAGGCGTTGTTTTTACAAATACCCTGCTCATTGTGCTTGTTGACGCACGTACTGCCTTCAACCTCACATTTAGCATTTTTTACTTTATACACCAACCGATAATCCGGCTTCGCTGCGGTCGAAAAATTATGGTCCTCGAGTTCGCTTAATGGATAAAGATCCAAAATTGAATAGCCGCTAAAATCTTGTCCTTCCCAACCGACTTTGCGACTCTTATAGATATTTTCCGACAGGATGTTGCGGCTATAGTCGCTTTTCACATTTGCACACGTTTCACCATTACATAGACTGACGTTATAACAAACATCCTTGTACTTACCGGTGGCTTCATCAAAAACAGAGCGGTTCTTGCATCCCAACCATTCGCCGCAAACACGATCAAGGCCGACCTTGATTATGAGGTTAGCGTCGTTATCTGGTAAAGCTGATTGCGTGGCTGGCACTTTCTTACCGTTTTCATCATTACTTTGTTTGTATAGCCGATTTGAGTTAAAGAATTTATTTGGGTTACTGGTCTCATTGAACAAGGCGCAACCGAATTTCTGGCTCACCTGGCCGCTGCAATCACCTTCACTGATACGGTTGTCTTTGATGAAATAATACGCCTGATTATTGTCATTCGGATCTAAAAATTCTGAACATTTATTTTGATTCACCGGACACTCACCCACAAAATTCCGATAGGTCGAGGTATTGCCGGACGACCACAATCCATATTCACCGCTGTTTTGGTAATTTAGATAACACGGCTGGTCACCGATATTAATACACCGACTCGCGCCGCAATCGCTGTCCGAAGTGCAATATCCAGGCGCGGAATCGTTTGTATTTTCGCATTTTCCGACTCCTTTCCAGAACCAACCGCTGCGATCCTGGCCATTGAAGCGGACATTAGTGCGATAGGTACAAACTTTCTGGCCGGTTATAGCCGGGTCTTTGAAATATTGGGTGTCGGCGCCATCACTATACGCGTTGCAGCCAACAGCTTCGCTGCGACAGAGCGCAGTATCGTACAAGGCCGGATCATTTTTGATGGTAGTGGTGACAAACTTCAGACCTCCTGGTGTTAATTGTTGTGCCCCAGCAATCGTACAGCCTAAATCCACCCCATTACACGTCCCAGCTTTATTCGCCACCAAATAGATAGGCGCGCTAACCGGTGAATCGGCTGGAACGTAAATAGTCGAGGTGATAAAACGGTCTGGGACACCTTTCCGAATCTCACTTTCCGAATGGCCGACCATATTCACATAGCAAGCTGTGTCTCCGACCGGGATGACACAGCTATAAGTATCGGCACCGAGCGTGACTTGCTGGGTCGACCCACCTGCTCCGGTCAGGCGGACGTTATACGCCCGCGGCCCGGCTTCATCCGGCGTGTTAAAGGTTTGTGTTACGGCCGTGCAACCAATCGCGTTTTCACGACAGAGATAACTGAAGCCGGTCAGGCTGAACGTGCGGTTCGTCGGATCGCGGTATGCTTCGCAGCCCAGGGCTTCACCGGGTAAATTATCATTCTGATTGCTGTCGCAAATTGGGTCAACTGATAACGACTTTTTAACGAGATACTGCAGCTCGCGTACACCAACCAAGCGGACATTGTCGAGAAAGATCCGACCGGCGCCGGAAGTGTCGCGGTTAATAAATTTCAGAGTCGCGGTCGAGGAGCCGGTATATTCGAAAGGTCCTAGATGATAGTAGTTCCAGGTATCGCTCAAGCTGACATAACCAACATCACTGCCGTCGCCGTTTTGTTCACCAAATGTAACCTGCATACTGTTGCTGCCTTTGGCCCAGAAACTTAAATCATAACTTTGTTGCGCTTGGGCAGACACCGTGCGCACTATTGGCTGTGCCTCGGTGTTGACTGGGTTTGCTACAATGTTGGCATAGGAATGTTCGCCAACGCGCGTTGATTCGGCTGAAATGACACCATCGGACCAACCATCGTCAGTCGAAACATTTTCAAAATTATCATAAAATACCTCTTGAATATTGTTGCCCGCATTTCCTTTATACCCTCGACAGGTATCGGCCGCGGCTGAACAACTGCGGCTGTTGCCGGCATTGTTGCTAATAGTTCCCGGCAAGCCCTCGTAAAAACAACTGCCATCTCCTCGGTATTCGCCATTTTGGAAACAGACCCCGGGAGCCGCTAATTCGGCATTATCCAAGCGGTACGCCGTGCAGGCCTCGGTTACCGGAATGGTTTGAGAAAGGAGACGATAATAAATATTTCCCGCTTCATCATTAAACTGGCGGCAATCAAGCGGGGCTATGCCATTTTTGTAGGTGTCCTCCGTGCAATCAAGATTATGCTGACCAAGCTCGGCGATCGTTTTATAAAAATATTTTGGCGCTCCGATCGGGCCGTTCGCGGTGTCATTGTTGACCACTAAAGTATACGTTTTCAGTTGATAACCACCCTGCACCGCGCCTTCGTAAGTCACGTAGGTTTTACTTTGGACACTTGGCCCCGGTTTAACACATGGCCGCAGATAGGAGTAATGTTCCACTTGATCACCTGTGCCGGCGCTCAAATTAGTAAAGGCCGAGCATCCCTCTTCTTGGGCGGTACATTTTTGGCCGGATGATGGAATAATATAGGCCACGCTCTGGCCATTGGAATAATTACTGGGCATTTCCCGAAAAGCGGCATACCCGACGCATTTAGCGTCACATTGGTCATTCCAAGTGATTTGGCCATTGGTGACTTCTGCCTTTGTAAAGCGACCTGGAATCTGGGTGCCACCACCCGATTGCGGTGTGTAAAAATTGCAGTTAACTTCGTCGGCAACACAGACGCCAGAATAATTGCTACATTCGGCAGCCGGCTCGATCTTGATCAAATCACTTTGCGTCACCGGCCAATCAACAGCAATCGTGCTCGTTTTAGCATCATAACATTTCAAATAATCGGGCGCTTTTTTCAAATATAACATTTCGCTTGTTTCGTTCGGATCCTTGACAACTTGGAAAGCCGAACAGCCGGCTGAATTGGCTGAACAACTAGTCGATATTTTGTTGTTGAAGAAAATACCGCTATTGGTACCATCGCTATTGATACTTGGCGCGACCCAAGCGCCATTTTTCTGGGTCAAACTGTAACCGCGGCAACCCACATTTTCTTGGGTGCAGGATTGTCCATCGAGTGTACGCTGTAAATAAGCGACGTTTTGCCCGTTCGCATTGGTAAACGAGCGGCAGGTCGCGTATTGCTGTTCACATTTTTGGGCATCAAAGCTCCAGGTATTTTTTTCTCGGGTGCAGTAGGCGTAATCATTGCATCGGCCGTTGGTGTCGTATGAGACACAGGATTGCAGGTCTACACATTCTTGAAGACGATCAGGCGCGCCACTGGTTATAAGATTCGGACCGTAAACAGAGGCGTTACATTTGGTCGGTGGCACACGCAGCACCCAGTTTGGATCGATCAAGTGGCAAAATGGTTTCGTTGGATCAGAAACCACATTTCCTTGCGCGTCGAGGGAGCAATTATTAAATCCGTTAACCACGTCTCTCAAAGTCCACGGCTTGTCCTGGCTGCTATTTTTTGCGGCGATTTCAAAACCAAGCGGCATAATTCGAAGCTGTCGTAATACCTGGGCATTGCCATAGCAATAAGCTTTTTGGAAACATTCCTTGTCACTATTGGCGCCATTTTCGTCCGAATAAGGAATAAATTTCCAATCACCGTGGAGCCAACCCTTTTCCAACGCTTGAGCAATTGTAACAGGACGATTGGTGTCGGCTTGTCGCAAAGCTAAAATAAGATCGTCGTCCGCGCGGCAATTATAGATATTTGGCGCGTCGGGACAATTAGCCAACTCCGCTAAAATTTCATAGCTCGGGGGCGGTTTTATTTCTATCGTCTTAATATAGTTAAAAAAACTTTGGGCATATGCTACTCCTCCACCATTCAGCGAATAATAGGATTTTGAAATATCGCCGGCAACACCTTGATTACAAATGTCACCACCGTAGCCACCGATACAAGCGCCAAAAGGCAACATACCATTTTCTTGCCAATTTTTTACCATGGTACCGACCAGTGTGTTCAAAAATAACGTCAAGGCCGCGGGAATCACTTTGACATTACCGCTCGCAAATGCCGCGTCTAACTGTTTCTTATCTTCTGCCTGTTTTTGACTCGGCGTTAAAGCTTTAAATTCTTCTTTCACTAAAGCCGGCGGCGTTTGAACTTGACCCCCAACTGTTTCTTTACCCTTAAAACCTTCTCCCTCTTGACGCTTGAGCTGGGCAGCCGCTTTCTCGGTAATTATTTTATTGTTGATTTTTTCGGTGATCTGCCCGTAAGTGCCTAAGCCGCTATTATCTTTAGAGAGCGTCGCATTGAACCGTTTGCCGATCTGATCGGCGCCATATTTACTTTTCCAATTTTCATTAGTCCAATTATTTTTGAATTCTTCAAGTGTACATTTTGGCTTGTCCGGCGCGCCGTAGCCGCCGCCGCTCAAAAAATTAGTCCGCAAACCGATTTTCATGGCTAAGTCAATCTTCACATCCGGTATTTTACATATATCAAATTCACCTTTGGATAATGCTTCAATAGAAGACGCGGCAGCATCGAAGACTGTATTCTTCATATAGTCGCCGAAATTTGTTGTATGCGCGAATGGTGTTTGGCCTTTACCGCCGGAAGCGAGCCAAACCGCCGAATCATAGGCAACGCGACGAACTGTGTAATCAACAGTGCGCATAATCGCGCTTATTGCGAGACCTTTAAGTCCTTCAGAAACTAAACTGCCAATCTCGCTTAGGCCGCGCGGAACGTCGAGCGTGACCGACACTGGCAACTGCGCTTGGGCCGGGGCGGGAGAAAAAATTCCAACCAAACTTATCATCACTAAACCGAGAGTGGTGAAGCTGAAGATTATTTTTTTGAAACCATTAAACATAGGCTAGCGAGCGCTCGGGGTAGTTGTGCTTTGTAAAACTTGTTGCATCATAGCGACTATTTGTTGGTCAGTCATTTTATCAATAATATCTTTTTTAACTCCGTTCTGAATCAGTAACTGCCGAATGTAGACCGGGTTGCTGATATAGTCGTCCAAATTAACCGGTGACTCTTCTTCGAGCCCAAAAGTGGATGAGGGAATAACTGCCGCCATTTCAGCCGACTGGTCAGCTGTTTCACATAGCTTATCTTTGGCGCAGAGCGGATTACTTCCTGTCGCTATTTCAGCCTGATCCGACAGGCCGTCGGAATCGGTATCCGCGAGATACGGGCTGGTCGAATGCAAATAGAGCTCGTCAAAATCATTAAGGCCGTCAAAATCAGTGTCGCGAAATCGCAGGGCTTCAATAGTATTTACTTCTTCTTGCAAACCTGCCGGCACACTATTGTTGAGCGCGAAGGGTTTATACAAGCGATTGCGAATCTGCAAAACGCCGAGGCTGATACTCACAACAGCAAAAATGAGCAGCAAACCTAATCCGATTTTCTGCTCATTCGAAAACTTTGCCGCGGACGTTTCCAGCATCGGATCGCCGACCATAAAGACTTAATAAAAGTTATAGTTAGTATAACACAACTTGACGCGGGAGATAAGTGGATAACAAAAAATTGTCATTCCTACTTTGGTTTGACAGTGAATAACAAAGAAACATATTTTACTTTGTCGGAGAAGTGAAGATGTTACGCTCGAGAAGACAAACTGCCAATTTTTTCCAATGTTCAAGCGATACTTCCTGAGCCCGGGCGGTCGGGCTAATACCCACCTCTGCCAAACATTCTGCCAGTTCTTTAGCTCGTTGTTTTGGCGCGTACGGCAAGAGATTTTTGAATAAAAGTTTACGTTTTTGAGCAAAACCGCGCTTTATCAGGCGAAAAAATAAGGCGGTGAAAACATCGTTCGGTTTTTCTCGGTGTGGACGCAAGCAAATGATCGCCGAGTCGACGGCGGGAGACGGCCAAAATGAACTTCGTGGGACTACCGCTACCAACTTGGGAATGGCGTAATACTGGACCGACAAAGCCAAGACTGATAAGTTTCCCGGCTTGGCGCAGATCCGTTCGGCCACTTCTTTTTGGACCATACAAACGATGACCTCCGGTTTTGAAGGCGCCTCTAAAAATAAACGGATTACCGCCGACGTGATTTGGTACGGAAGGTTGGCTAATACTTTATATGATGACGAGATTTGAAGGGCATCAAAAGATCGTAAAACATTTCCCCAGCGAATTTCCAGATTATTTACAGTCCGTTTTTTAATTAGCTCTTGCCAGTAAGGCGCGAGTTTTTTTTCAATTTCAAAACTGATGACTTTACCGGCTCGTTCGGCAAGCGGCAGGGTGAGCACGCCAAAACCGGAACCAACTTCCACTATGGTATCGTTTTTAGTTACTTCACCCGCTTCAAGCAAAGTAGTGATGACTTCGGGGTCGAGTAAATAATTTTGTCCGTATTTTTTCGACGGGGTGAGGCCGAATTTTTTACACAATGATAAAAGATAATCAGGATTG